>CAZEJW010000120.1:0-7127 GCA_964512685.1 uncultured Leptospirales bacterium | reverse complement strand
GGTGCGTGACACATTATGAGCCATTAAAGAACAGGCAAGGGGATATTGTCGGAGCTTACTATATTGGTGTTCCGGCCCCTGACACCGGTCTCTTTGAGATGATCAACAATACAAAAATTGGTGAAAGAGGATACATCTCTGTCGTAAACTCCCAGGGACAACTTATCCATCACCCCTTTCTTCCGAAAGGAAGCTCTCTCTCAGAACTCAAGGACCCTGTCAGTGGAAAATTTTTTGCAAGAGAGATCTATCAGACAAAAGACGGCGCACTTGATTATCATTACAAAGACGATAAAAACAATATTGAAAAAAAAAGGAGCAGGTTCGCCTACTTCAAGAAATGGGACTGGATTATAATGGCGAACGTTACCTATAATGATATTCTGGGTACGCTGAATATAATATTCACCATACTTGTAATACTCCTTGTAATTTTCCCTGTAACGCTTCTATTCATCAGCAATTATCTTGCTCTCAGGATATCCAGACCGCTCAGAAAAATTATTGAAACAGCGGTAAAAGTCAGCTCAGGAGACCTGACCGTCTTCATCCCTCAACCTCACTACAAAAAGTGTTCAGACATAAAAAACTGCGGCAGGGAAGACTGTCCTGCCCATTCCACTTCAAATCTTGCCTGCTGGGGAATAGAAAATACATTATGTGACAATGGATTTCCCGTGGACTCCGAAGACAAACTTGAGAAATACTGTCAATACTGTCCTGTATACAAAAATGCTATCCGCAGTGAAACAGATGAACTCATAGAAGCCATAAACAACATGATAGTTACAACTCAGTATTTTGTAAGTGATCTCAAGGTTACTACAGGCGAACTCAATGACAGGGCCGAAGAATTAGCTGTTGTAAGCCAGAAGATGGAAGAGGAATCACAGACCCAGGCATCATTTATCGAAGAGACCACATCAGCGAACGAAGAGTTAATGGCAACAATCGAAAATGTCGCTCATTCAGCAGAAAACCAGGCAGTAAGAGTTGCACAAACGAGCGCTGCAATGGAAGAACTGACTGCATCCACTAAAAATGTCGGTGAAAATTCCTCAAATGTAAGTAATGCTGCCGGCAATACAGTGAATGAAGCAAAACGAACCGAATCCATGCTACGGGAAACCACAGGCAAAATAAACCAGGTTGCTGAAAACTCACAAAAGATTGGAAACATCATTGGTATGATCAATGATATATCCGACCAGATCAACCTTCTCTCCCTTAATGCCGCGATCGAGGCAGCAAGGGCCGGAGATCATGGGAAAGGATTTGCGGTCGTATCCGAAGAGATATCCAAGCTGGCTGAGGCAACAGCGCAGAGTACAAAAGAAATTGAAAACGTAGTTAAAACAATCCGTCTTGACATACAAACCGGCGCTGACCTTGTAAACCAGACTAATGAAGCGATTACCCAGATGGTAGAAAAAATCGATTCGGCAGCAAGACTCATAGAAGAAATCGCCATGTCGTCAGAAGAACAGGCAAGAGGCAGCGAGCAGGTGATGGCAGACGTGGAAGAAGTCAACAGAATGGCAGAGCAGATAGCCGGCGCCACGAATGAACAGAAAACAACAAGCTCCGAAATACTGAGAGCACTGACAAAAATCAATGACTCGATTCAGGAAATAGCAGGTTCTTCTTCTATCGTTTCAGAATCTGCCGAAACCCTGAAAGAAAAATCTCAAAGACTGGATGAAATCTCAAAAAGATTCAAAACAAGATAAATCTGAACAGGGCTGTTCTCTTTAATTTTTGCCCTTTGTGCGGCAGCAGGATGAAGAAGACCATTTTTCCGGGCCAGCTGAAACTATTATTGACAAATAAAGGTAAGATTTTATGTCTTACCTTTATGTGTTAATATATAAAATAAATTCGCGGCCTGCCGGGAATACCCTGACTCACAAAATCAAAGGAATCACAATATGGAAGTATGTAAAATCGGACTGATTGGATTTGGAACTGTTGGCAGTGGGGTGTACAACCTTCTGAAAAAAAACTCATCTCTCATAACAGAACGAACATCGATCACTTTTGAAATAAAAACAATTTGCGATCTGGATACTGATAATATAAAAAAAAGCTGTGACGATATTGAGATTACCGACAATTGGAAGGATATCACCAATGATCCCGAAATTGATATTGTAATTGAACTGATCGGCGGAACAGAACCTGCAAAAACGATCATACTTGATGCTTTCGATAAAGGCAAAAGTGTGGTAACAGCAAATAAAAAACTCCTGGCTGAAGACGGCCTCGATATTTTCAGGAAAGCTTCGGATAAAAATCTAAGCATTGGCTTCGAGGCAGCAGTTGGCGGAGGAATCCCCTGTATCCTTGGCCTGAAAACCGGTCTTGTGGGAAACAGGATTCGACTTATAATGGGAATACTGAATGGTACAACCAATTATATTCTTACAAGAATGAGCTTTGAAGGACTTCCTTTTGACAGAGTATTGAAAGATGCACAGGAAAATGGCTTTGCCGAAGCTGACCCCACATTCGATATTGAAGGATTCGATGCCGGCCATAAAATTTCCCTTCTGTCAATGATAGCTTTCAATAAAAATATTGACTTCAGATCGATCCCAATAGAAGGAATCACAAAGATCAACCAGGTGGATATATCCTACGCAAGAGATATGGGCTATGTGATAAAACTGCTTGGAATCGCAAAAATGGAAAATTCGGGACTGGATATAAGCGTAAGACCAACCATGATCCCTGAAGACCATCCTCTTGCACAGATTCATTATGAAAACAATGCGGTGCTTATAGATGGTAATATGACAGATCCGGTATTATTTTACGGAAAGGGAGCCGGAAGTTATCCGACTGCATCTGCCGTTATCAGCGATATTGTTCAGATTGCAGAGAGTCACGGAGCCAGAAAAAGATTCATCCCTGCAAGCGAAGATGTTAAGTTCATTCCAGCGGATGAAAGAAGATCAAGATACTATCTCAGAATTCACACAGAAGACACACCCGGAATACTTGCAAAGATAACCGGGATAATCGGTAAGTACAACATATCCATTGCATCCATCCTGCAGAGAGAGATGGATGACGGCTACATCATCCCCCTTATTCTTATGACTCATGAAGCAGAAGAAAAGGGAATGCTCAAAGCTGTAAAAGAAATCGAGGAATTTGATTTCGTTTATGGGGAAGTGATGCTTATCAGAGTTGAAGACCCTCTCGATTAAGGAGTTTTACAATGAATGAATACAGTTCTGTTTTCAAATGCATAAATGGATGCACAGGTGAATATCCACTTGATACTGTAATCTACAAGTGTCCTGAATGCGGCGGACTTCTTGAAGTCTCTCATGACATTGAGCGCCTGAAGGACAGATCGCCTCAGGAATGGAAAACTCTTTTCAGAGAAAGGGCCGGTACGACCTCCTGGCCATATGCAAGCGGTGTATGGGGAAAAAAAGAATGGGTATTGCCTGGCATAGACAGTGAAAATATCGTGTCAATGAACGAGGGCAATACGAATCTCTTCTGGGCAAAAAGGTTCGGTGCGAACCTCGGCATGAATGATTTATGGATAAAGATGTGCGGCACCAGTCACACAGGCTCATTCAAAGATCTTGGCATGACAGTACTTGTGTCAATCGTAAATGAAATGATTTCAAAGGGTCAGGATATAAAAGCTGTAGCGTGTGCTTCAACCGGCGATACATCTGCTGCCCTTTCAGCCTATGCCGCATATGCGGGGATTCCGTCTATCGTACTACTTCCAAGCAACAAGATATCGATCGCACAGCTGGTGCAACCGATGTCAAATGGCGCTATTGTTCTTTCTCTTGATACAAATTTTGATGGATGCATGCGTATAGTAAAGGAGATAACAAAAGACAATACAATATACCTTGCCAATTCGATGAATTCGCTGAGAATCGAAGGACAGAAGACCATATCCATTGAACTCGTTCAGCAGTTTAACTGGGAAGTTCCTGATGTCATTATTATCCCAGGAGGGAATCTCGGAAATGTTGCGGCTCTTGGCAAGGGTTTCAAGCTTATGCTAGAACTCGGACTCATCGATAAAAAGCCCAGAATAGTACTTGCCCAGGCCGAAAAAGCCAACCCTCTATACCAGTCATATCTTGATGATTTTAAAACATTCAAACCAATGGAACCTGGCAAAACTCTTGCATCTGCGATTCAGATCGGCGATCCCGTATCCGTTCAGAAAGCAATAAAAATCCTGAAAGAATTTGATGGCATTGTTGAGCAGGCATCAGAGGATGAACTCTCGAATGCGGCTGCACTTGCAGATTTAACCGGACTCTACAGCTGCCCTCATACAGGGGTTGCTCTCGCTGCTCTGATGAAGCTTCGAGAGAAACAGATAATATCGAAGACTGACAAAACAGTCATTATTTCTACAGCTCACGGACTGAAGTTTTCCGAGTTCAAGGTTGGCTATCACGAAAACACTCTAAGTGAAGTCAGCCCGAAATATGGAAACAGACCAATAGAACTCGAGCCTGATGTTGAAAAGGTAAAAGAAGTTTTAGAAAAGGAATTTGCCACAAGAAAAAAACTTTCATTCTAAATATTATATAACTGATCTCTCTTTTGCGGGAGATCAGTCCTCCAGCCTCTCAAGAATTTCATCATATACCTTGTTTCCCGGATTCTTTTTCTTTTCTTCCCGGATTCTTTTTTTTACCCGCTCTTTATCAAACCTTTCAGATGCATATTTTTCATCAGCTTTTTTGGCCTGTTGATAATAACGGTAAGCTTCAATGTATTCACCAAGCTTGAAACTTGCAACCGCAAGATTTGAAAGCGCTTTAACATATTCGGGGTCTATATCAAGGGCCATCTTAAGGACAGAGGAAGCCTCTTTATATTTTTTTTGACGGATGAGCGCCGCAGCCAGATTATTATAGTAAAATTTGATCTTACTGTTTTTTCTGATCGCCTGCCTGAAATACTTTTCTGCAGTGCGATTTTTCCCTGCCTCGAGGGCAATAACCCCCTGTTTGTTTAATTGTGCATCATCAGTCTGCCTGTTTATACCTTTTCCGGCAAAAACAGTCAGAGATGATGTTATAACAATTAAACAAAAAGACAGAACAGCGAAAGAGGATTTGGACATATTCAGAATTTCTGATTGTAGAGATCTGCTGTAAGTTTTTTTACAGCCTTAAAAAGTTGATCCTTAATCGCAGGATCGAGTTTTTCATAAGTGCCGCCAAAGGAGTAATTCGTTTCCGTATCAAGGCTAATCTTAAAGGATGTACTGGTGTCTTCATGAATAACACTTGCGGCGCCAACTGAAGTTCCGGAAGTAGTGGATATAACCCTGGCATTTAAAACAACTTTAAATAATATTTTGTCATAACCAACGATTTCTACCAGGACATCCTTTTTTTCCACATTAAAATTGCTGATTGTAGCAAGGATGATATATGGAGCCTGAACCATCTGCCCTATTCTTACAGCATCAGATGTTTTCATAAGACCTGTCATGCCTAATTCATGTTCCTTCATGAGTTCACTGAGCCTGGTTCGTTCAACCACACTAAATCTTCCGCTCTTTATCAGTTCCGAAGCAAACTGATCAGTAAGCCCCTCAAGAAATTTCCTGGAGAGCTTCTTATCGCTCTTGTTAAGAAAAACAGGCACAGCCACAATCTGCCTTGGCCCGGTATAACCTCTGTAAGCCGTAGTTGCACAGGAAAAAGTAAATCCTGATATTAAAATAATAAATAAAAATTTCTTTATTTTTGACACCCTCTTCACCCCCCAGAATAATTATTTCGATCAAAAAAACTGATAGTATCAGTGTTTATTCCTAAACTTTACTGTAGAAGAAAAACTCTATTACCCCCGGCGCCGAAGACGGGGTGGTAATAATACTCTTCCTTTTGCGCTAAAAAGTATTTTCAGGAATAAATACCGGATAGTATATAAAATTTAGCTACCATAAAATAATGCAGGATTTAAAAAATCAAGATAAATACGGCGGTGATAATGAGCATAACAGATTATATTAGACCAAAAATAGATTGACATCAGCAATTACGATTGTAACATCTGGAATCCCAAGAATAGAGGCAGGTAATGAAAAAACTACTGGCGGCATTGACCATAATATTTTTATCAATCATTATATCCACTCCTTCGGCTTTTGCTGAATACAATGATGTTAAAATAAATTATCAGAAAATCAAATCAATAAAAACGAGGGTCAATACCATTATTAAAAACAAACGCGGAAGTGTCGTCCATCGTGGGCAATATACCCGGAAAGGGATTGATAAAAAGCGGTATGATGAAATTTCTCCAAGCAGATGTGTATTCCTGTTAGATGGTGATGAATACAGGTACTATAATCTTACAGACAGGCAAACATATAAACAGAAGATCAAAGATCTTTCCGATGCTCACAGAATATTCATTGAACAGATTTTTCTTCCGGAAGTATTTGATCCGATAAGTTATTTAGAAAAAAAATACAACATAAAAAAAACCGCAGATGATTCGGCAATGGAAGGAAAATCAAAAACAAACAAAAATGCAAATATAAAAATATTGATAAAAAACAATCGGATTTCAATAATCAGATTTTTTGTAGAAAAAAAACTCACAAAAACTATTTCCTATTCCAACTACAAAACAATAAACGGTACTGAATTCCCTCATATAGTCAAGACTTCCATTCCTGCAGGAGGCATGGAGATAACTACAAGCCTCAAGAGAACAGAAATCAATCAGGATATAAATGACGACATTTTCAAAAAAATCATATCTGACTAAACCTTTAATTATCCCGCTGATTTTGTTATTTGCTGCATGTTCAACAGCAAATAACAAAAAAGATGCTCCCCTGACAGGAAGCAGGGATTTTTTATCTGCCGGAGTTGTTTTGGAGCCTTTGAAACAATCAAAACCCCACTCACTTCCGGCGAAAGGATTATATAATTTTTACAGAAAATGTATAAGCCCGATAGATAACAAACAGTGCATTTTCTATCCAACGTGCTCGGCATACGCCAGAGAGGTTATTAAAAAATATGGTTTCATTAAAGGATACGCCCTTGCGATGGCAAGAGTCACAAGATGCAACCCAACTGCATTCACCAGAAGGCTTTATCCTA
>CAZEJW010000119.1:0-14272 GCA_964512685.1 uncultured Leptospirales bacterium | reverse complement strand
GGCCTCTCCCTGCGCTCTGCATTTTCATACACAAGGGGGCGCGACACTGAAAACGATGAAGACCTTGCATCTGTTGCACCGTGGAATATTTACACAAAGCTGAGCTATGAATCCCCTTTTGGGCTCTCTTGTTTTGTTGACACAGTGTATACTGCAAAGCAAAACAATGTTCCCTCTGGCACAGAAGAGAGCGATGACTGGACAAGGGTTGATGCTGGTGTTTCATACTCATTTGTTCTTGCAGGCATAAAAAGCGAGTTATTTGTAAACTGTTCAAACATTCTGGATGCAGAATACAATGACTACCTTACAACATCCAGGGGTTATACATTCAATGAACCCGGCCGCACATTCAAATTCGGCATGACAGTGGAATACTGATGCAGCTAAAAAAAATCAGAAGAATAATCCTGACCGTTATTGGAACAGCGGCCTTCATCTACGGCGGATACCTTAATTTCAGGGGTTCCGCCACAGATGATATCCTTGAAGGAAGTAATCAGGGAGTGCCAACTCTCGACTATTTTACATCATCACAGGCAACCACACCACAGCTTCCCCTCTTTGCTGCAATCAAGCAGGGCAGACTGAAAGATCTTTTTAATATAAGGGTTCACCTGTGGAAGAATCCTGATGACCTTCAGAGCATTCTTCTCTCCGGGCGGGGAGACATATGGCTTGGCCACACAGAAGGATTCGCGCTCGCCCGCAGCAAAGGGGCTCCTGTGAGGATCATGCTGGTTTCAGGGTGGAGAAAGTTTTTTATAATATCAACCAGAAAGAGCATAACGTCAATTGATGACCTCAAAGGCACAAAGCTCGCCTATGCTCCTCCGGGCTCACCTGCGATTCCGGTTCTCAGGTTCATCCTCAAAAAAAGGGCAGCAGACATACAAATGCAGCCCTGCCAGGGACGGGAACTGCACATGCTTCTGGCATCAGGCAGGGTGGATGCAGCACTGATTCCTGAACCTATAGTGAGCATGCTCATTCTCAAAAATCCGAGCATCAGGGTAATTGCAAACCTTGAGGCTCTTTACGGTGATGCAGCAGGCACTGACAGAATCATGCCAATAGCCGGATTCGCAGTTAACGAGAACACTGCAGCGCGCTACCCGGAAAAGATAAGCAGGCTTGCTGAAATTATTCTTGAAACAGGTAAATACCTTGACGAAAACAGCCAAAAAGCGCATGAATTCTTCCCGGGCTATTTTGGCACGCACATACCTGCTGAGGTAATAAGGGAATCTCTCAAAAGGGATATATTTCTTGTAAAAAAAGCCGGTGATGTAAAAAAAGAGATCCATGATTATTTTTCAATAGTGAATCCTTCAATTCGAAACATAACAGAGACAGACAGCAAGTTTATATGGGAAAACTGAAATACATTGTAAGCTTTGGCATAATACTTGTGGTATGGCAGGTAATCTCCCTTTTTATGGGTTCGGTTCTTGTGCCTCCCCCGTTAACGATAATCATTAAGCTCGGGGTTCTTGTTAGCGCAAGTACAACCTGGGAACACATCCTCATATCCGTATTCAGGGGCATACTGGGACTTTCTATAACATTCATCCTTGCCATACCTGCCGGCCTTGCAGGCGGGCTCAGTAAAAAACTGATGGATCTTACATCTCCCCTGGTAACGGCATCACAGAGCTGCCCTCCGATCATATGGATAGCCATCCTCATGGTATGGGTTGGCATGGGAGCGGCTGTTCCTCTTGTTGTAATAGTTCTCACCCTGTTTCCTGTAATCTTTTTCAATATCGCCAATGGTGTGGCGTCAATAGACAAAGACCTTTTTCACCTTGCGAGAATATACAGGATTAAGAAGAGAATTATACTTAAAGATATCATTCTGCCGGGAATAAACTCATCCCTTATTGCCTCTTTCTCATATGCTCTTGGCGTTACATGGAAGGTAATCGCAACAGCAGAATTTTTCGGATCATCCAATGGAATAGGGTCGAGGCTCTACTGGTCATTCAGATACCTTGAGATACCTGATCTCTACAGCTGGGCCCTTATACTCATTCTAATGGGATTCTTTCTCGAGGTTACGGTTATAGATTCACTCCGGAGAAGGAATACATCACAGGAGAAGAGCACGGATGATTAAGCTGAAACACGTATCAAAATCATATAACAGGAAACATATACTAAGTGATATATCACTTACAATTGACAGAGAAGAAACCGTCAGCTTTTCAGGGCCGTCAGGTTCGGGAAAGACCACCCTGCTCAATATCATTTCAGGCATTCTCAAACCTGATTCAGGCAGAGTAATCCTGGAATCTAAAAACATAGGCTATTCATTCCAGAATGATGTCCTCCTCAAATGGAAAACCGTACGTGAAAACATCACGTTTGCTCTTTCATCAGCGTGCACAAAGGATGAGGCAGAAAAAAGATCTGACATCTGGCTTGAACGGGTTGGCCTTGAAAACGCAAAAAACAAAAAACCCGGAGAGCTGAGCGGGGGCATGAAAAAACGGCTCAACATTGCGCGAAGCCTTGCAGTTGAACCTGACATCCTCATTCTCGATGAACCATTTGCATACCTTGACAGGGAAAACATTTCAATGGTACAGGATATAATAAAGGAAGCTCAAAACACCGGCACAACAATTCTGCTTGTAACACACAGCCCTGAGCTAATAACAGGCATAAGCCACAGGACTGTGTCAATCAACAGCATTCAGAACATACATTAGAACTCTTCGAATCCTTCTTCTTTCATAACATCACTCATTTCTGTGCTCTCTTTAAATTGAGCAGTGCGGTTATCTTTCTTACTGACTGGCGATTCCTTTACAACAGGTGCGGCATGTGAGACCATCCCCCTACCCCTGTTCAGATCATTTTTTATGATGTCCCTTATTTTAAAGCCTGCGACAAGGGCCTTCAGGTCTTCCGCCTGTGATGCCATTTCCTCACTTGCAGATGCTGTTTCCTCAACAAGAGATGCATTCTCCTGGGTCACAGAATCCAGCTGAACTATTGCGCTGTTTATCTGTTCCATTCCCTGCTTCTGCTCAAAACTCGAGGCTGAGATTTCACTTATAACCCTGTTGACATTTTTTATTGCTTCAATTATTTCTTTAATAGATTCACCGCTTTTACCTGAAAGATCTGTTCCCATCTCTATCTTCGCAACAGACTCTGCAATGAGATGTTCGATTTCTCTTGATGAATCACCGGCCCTCTGGGCAAGATTTCTCACTTCAGATGCAACAACAGCAAAACCCCTGCCATGTTCACCCGCTCTTGCAGCCTCAACAGCAGCGTTAAGCGCCAGCAAGTTGGTCTGGAACGCAATCTCATTTATAGCAGAAACAATTTCACCCATCTTCTTGCTCGATTCACTGATTTCACCTATGGCATTGATAGCCTCTCCGAGAACTGTTCCGCCCTCCTCCGCAAGACCGGAGGTTTTCTTTGAAAGGCTGCTGCCCTCGTCAGCATTGTCTGCATTCTGGTTTATTGAAGCTGTTGCCTCTTCAATTGCTGAAGCCACCTCTTCAAGTGAAGAGGCCTGTTCTGAGGTTCTCTGTGAAAGATCCTGGTTGCCATTCGCAATCTGGGTAACAGCCTGGGCCAGGTTTTCTGAAGACAGCGCTACCTTTGAAAGAATGCCCTCAAGGTCACGCGTCATGTTTTCAAGTGCCCTTGCAAGGTCGCCTATTTCATCATGACGATCAAGGTATTCCTTTTCCATCTCTCCGGTCAGATCTCCTGATGCAACGGTTTCTGCGAACCGCACTCCGTATTCAAGAGGACGGGATATGGTTCTGCTGAAAAAAACAGCACATACGAATGCCCCTGCCAGCACACCCACCCCGAGCAGAAGCATCGCAACCATGAGTTCTGAAGTGGCTGAAAAAACCTCGGATTCATCTATTTCAGTAATTACACCAACATCATTATTACCGAGTTTTATCATGTGATTGTGGGCAAGTACCCTTTTCCCCCTGTAATCATCATATATTATATTGGTACAGTATCCTGCGCCTCTCCTGTGTTCGTTCCTGTCAAGGTGTTCAGAAAGCCCCTTTACAGATGAAAGATCGCGCTTAAGTGCTGTATCTTTTTCAAACCTCGACTCTGTAAGCATTATGGTTTTTCCGTCAATACGCTGAACCATGTATGATTCACCGGTTTCACCCATACCTGTGGCATCCTGCAGAAGAGCATTTACTGTGCTTATTCTCACATCGAAAATCATCATCATGGAAAAGCGCGACTTTACAGGGGTCTTGTTTTTAAGCTGCTCCATCGTTATCCCGTTACGCGGCAATCCATGAGACATGTGAATAGAGGGCATATTGAGTTCAAAGCAGTGTTCTATTGACGATGAGTACAGAAAGGGACAGCTGTATTTTTCTGTTTCAACACCCTTGCCGCTCAAATTGAGAAGATCATATCCGCCTGTATACATGCTTCTCCCTTTTACATTACCTGTAAAATTATTTGCAGAGAGAATCTGATCACCCTCCCTGAAAACAACTCCGCCATTCCTGTTCCTTATATCAAACAAAGCCACAAATTTTATTTCATTAAAATTAGGCAGAGCCTTCATGTATTTTTCCTGGTACTGCTTGAGCACCCTGTAGTTTTCTGACAATGTATAGAGCTGTTTTCTCTTTTGATCAAGATCAAGACGCGGATTTATATTTGACCTGTTTATATCAAGCAGCAGGTTCTCTCCTGCCTTTTTCAGGATGTCGACTCCTGTCATTACATGTACATCTCCATATCTCGCATTAATGAAGTCAGAAATAATCGATGTCTTAAGTTCTGCGACTGAAGCGAGCTTTCCTGTAGCCTCCTTCTCGATTGAAGACGAACTGAAATAGTAGGATACTACAGACAGAACCACTGTAACAGAAGCCGAAATCCCCAGAAAAATAACTATCAGTTTCCCTCCGATACCAAGCCTGGTAAGTCTTTTGAATACACCTGTATTGTTTTTCATATACCCTCCGCAGAACATGTTTTTTCTGACATAATGAACAAATGACTGGAAATAACAGGAACAGAAATGGGGTGTTGTGAAGATCGATCAAACCGGGAAGTGAGTCAGTCTCAATCCAAACAGCATAACATATGCAGAAAGAATGTCAACCTGCGGATAAAAAAAAGGTATGCCCCCCGTACCGGGAGACATACCATCAGGTAAGAGTTAGGATGTATGCGTTTTAAAGGCCGCCAGGGATACGGTTCGTCTTTGACCATATTTTCATTTCTTCGGCCTGTTTTATTAAATCGTCCCTGAAATCAGGGTGAGCGATATTGATAAGGGCTTCTGCCCTTTCCCATATTGACTTGCCCTTGAGCATGGCCTTGCCATACTCTGTTACAACGTAAAAAGTAGTGGTTCTCGGAAGTGTTACAACAGATCCGGGCGAAAATGTTGGCACAATTCTCGACTTTCTGCTGCCGTCCCTGTCAAGGTATGATGAATGAAGGCATATAAAACTCTTGCCGCCCTGGGAGTGATATGATGCATAGTGAAAATCCCACTGTCCTCCGGTTCCTGATATCTGGCGGAATCCTGAAGATTCTGACGAAACCTGGCCATAGAGATCAACCTCAAGGGCATTGTTTATTGAAACCATTTTATCATTGGATGCTATTATACTTGGCCTGTTGGTATAGTAAACAGGAAAGGACGCGCATGCAGGATTATAATCGAGAAAATCATACAGCTTCTGGCTGCCCATTGCAAAGGTATATACCATCTTCTCAGGTAAAAGGGTCTTTTTTTTGCCTGTTATCTTTCCCGCCTCATACATGTCAACATATGCGTCAGCAAGCATTTCAGTGTGAACTCCGAGGTCTTTTAAGTCTGACTCGGCAACCATTTTACCAACAACATTGGGGAGTGCGCCGATTCCGAGCTGTATGCATGCACCGTCTTCTATTTCATCGAGTATCAGCTTTGCAATCGCTGTATCTGTTTCATTGGACTGTGTTTCAGGGACAAGAACCATTGGATCATTGTCACCCTCCACTATCATATCCACTTCACTGATGTGAATATTCTCATCAAATCCGCCAAGACAGTAAGGAACGTTCTCGTTGACCTCAACAATGATTCGCTTTGTCTTTCTCGCAATTGCCTTGCAGTCTGAATTATTCGGGCCAAGGTTAAAAAATCCACACTTGTCCATCGGAGCAACTTTTACCAGAAGTACATCAGACTGAAGAAATCTTTCAAAAAAAATCGGTCTTTCCCTGTAGAGATTTGGCACAAAATCACACAGTCCCTCATCGCTGAACTTCCTGTCTCCACCGCCAAAATGAAAATTATAGTAAATGAAACTCTCCCGGTCAGGATCAGCCCTTACAATCTCTGCAACTCCGGGGAAAAGTCCAATCCTCACCCTTACATCCTCGAGTTCTCCTGCCCTTTTTGCAAGTGCCCTGTCAAGAGTGAGGGCTGCACCGTTTATTCCCTGGTAATCAACCCAGTTTCCTGACTCAATGGTCATTACAGCCTCTTCAGCAGTGGCGAGTTTCCTCCTGTATTCATCCATATAATTCATATATAATTCTCCATATGTTGATAAATTGAAAACATTCACGGCAATAAAATTTACCTAATTTAAAAACTATTTTTATCATGTCAACAAGAAGAATTTATCATCTGCGATCCTGCAGTAGGGTGCGGTCCCGACCAGGTGCGGTCCCGACCGCACCCTACTGCAGTAAACCCCTGTTAATGACCACATGGACTTACTGCATATTCAACAAGGCTGCATCCCTGGTAATCCCCTGAATTTCTGAATATTGGGCTTATAAATATATAGTGCCTGAGGTTGCCTTTTTGTTTTTTCCTGAGAACCACTACTCCCCTTTTCTTTCTTGCCTGAGCAATTGCTTTTACCACAACTGCATCCACCCTTATTCTTTTAGAATTCATTGAAGCCTTAACAGTATTGTTGTCAGAAAGAACGAGAGCATCAGTTATATCACTGAAAAAACGGAGGTTGTTAACAGCATTCTTCAAAGAGTCTTCTTTCTCCGTGAGGTATTCAGATACAACAGAATTAAAGAATCTCACAAACTCTGATTTCTTTTTAATAAAGCATCCTTCATGATCTTTGTCAGCGTAAACACCGGCGCACAAACAGAAAAGCATAACAATGAATAAGATCCATTTAATTTTCTTCATAGTATTCTCCGTTTTTTAATAATAACGTGATCAGAATATACTGTTATCTTTATAATACTGTTTTGGATTATGGTCAACAGGTAATGGGAGATATGACCGGTTAAAAAACGCACATACTTAAAACCAATAACCGGTAAGATACCAATAATGCCTGTTTATCTTGACATTCTGTTCTGTTATTGTACATTTGTTTATAAAAAGAACATAAAGGCCATTATGGATATTACCATAGACATCAGCCTTAATCGCTGTTCTTGTTGATGAACCAGAGCGGGAAACAATAATTGAACTCACATCAGGGAATACACTGATTGGCCCGGGCTCTGTCCCCTGGGAAATAGGGAAAGCCTTTTCAGCCATGTTTAAACAAAAAAAGGCTTTCCCTGAAAGAAGCACAAAAGGGATTATCTATATTCAAAAGCATTCCTCTAAGATACGTTGAAGCTGATTTTTCGAATGTCCTTAAACTATCCAGGATGCTGAATATCTATGCTTATGATGCATACATTCTGGACTGCGCCATAAGATATAAAGCATCCCTGCTTACGCTGGATAAAAAACTGCAATCAGCTGCCCAGAAAATAAAGATTGCAACAATGGAGGTTTAGTATGCATGTATATACATATTCCGAAGCCCGCCAAAAACTGGCAGCAGTACTGGACCAGGCTGAGAATACCGGCAAAGTATTGATACGAAGAAAAGACGGCAGGACCTTTGCATTAACACCGGAAACTGACTTAACGTCTCCATTGGATGTGCCTGCGGTAAAAGCAAATATATCAACCCGGGAAATTGTTGATATAATAAGAGAAGGCAGAGAAAGATAAAAATACAGCTAAAATAAATAACAAGGGTTTATACAATGCTCACAGTACAGGTAGAATTCAGGGTTAAAACAAACGAGATCAATAACTTCACTGACATCACAAGATACAATGTTGAGAACAGCAGAAAAGAAAAAGGTGTAGAAAGATTCGACTTCTATAAAATTTCAGGAACAGAAAACACGTTCATTCTATTTGAGGCTTACACATCAGAAGATGATCAGAAACTGCACAGGGAAACTGAACACTTCATAAAATGGAAGCAAAGGGTTGCAGAGCTCATTGAGGAGCCGTATAAAATAACGGTTCTGGAAGAGGTGTAGATCAGGCTGTGCTGGATTGCTGATGATTGAACGAGATGCCTAAAAGAAATTTTGAAAATCTATTTGCCATGTTGAACTGTGCAACCGTTTGATTGAGCTTGAAGATTTTCAAACTCAGGAGTTTGCCATTTCAACAGAACATGAGCATCTTCTGACACAAAAGTCAGCTATTCTAACAGGACGGAGACCATCCTCTAACACAAAACTCACCCGTCCTAACAGGGCTGTGAGCATCCTCTAACACAGAAGTCACTCGTTCTAACAGACCTGTGGGGTATTCAAACAGGAGAGTTACCTGTTCTAACAGGCCTGGCCCCGTTCTAACAGGGTATACATCTGCCAACATTTTGTTTAATTATGAGATATATTATCTATGGGAATTCTTAAGATATATCTGCTGCAGAGCAAAACTGCATCCGGCTGCCAGGTCAGAATGTAGCTCTTAACGCATTTTCATTTGTTTAATAACTGTTTCCAGGGCCCTGTTAAATTCATCCGGTTTCACCAGGGTCACGAAATGACCAGTGCCTGAGATTAAAACAACACTTTTATTATATTTCTTTTCTCTGCCTGTTGGAGCAGCATTGATATTATAAAGCATACCTGCAAAGTTTTTAAGCTCAGACTCCTCATTTTGCGAGTTCCATTTAATCAATTCATACAGAGCACTGACACCAACCCTTTGATCAGCAATAAGCATGTTTTTATAAACAGAATCTATCAAATCCGGATCTGCATTTTTTGTAAACATTGAGTGCACATCTTTTTTAAGGGTATTAACATAATCTTTTTTTAATTTTTCAAGATATGCCAGTTTTACTTTTTCAGGAACAGCTGCAACTCCAGTATAAAAAAAATCAACTGCAACCAGCCCAATCACTTTACTTCCAAGCAGTTTTGCAGTTTCAATCGCTACAGGGCCTCCCATGGAATGGCCAACCAAAATTACTTATTCATAACAAAGTATTGCAAATAAGCAGCTGTCAGAAGAAGCAATCCAAAGCAGCACATTTTTCCGCTCTGCTGTAAAATAATTGTTAAATATCTTTTACTCTGAATGACTGCACTGTACTCGTAAAACTGTAAACTGTTTTTCCTTTTTTTATTTGAATCAACATAGATTTATATTTAATATAAATTTATGAATAATAATTTTAATTTATTCTTTTGATTGCAGCCAGGAATTATGATGGGATCAAATCCAGAAGATCCTTCCATGCGACTTCCGATAGTTATCAAAATCAACTTATTATCAGGAAAAAGAATCTTCAGACATTTTCATTTCAATATCAACATAAAAGAATTCTTGACTTTCCAACAGGCACGCTTATACATTTATAACAGAAATTGATGTAAGTATAATAATCCGGAGATAAAAATGAATTCAATAAAGGGCATTTATTATAAAGGGGTTGTTGAGCCAATCACCAAACCTCATGTTGATGTTCCTACTGAAGTGATAATTATTTTCCCTGAAGAAACCAAAAAAGTGACCAAAATCGAGGGGCTTTTCAAAGATCATAAAATAAACTATTCACAGATTGAAGATGACCTTCAAGAGCTCAGTAAAATCTCGGAAGACAACCTGCTCAACAAAAAAATGTAATGAATAAATTTGTGACCGACACTCAGGCTATAATAAAATTCATAAATGGCCAAAAAGTTATATCTTCTAAAATCACAACAATTTTCCAGGATACTGACAGAGGTAATAATATTATCATTATTCCTTCTATTGTATTATTTGAAATTGGCTATCTGCATGAAAAATCAAGAATACCTGTATCAATTCAGGATATGGAGAACATAATAAATACATCAGTTAATTACATTGAAGAAAAACTTTCTCTGAATATAATTAAATCTGCTTTTGAAATTAAAGATATTCCAGAACTTCACGACAGGCTTATTTCAGGTACAGCCAGATACCTTGATATCCCATTGCTTACAAACGATCCGGTTATCCTCCAAAGTAAATTCGTAAAAACAGTATAACCTGTTTATCAATTTCACAAAAAACAGATCCTGCTAACAGAGCATACACCCGATTAGATTTTGTTTGATTTTGGGAAATAACATGTATGTGCATTCTTTTAATATAAGTCTGCAGCAGAGCAGATCGGTCCATTTCGTGCTTTAAATAAATGGTTCCTTATGAGATTCATACTGTATTCATGTAATACTGATGTTATAACGAGGCTGTAATTTTGTTGTACCATTGTTGTTGTATTGACAGGCTGTATGACGTTACTCTTTCTGCAGTATGTTTTTGAAGGTTTGTATGAGAGAACAATCTCCTCTCCACTGTTTGTTCTTCTGAGGTTCTCACTCATAAATGCATTATACGGCCTTCCATGTTTGCCCGGGTATTGTCTCCAGGTTTTCTTCATTGCAGAATTCATGTTCTGCCATGTTTTTACAAGACAGGCGAAATTTTCTCTTCGTGCAACCTGTTTTGGGCTTCGGGGATCTTTCGGCTTCACCCACTTGCGCACATAGTTTTTCCCGCCTCTTCTGTAAAAAACAAGGTCATCAAGCCTGCCGCTGATTTCTGTAATAACCGAACTTTTTATCTCTGCCATATTGTTTTCCTGGTATTTCTTCAGGGTTTTGTTTTATGTGTCAGAAAGAGGGTTAAGGATACAAATTTTTATAAAATGGTATTATGTGTGTTGAGTGAAAAATTTTTGCTTTTGGGTAGAGTCCCCGGTTCACTTTGTTCGCCACCCCCTGAAGGGGAATTGCAATATAAATTCCTGTTGTTTTTTTAAGACTCTGTAGATATTTTCAATTTAAAAATAATTCTGCAAAAGGATAAATCATGAATGCATTGAAAGAAGCTGCGATTGAGACAATTAAAAAACTGCCGGATAATTGCACTGCAGATGATATAATGTATGAAATAAATTTTATTGCAGAGGTTTATGACGGAATAAAAGATGCTGATGAAGGAAAGACTATCTCAACTGATGATTTGCTGAAAAAGGTCTCTGAATGGTCAAAATAAGATGGACAGAGAAGGCCACTCAAAACCCGGAAGATCTTCATAATTATATAGCAAAAGATTTTAATAATCCTGATCTTTTTTGAAGTTATATTCATCAGTATGATAATCTTGCCCAACTTACTTTCTTCCGGACAAGCTGTCATAACTTGTGTCTGATCCCAAATTCAAAGAATACAATGTATGGCTGAATAAATCCGGTAATAAAAAAACCGTATTTGGTAATTTCCAGGGACGTGAAACTCCTGAAAGATTCAAACGCCTTGTCTACAGGGCTCTCTCTGAAGATATAATAACCAACAGCAAGGCAGCTGCCCGAACTGGTAAAATAGAAACGGATCGTGTATACCCTGACCAATGGCTTCGAAACTGATTTTATCGTTCAGAATAATAAAGGAAGTATAATCGATGCCATTCAGGGATGTAGGGATCTGAATGAGAATAATCTAAAACGTGAGCGGCAAGGTCTGCAAAAGGCCATGGAATGTTTCGACCTGGAAAAAAATCGTATTGTAACCTTTGAACAAGAATATACAATCGAAGCAGGTTTCAGCATAGCTGAACTGATACCGGGATGGAAGTAATCCATGACAACCGATGCTGACGCTACAGTTTTTTAGGAAATTTTTATCTTTAATGCAGATTACAGTCGTTTGGAACGTACAAAAATCAGGTATGCAGCCTTAGTGCTTTGATGTCAGGGTACCATTTAAATATTTATGTATGATACTGGCAATAAGTGTCTGATAAGGAACTCCCTCTTCAACCGCTTTTATCTGAATCTGACGATAATCTTTTTGAGTAAGGCGAAGATTTATACGCTTATCCTTTTTTAAGGTATTTTGGGCAGCCTGAATTGCTTTATCCTTTTCCTGATTGAAGTTTTTAACAGAATGCCATTCCTCGCGTTCAATAGAATCCATGATTTCTTTTTCTTCTTTATCAATTGGCCTAAATGCTTTTTTACTTAATTTGCTCATTATTCCTCCTTCAATCCGTAACGTTTTGAGTATTTGCGACTTGGAAATGCTGTTTTAAGGAAAATTTCATCCTCATTTTCGACAAAAGGAACTACAATCGCATAATTGTCTATTTCCAGGATGTACATTTTTTGATTCGGATGTCGTGTATTCTCTTCAATGTTAATAATCTCCCCGGATTCAATTAAAAGTGCAATTTCCTCAAAAGAAAGTCCACGTTCAAGTTTTAAAATTTCGTTTTTTTCAACACTCCAGGTCAGATATTTCATAGTATAAACATAAATTTATGTCTGCCTTTTGTCAACATTTTTGTTCAATCAGAGACAGAAAATTTTCCTGCTGAAGAAGAAGGGGAGATTCAGGAAGAGCAGAGTGTCAAAGCCCAGACTGTATCAGGCTAAATACCAGGGCCTTAATTTTTGGGGCATCAGTAAACAAGAACAGCATTAACATTGTTTTTCTTAGATTTTTCATGAAGATTTATCCTTATAAAAAAATATTTTAAAACCGTTTCGGTTTCTTCCTCTTCTTCAACTGCATCTATCTCAACCGAATTCTTATCCACCAGACCAGCTTTTCGAATGTGCCTGAAAACTCCTTAATCCTGAAGTAATTCACCCAGCCTCTGAGGCACCTTTTCCTTGTGATGACCTGAAACATAAAAAGGGATTATTCATAACATATTCCGGTTTTGCAAAAGTTCAATGAAGGAGAACCAACTGACAAACAGGAGCCCCCGGCTCACTTCGTTCGCCACCCACTGAAGGGGGTTTTCATTGGAAGTCCACATCTGGGGGATTTAGGGGGCCGGGCAATTTTGGGGGCTATTAAAAACATGCAATATCCACCTGGAATAGCACTTGACAAAATAGAAAAATATTACTACTTTGTCAAGCATAGAAACAGAGGAATAAAAGGGGTATTTCATGAATAATTTCGGTCAGAGATTATTATCAGCCAGAAAATTGTCGGGTCTTTCTTTACAGGAGCTGGTTGAGAAAATGGATATTGACATAACCAGGCAGGCCCTCAGCCAGTACGAAAAAGGTCTGACTAATCCATCGAGTAAGGTGATTATATCTCTTTCAAATGCACTTGAACTGCCTGCTGACTACTTCTTCAAAAAATCTGATGTAACACTGGAGAACCTTGAGTTCAGGGAAAAAACTTCCCTTTCAAAGAAAGAAACAGAGGCTGTAAGATATAAAACAATGGCCTATCTTGAAAAATATTTAGAGATAGAAAGCCTGCTTAATATTGAAAATTCCTTTGTGAATCCTCTTAAAAAAAACTGCGTTACCTCTAAACAGGATGTAGAAAAAGCTGCAGGCGAATTGAGGAAAAAATGGAACCTGGGACTTGACCCCATACCTGATACAATTGCACTTCTTGAAGAAAAGAAGATAAAAGTTTTTGAAATTGAAGCCCCTGATGAGTTTTCAGGCTTGTCTTCAAGAACTGATGGTGTGGCTGGGGCTGTAGGCAATAAAAACAGGGAAATCAAGCGTGCCCGCAAAAGATTTACTGCAATGCATGAGCTTGCACACCTTGTGCTTTCTTTTCCTGAAGATATGAAAGAAAAGGACAGTGAACATCTATGCTATTCATTTGCAGGCGCTTTTCTTTTTCCTGAAGCTGCAGTTATCAAAGAACTCGGCAAAAAGAGAAAATCTATTCTTCTCAATGAACTTGTGCTTCTTGAAAACTATTACGGTATATCTGTGCAGGCAATAATGTGGCGTGCCAAAACTCTCAATCTGGTGTCTGATTCAAAGTTCAAAGAATACACTGCATGGCTGAACAAATCCGGCAATAAGAAAACCGTATTTGGTAATTTCCAGGGACGTGAAACTCCTGAAAGATTCAAACGCCTTGTCTACAGGGCACTCTCTGAAGATATAATAACCAACAGCAAGGCAGCTTCCCTCATTGACAAGCCCCTGCCTGAACTCGAAGAGGAGCT
>CAZEJW010000118.1:0-14754 GCA_964512685.1 uncultured Leptospirales bacterium | reverse complement strand
GAACTCGAAGCTATGAATGAAGAGCTTGTCAGCTCACAGACGGAAATAGAGGAGGTCAACAGAAAGCTCGTTGAAAGTGAACGCAGGATGTCTACCCTCATTGGTAATCTTCCCGGTTTTGTTTACAGGAGTAAAATAGATAATGAATGGACAATGGAGTTTTTAAGCCGTGGATTCGAGAGGATAACCGGATATCTTCCGGACGATATTGTGAAAAGCAAGGTGAAGTCATACAGTGATATTATATACCCGGAGGACCGTAATATGGTATTGGAACGGGTTATGAAGTCACTGGATTCGGGCGGACACTTCGATCTGAAATACAGAATAATGAGCCGTAAGGGTGGCGTTAAGTGGCTTTGGGAAATAGGCTCTGTGATAACAGATGATAAATCAAATCCGGTTGCTCTTGAAGGTTTTGTTACGGATGTAACAGAGATCGAACAGAAGAACAGGCAGATCAGACAGGCCCAGAAAATGGAAACTATGGGTTCGATTGCAGGAGGTATCGCCCATGATTTCAACAATCTTCTTGGAGGAATATCAGGAAGTCTTTCTCTTTTGGACCGTTATGTGGGCATGGAACATCTCGAAAACGAAGAAAAAATAATGAAGTTTATTTCTACCGCACGCAATGCATCTGATCGTTCTGCCGAACTTGTAAGACAGCTTTTCTCTCTTTCCCGGAAATATGAGGCTGAAATGAGGGGGGTGGATCTTGCTGAGGTTGTCAGAGGCGTTGTTGATATCTGTAGCAGCAGTTTTCCAAGGGAGATTGAAATCAGATATAATAATCCCGGCGGACCCTTCTATATCAAGGCTGAACCAGTTCAGATAGAACAGGTCATTCTCAATGTATGTATCAATGCATATCATAGTATGACAATAATGCGGAATGCCGGAGACAAACAGGGCGGGGTACTCTCTGTTGACCTGGAATATTTGGGAAGCAGGTCATTTTTCCCGAACAGCGGGGTGTCTGTTTTGCCGGGACGTGATTATTATCTGATACGGATAAGTGATACCGGTATTGGATTCGATGAAGAGATTCGCGACAAAATATTTGAGCCATTTTTTTCGACAAAGAAAAAAGAGGATGGCTCCGGGCTTGGACTAACAATGGCTTTTATGATTGTAGAGCAGCACAGGGGTTTTATCGATGTTGAGTCGGAGCCCGGGAGCGGTTCGGTCTTCAGTGTATATTTACCTGCTTTTTCGGGAGAAATAAAGAATAATGGCAAAGAGGAATGTGAGAATATTTGCTTTTCAGGCACTGCTCTGGTTGTCGATGATGAGGATATTATGCTCTCTGTAATAGAGGAGATGCTCGATGTTCTTGGATTCAGGGTGTTGAAAGCTTCAAGCGGTCTGGAGGGTGTGGAAGTTTTCAAAGAGTATAACAGGGAAATAGATATTGTAATTCTCGATATGTCAATGCCTGGCATGTCAGGAGAAGAAACTTACATTGAGATGAAATCACTTGATGAAAATCTTAAGGTTCTGGTTTCTTCCGGATTTAAAAAGGATGAGAGAATTGAAGCAGCACTGAAGCTTGGAATGAATGGATTTATTCAAAAACCTTTCTCGGGTGATCTGCTTGCCGCGAGAATCAGGGATATTATTCCCGATAAAGTTGTTTGAAAACCGAAAATAAAAAATCCCGATGTTTCCATCGGGATTTTCTTTACTGCGGGGTGTACGAGACTCGAACTCGCGACCCCCTGCGTGACAGGCAGGTACTCTAACCAAACTGAGCTAACACCCCTTTCGTTCAAGCTGATATACATAAACCAATTGACCTTTTTTCTGTCAACAAAAAAAGAAATTTTTCTGCGCAATTGTTTCAAAATTATTTTTTTTATATTCTTAATGGTGATAATTGCCATGAGCATAAAAGTCTTTCCCTGAAATTCTATTGACAAATTAAAGAAGATTTTTGATTCTTAGGGAACCAGCACTTTGATAAAAGTGTTGTATTGAATTCTTCGGTAAGTTCCTTTTTACTTAATTCCAGGGTAGCAGCCAGCCATCTTTGGAAGCTGACTTGTAGCCACAGGTCTTAGAAGAGAAGGAGACGAGGAGACGAGGAGACGAGGAGATTATAGAGATAAAATGATTTTTAATTTGTGACTAATACATTCTATTCTTTCGCATTAGTTTCTGTTCTTTGTCATTCCTGCGAAGGCAGGAATCTCATGGAAAGTATTTAAAGAGCAACCAGTATGGATACCGGCATTACGTTTCACTTCAGCCGGAATGACAGAAAAAAACAGTCTGTTTATCTCCTTTCTCTTGATTTATAAAATGTGAGTACATTTCAGGTTTGGAAGGTAATGCCCTCATGTTTTACCGGAGTTCTTTACAACAGACAAACCCAGTGATAAGGTTGAGATATGGCAAATCATATAGTATATTACGGAGACGAAACGTTAATGAGTATTGCAAATGAAGTGATGAACATTGACGGCAGAATTATTAAACTAATCAATTCTATGTTTAAGATAATGTATAAATCCCACGGCATAGGGCTTGCTGCTCCTCAGATTGCAGTGGGAAAAAGAATTATTACAGTGGATACAGGCGAGTTAAAAGGCCCTCCGATTTGTCTTGTGAATCCTGAGATTGTTGAATCTTCCGAGAAGACCAATCCCTATGAAGAAGGCTGCCTTTCTCTGCCCGGCATTGTGGCGGATATTACAAGGCCTTCGAATGTACTGGTCAGAGGGATATCCCCTGAAGAGGGCAGAGAGATTGAAATTGAAGCAAAGGGCCTTCTGGCAAGAGTCCTTCAGCATGAAATAGATCACCTGAATGGCATTGTTTTTGTCGACAGACTGGAAGACTCTTTAAAGAATAATTTTGCTGCCCAGCTCAGAAAAATAAAAAGGATGAACAGGACTGCATGAAAATAGGATTCTTTGGAACACCTGATATAGCATCATACTGTCTGGAACATACTGCGAATGATCATGATATTCTTTTCGTTGTAACCGGAGAGGATAAACCCGCGGGAAGAAACAGGAAGATCGTTTTCTCTCCTGTAAAACAGCTGGCTCTTGAAAAAGGCATTCCTGTGCTTCAGCCTTCATCTTTAAAGGATGAAGATTTCATGGATCAGATCGCTTCATTCAAAGCTGATATTTTTCTTGTTGTGGCTTATGGCAAGCTGATTCCTTCTTCTGTTTTTAATATGCCTGAGTATAAAACCATAAATCTTCATCCGTCGATGCTTCCTCTTTATCGCGGGGCTGCTCCAATGCAATGGGCTCTTATCAACGGTGAATCCGAAACCGGAGTTACTGTTCAGATGATCAATGAGAAGATGGATGCAGGGGATATCGTGGTGCAAAGAAAAATTTCTCTGACTCCTGATACTGATCTGGAGGAATTATATTCCATTGTGCTTCCTGTTTCCGTGGAACTCATCAGTGAGGCTCTGGAGAAGATTTCTAATCATACAGCTGTCTTCATCCCCCAAAAACACGAAAATGCAACCTTCTGTAAGAAGATTGATAAGGATACAGCACAAATAGACTGGAACCGGTCCTGTGTGGAGATTCATAACCTTGTAAGGGGTCTTAACCCTTCGCCTGTTGCCTGGACGACCTTCAGGGACAGGAATATAAAGGTGTGGAAAACCTCTGTCTTTGCTGAGAAAGAGGTCAGTCTTGCTCCCGGACAGTTGATGAAGTATGAGAAAAAACGTATCCTTGCCGGAACCGGGGATGGTTGCCTGGAAATTATCCTTATTCAGCCTGAAGCAAAGAAAAAGATGGATTCGCAGTCTTTTATCAATGGATACAGGCTCTCTGACAATGAGAAATTTGTTTAAAGAGAATACAGCAGTTTACCCGGATTTTGAAACTCCCAATAGTCGTTGACAAATTGAAATGATAATAGTTTACTAATAAACTGTTATATATTTGACCGGTTTTGATGATTTTGAACTGATCATGGTTAAATGCAGATTAGATCCCTGAGAAAGGTCCCGGGGTGAGTTTGCCTCTGCACTGTGTTATATAAATGAATAATTTTTAATAATTTTGCCTGAATAAGGCAGTTGATAAGGATTTAAAGGCAGTACTGATAAGGAATGTGATGGGTTATCACGATAATAAAAACAGTAAAAAACAAAGAAGGCATAAAAACACAAAAGTGCAGGATTTTTTTAATCCTGTTGTGAATACGGAAGCTGAAAAGAGAAAAGCAAGAGAGCTCAGGAATTCAGCCTGGTGGAAAAGGAAGATTTCATCCGGTAAATGTTATTACTGCGGAAAGGAGTTCCCACCTTCCGAACTGACCATGGATCACAGGATTCCAATTGCCAGAGGGGGGCTTTCTGAAAAAGAGAACCTGGTTCCTGCCTGTAAAGAGTGTAACAATAAGAAGAAGTTTCTGCTTCCAACAGAATGGGATGAATACATGGAAGGCCTTAAAAATAATAATGAGGAGTAGTGTTTCTTTATGGCCACAAATACTGCTGAAATGATTAAAAAAGGGGAAGTCGTTTTTCTCCAGGGAGAGAATCCCTCTGAGTTTTATCTTCTGCAAAGTGGCAGTCTGGAAATACTGACCGCATCTGAAGAATTCAATGGCCTGGATAGTGATATTATCCTTTCAAAGAGTATGAGAGTGGGGATTATTTCCGGCAAAACAATCATTCCCGGCTTCAGCAGCGGACTCGTTGGTCCTTATAAACGTTCTCTTCGTGCTGTAGAGGATTCTTCCATCGTCAGGTATCCATTGCCTTCAGGCGGTTTCAGGGCAATCGCTGCTGCAAATTCTTCACAGTCAATCACTATCTTAAGGCAGCTTTTTAACGCCTTTAACATTTCAATATCATCCGTTACCAGGTACGAAAGCCTGTATCAGAATGTATGCAGAATGAATGATAATATGGCCCTTATCTATCAGATGCTTTCTCCAGGGGAACTGGGCTCTGAACTTTCTGACAGGGCAGAATCTCTTTTTTCGAAATATACGGCTTCCGGCGGATCATCTCCTTCTTCCTTTTCAGCCAGATTTCTTATAACAGACAACAGTAAGTTTTTACGAAAAGTCTATGACGCTCCAGGAGACTCAGGGGATTCCTCACAGGCAATGGTCTCCTGTGATCTTGTAAAGAGTATCTTAAAGCAGGATGTTGCTGTACTGAAGGCAATGATTGATTCTGATGCTGACATTGCCCTCAGGATGTTTGATATTCTTCAGGATTCTTACGCCAGGTCTCTTGACCGGACTGTTATGCTGAGTGAAGCTCTTGATAATGAATTTTCCACGCTTCTTGGAGATAATGGAAGCTGGATTGAATTTCTGCTGAAAAAAAAAGGGATTGATCTGTGGAACAGTTCAGGAAGACTCGATTCTGATTTTATGAAGAGTTTTTTCTCTTTTGTCGGGAAACTCAATTCTCATTTTGAGGTGCTTACAGGGGATAAGCTTCCTTCGAAATATCCCATGCTGGTTCAAATGCGTTCATATCTGTCATCAGGCGGTTCTGCTGTGCGGGAAGAAAGCGTTGTTCCGGAACAGAAGTCAGAGGCAGAAAAGAAACCATTGATTACTCCTCCCGGGGAAAATCTGAAAAGGTCAATTCATCAGATATTCGAGTTTTCACTGATGGATAAGGAATTTCAGAACAGGTTTTTCAAGCTGATGAATGATTTCAAGACCATGAAGAGTCCCTTTGGCACTGACACAGACAGTAGAAAAATCAGAAGGCACATTTCAAAAATGTACTGGGATATCTATAAACAGGTCTATATCCGAAGCAAGATAGAATCCTCTGTTCCCCGTTCAGTGAAGCTTATGCTAATGTTCGGTTTTTTGGATGAAGAACTCCTTGAGGAGGAACAGGTCGCGGAATTGAACGATCTTGCGAGACAGAGAGAAAAGAGTGATATATATCCGGTTATGCATGAAACCGAGTTTCTCAATCAGATATATACCGGAACGGAAACCCCCAGTATAACTGAAATGGGACTTACATATGAAGGTCATCTGAGAGAGCAGGCAAAACACAGCCGAAAAAAAGGCAGTGAAGTTGAAGTATCGGCTGAAGAGAATGTGAAAAAGACCATGTATGAAATAGAACAGCGACTGGCAAGCACTGCTGCTGTTTGTTCAGGTTCAACTGCAACAGCCTTCCCTATACTGAATTCGATGGTGCTCAAGGGCAGTCTCAAGAGTGTCTATTCATCAAAAGAAAAGGTTGAGGGAATTATTGAATCTCTCAGAAATGTGGATTTCTCTGTATTCTACAGAGAAACCGTTCTGAAGCTTGGGGACGCAAGAGAAATTATCCAGGAAGAGGTGTTTCCATATTTTATACTTCTGCCGGTCTTTGGAACAAAGACTCTTCTGTGGCAGGAGATGGAGGGCACAAACAAGAGATCCAGGGGCAGAATCGTGATCCCGATATTTTTTATGGGTGATCTTGATAAAAGCATTGCTCATACCCTTGCCTGCTTCAGGTGGGAGCTCATAAGGTCGATCAAGGGAGCCATGTGGGCTGACCCTGTCGATGGAGGCCTCACCGGAGAGTATTTTGATTATGTGAACAATTATAAAAAGATAAGTAAGCTCTCTGCAGAGGCAAAGGAAAAGGTTAAGGAAAGATTCAAGAGTCTCAGAACAAACAGGGACAGGTTTGCTGATGATTATCTCATGTGGCTTTTTTATGAAAAAGACGGAATTATGAAGCTGAATGCTGTTGTAAGGGAAATGTTTTTCAAGAATATTCCGTTCAGGAATGATATTCGGGACAGACTTGAGAATATGCCGGCATTCAATCAATCTGCAAACAGGTATAAAAATGTAAACGCCAGAAAGTTCCAGGGATACGAAAGGCGTTTCAAAAAATATATGGATGAAGCAGGTAATTATCCTGTAGAGATTCAGAAGTTTATGGATTTTCTGAATCTCTGACAAATATAAATTTTGCTCATTTTGGCATGGGTTCAGCGGGCGTTTCTGCTGATTGGCTCTTGTTTCGACGAACTCTTAAAATAAATTATCACCTGATAAATAAGGCAAGCCTGCCAGTGCATACACCCTTCAAAAGACAGATTATCCTCAATACAGCAGGTACTGTTCTCTTTTGTCTTCGTATTTTTCCAGCCCGGGATTTATTCTTTTTCTGAAATCATTGAATGATTTACCCTGGTCAATATACTTTCTGAGCTGCTTTGTTCCGCACAGGTAATCGATATCATACCACTTCTTGAATTTTGTCCATTCCGCTTTGGGGTATTTTTTTCTTATAAAGGATATTATCCTGTATGATACCTCAGTCGGGCTGAAATTCCCACCTGTATAAAAAATCTGTACTCCTCCGCATGTTTCATCCTTGTACTTATTGAAGGTTGGTTTGAAATACACTGGTCTGAACCTGAAGTTCTTCAGCCCAAGGGATCTGAGTTCCCTGCAGAAATCTGCTGCATTTATCCACGGCGCTCCGATATATTCGAAAGGTTTGGTGGTCCCCCTTCCCAGGGAAATATTCAATCCTTCGAGCAGAACAATTGACGCATAAACAATTGATGATTCGTAGGTCGGCAGGTTCGGGGAAGGCGGAACCCAGGGCAGGGCAGTGTTATGATAGAAGCTATCCCTGTTGTATCCTGACATTTCTATGACCTTCAGTTTAATCTTTGGAGCGAATTCCCCGCTATAATAAAGAGCTGATTCGCCTATTGTCATGTTGTATATAAACGGCGCCGGGAAAGCACTAACGTATTGGGTGATGCAGTTCTTCTCGAGAGGAGGGCCGTCAGTTCCAATGAATCCTATTGGATTCGGTCTGTCGAGTACGACCAGTTCTGTTTTTGAATTCTGAAGACAATCTATTATATATTTAAGATTTGCTATATATGTATAGCAACGCATCCCCATGTCCTGAATGTCAAAAAAAACCACATCTGCCGAAGTAAGGATAAATTTGAGTTCCTTTAGGGAGAGCATGTGCATATTGTAAACGAAGGTATTGAAATTTTTATCGTGATGATAGTTTTCTTCGCTGTATTCGTTCTGGTATCCGTATATCCCGTGCTCCGGCGCCATTGCAAGATATACATTGATGCCATTATCTTCAAGGAGTCTGATGTTTTGCCTGAGATTAAAATTTACACCTGAATGATTTGTCACTATTATTGCTTTTTTCCCTGAATATTCATCAGCATGATACCTGATAAAGTTTTCAAGCCCTGTACGCACGCGTTTCTTGCCCGCAGGCAGGTAATAGTCCACTTTCTGGGAACAGCTCAGGCTTGACAGTATTATTGCAATAAACAGCGAGATTTTCTTCATATAAATAAATTCCTTTCAGGTATTTATTCCTGTGATAGTCTTCTTCCTTTGCAGTAAAGTATAGGAATAAATATAAATTTTTTTTGAGTATAATGAAAATTTATACTAAAATCGATATATATCATTTTAGTATTATTGTTTAATCAGTTTCGATTTTATACAAATCAACATTTCAGACTTGACATGTCCAATGATTTTTTGATTATACTCAGTTTGTAATACAGCTTGAAATTGTGCAGAGTATTCAGGTCAATACCATTCGTTTACCTGATAGCTGTGTTGGGTTTGCCGATATAATAATCTGTATTTTTTTGGTTAACCACTGGTTGTGAGCCTTGTGAACCGGCACCGGGTTTCAGAAGGGACTGAATAAAAGAATGAAGGTGGAGAGTAAATTGAAAAAGAGATATCTGAAGTATCCTGCAATTATTATTTTATTATGCTCGGTAACCTGTGGTTCAACTGAAGAACTTAAAAAGGAAGACAGGGAAAAAGCAATCCTGGGGCAGTACTCCATGGTTAAACAGGAAAAATTTTCCAACCTTCTGGTCAATCTGAATAACTATACCACTAATGGACGGATATATCAGAAAAAATATCACAGGCATCTGATAGGTGTGGCCGGTGATATTGTCGAGAAAAAGAATCTCAGGATCGTTGACGAAACAATTGGTTTTTACTTTGATAAGAAATCCAATAACAGGAACAGGCTTTTTCTAGGCCTTGATATTGATACTGAGATAGCCTTTTGCAGGGAAAAGGATTTTTATCAGGGAGAGCCTTTCTCTGCAGGGATTTTCGATATTTCCGAAGATGAAGATAAAAAGAGTGACCCTTTGTATCTTATGAAACAGGAATTCATTAAACAGATATCCAGGTCAGTAAGGTTCAACCTGCTTTCTGAAGATGATAAAAACAGGGGGCTCATCCTCAACGGTTTTCAGAAGGAAAAACTAAAAGACCGGGATTCAATCCTCAGGGCTTCCCGTTCACTTAAGCTGGAGCGTTGTTTTGTCTTTGAAACAAAAGAGATAAATAATTCTGTAACTTTGTTTATCAGGGTTTATAATTCCGGGACCGGAAAAATTCTGAAGGAAATTAATTATGTTTTCAGCAAGGATGCGGATTTTTCGGAAGAATCAGAGAAACTATTCAAGGAGATCCCGTCAGACAGATATTTCATTCTTGAAGAATTCAGGGATAATGTACCTGATTACAATGAAGCTGCTGCCTGGTTCCTGAAAAATAAACTCAGGAGTATAATGGAAACCCTTAGTTCGTGTGAATCTGTTTTTTCTGAAAAAGAAGTCGTTGGGATGGTGATTGGCTTCAGGTGGATCAGAAACGGCAGAAAGGAAAGCGTAAATATATGGATCAATGAGCAGGATCTCCTGCTCATCGAGAAAAATAAACTCGCCTTTACTGAGCTGCTTCAGCGAAGTACAATAACGGACTCTTTTGGGAAAATTATCCGTCTGCCAATATAGAACGGAGTTCCCTGATCAGGGATTTTATTTCCATCATGGTTCCCACTGAGATCCTCAGATATTCGCTGATGATCTCAGTATTGAAATACCTTACCAGAATTTTTCTCTCTTTGAGTTCTGTGTAGAGTTTCTCTGATGAGATGTCAGGATGTTTTACCAGGAGGAAGTTTGCCTTTGATGGAATTATATCAAAGCCGAATTCCTGAAGGCTTTCCTCGAGGTATTCCTTGTTGCTTCTCAGCATTTCGATATTGTATTTGAAACTCTTCACGTCCTCCAGCGCCGCCTTTGCACCTGTCATGGCAAGCATGTCAACGTTATATGAATCTTTGATCTTCATGAATCCTTTTATTATATCTTCACATGCGATTGCCAGTCCTACTCTGAGACCTGCAAGAGAGCAAGATTTGGAGAATGACCTTGTGATTATAATATTGTCAAATTCATTCACCAGGTCAAGAGATGTCTCTCCATAGAAATCCACATAGGCTTCATCTACTACGAGAAGACCCTTGAATTTTCCGAGAAAGTCTCTTATCTCAGGCAGCGTTGCCCATGTTCCTGTCGGATTATTCGGGTTTGAAATTATTACAAGATCATAATTTTTTTCGAGAAATGCATCCATGTTGTACGTGAAGTCACCGTTAAGCATAACTGTTTCGTATCTGATACTGTTTGCCTCTGCGAGGGTACAGTAAAGAGAATAGGACGGATACGGAAACGCAGCCAGTCCGTCCGGCTCGATGAATCCCCTGAACAGCAGAGTGAATATTTCATCAGAGCCATTGCCTACAAATACATTTTCAGGTTTTATACTGTTCTGTGCGGCAAATACCTTTCTTACTGGCATGGCTGTTGAATCCGGGTAACGTCTGAGAGATCCGTTTGTTGCCTTTTTAATGGCTTCAGTCACCGCCTCAGAGGGAGGAAACGGATTTTCATTTGTATTGAGTTTGATATATGTATCAAGATCTTCCGGCTGCTCGCCTGGAATGTATTCTGACATGTTTTTGAGTCGGGTGTTCCAGTATTTCATTATATGCTCCTCTTTTTGGATGAGTTTCTGTTAGTCAGTTTCTGTGTGCAATACCGGTGATTTCGTCAAAAGATTGCTCCGGTCTTTTTTCAAGAAATTGTTCAATTTCGTCTGTCATTTTGAAAGGGAACATAGGATCGACCATGTTCATGGTACCAATGGATACTGCCGCAGAACCTGCCATCATGAACTCAATAATATCTTCAAGTGATGATATTCCTCCAAGACCGATTATAGGTATGGATACTGCTTCGTAAATCTGGTATATGACACGTACTGCAAGGGGCTTTATCGCGGGGCCGCTTAATCCTGCCACCTTGTTGTTAAAATGAGGGCGGCCTGTTTCTATGTCTATTTTCATTCCCAGGAATGTGTTCACTGCCGAGACTGCATCCGCCCCTAGCTCTTCTGCCGCCTTTGCAAACGGCCGAATGTCTGTAACGTTGGGTGAGAGCTTGACGATAAGATCGCACTCAGTGACCTTTCTTGCCTTTTTTACGAGATCAGAGAATACCTCTATGTCTGTTCCGAAAGCCATTCCGCCTTCTTTTACATTCGGGCATGAGACATTGAGTTCAACAGCGTCAATGCCATCGGTAGTCGAAAGAACCCGGCATAGCTCGACATTCTCGTCAATCGAGTGACCTGCAACGTTTGGTATGGCGGTTGCGTTATGTTTAATCAGAAATGGCAGTTTCTCGTCGATAAATTTCTCGAGCCCTACATTTTCAAGGCCTATCGAGTTAAGCACGCCTGACGGTGTTTCTATTATGCGGTTTCCCCTGTTGCCGAGGCGTGGTTCTATTGAGAGGCCCTTTGTGAAGATTGCACCGAGTTTTGATATGTCGCAAAAGGCAGATAATTCTTCTCCATAGCCTGCTGTTCCTGATGCCACTGTTATGGGGTTTTTGAGTATAAGTCTGTTTATTTTTATAGCTGTGTTCACTTTTTACCCTGTTTATTGGGGATCTTTGTCCCGAAGATTGTTCTCAGCTTTACATTGGTTGAGTTTCTTTTGCTGTTTGAGATACTTTTGCTATGATTATTTTTTCGAGTCAAGTATTTAACATGCGGGTTTTTTCGTGCTGTGGGATATTTTTTTGGAAATTAACCCTGGAAAAACCTCTGACACCATATATGTGGTGTCAGAGGTAAAATTGAGGCCGGGTTTCGCCTTGTTTGCAGAGTATAAAGCGGTAATGAAAATGCAGAAATGCCTCAAAGGCTTTTTTTATTGACATCAAAGCATGATAATCAACTTTATACAGAACTTTTGGAGGTAAAAAGTGAATAATATTTATCTTACCATTGATATTGACGGCACAATCTATGATGTGAGCGATATAGTAGCAGAGGCATTTGAAAACGGTATACAGAATTTCCTTGATGAAAGAAGGGGGCTTGATCTCAATTTTCCAGACAGAGAGGAAATTACAAAAGTGCTTGGCCTCCCCATGGAGGAGATATTTATTAAACTTTTCCCTGATCTCAATAAAAAAGATCTCACAGCCCTTCAGGATGAATGTACAATGTCGCTTGTACTGATGATTAACGATGGCGGTGGCATTGTATTCGAAAATGTTTTCCCTGTACTGAAGGAACTTCACGAAAAGGGATTCATCCTTCTGGTCGCTTCCAACGGGCGGTATGAATACGTTCAGGCGATTCTCCAGACACATGACCTCATGCAGTTTTTTACCTATCCAATGGTTTTCCCCGGAGATGAAGATATTACCGACAAGAGCGGGGTGGTTGCCTACTATAAAGAACATTTTGAAGATGATGCATCCTTCATAATGATCGGTGACAGGTATACTGACAGACAGGCAGCCTCAGACAACAATATCCCGTTCATCGGCTGTGCTTTCGGACATGCAGGTACAGAGGAGATCCGGGACTCAAAGTGGATTGTTCACGGGTTTGCTGAAATTCCAAAGGTAGTAGATGAAATTGTTGCAGATATGAAAGATCCTGGTGTCAGAGGAAAAATTTAAGAATCAGGGGGATTCCTTCGTGATAAAGAAAGTCTTTGTTCTGTCAATAATCCTTCTTTTTGCAACATCCTGTAAAAATGAAATCCACAGGGTAAGCAGACCACTTCTTGGTACAATTATAAATCTCACAATCATGGCGGATGAAGAAACAGCATCAAAAGCATCAGATGCTGTATTCACTGAAATCGAACGCATAGAAAATCTCATGAGCCCTGTGAGAAAAACCAGCGATGTCTATAAAATGAACCATCTCACAGGCATGAAATCTCTCAAAATTTCCTCTGAGACCATGAAACTACTCGAAATATCAAAAAAGGTGTCAGAGGAAACTTCAGGCGCATTTGATATATCCTTTGCATCAATCTCCCACCTGTGGAACTGGCGCAGTGAAAAGTTCATCCCTCCGTCAAAAGAAACAGTACAAAAAAATCTTCCTCTTGTAAATTACCGCAATATAAAACTTCCCCCTGAAAACTCTACAGTGAAATTTGCCAGAAAAGGCATGAAAATAGGCCTTGGCGGAATAGCAAAGGGATATGCTGTTAGAAGGGGGCTCGAAGTATTAAAGGAACATGGTGTCAGAGGAGGAATCGTTGAAGAGGGAGGCGACCTGCAGGTAACAGGAACTAATAATGGAAGAAAATGGCGCACCGGCCTTATGCATCCCCGCGAAAAGAAACTCATTCTTGCAATTGACCTTGAAGACGGGGAATCCATTGCAACAAGCGGGGACTATGAGCGTGGAAAAACATACCAGGGAAAGCGTTATCATCATATAATTGATCCCCGTACAGGCTTTCCTACAGAAACATTCGCCTCAGTTTCAGTAATATCAAAAGATCCTGTTTTGTCAGATTCATATGCAACTGCGATTTTTGTAATGGGCCTTAAAGATAGTAAAAAGTTCCTGAAAAAACATCCTGAAATAAAGGTAGTGCTCATTGATCAGGATATGAAGATCTATATTTCAAAAGAACTCAAAGACAGGATTGTGAACCTGGCGGATGTTCCATTCACTGAGATTTGAGGGATCAGTTCTGAATTAAAAGTCTGCTATTTTTATCTGATAACCTGTTTTACCCATGAATTATATTTGCAAGATTCTGTAAAGGTACAGCTTTCTGGTGATGTGGATATTGGTGTCAGAGGAAAAATCGAGGGTGTCAGAGGAAAATTTGAGCTGAACCGAAAGCGGCACATGGTGTCAGAGGTAAATTTGCGGGTGTCAGAGGAAATTTTATAGAATAAACAGGAAATCTGATTTTGACTCGAAGTATCAGAGGAAAAATCGAAGGTGTCAGAGGAAATTTTTTTTACCGGTAAAGAATGACAGGCGTCTCAGAGGAAGTTTTTGATAGACAGGAATTTTTCAGCAAAAAATAAGATCAAACAAGCATAAAAAAGCAGGCTGGAAATCAGCCTGCTTTGGAATATTTTTTTAATAAATCTGTGATTACCAGGAAACCCCACTGTCAAGAGACCGGGTAAATTTCAATTCATCATCTCCATCATCAAAATAACCTATAAACAGATGATATTCAGTATCATCTGTAAGATAATAACCGCCAATTGAATTGTACTGCCCCACCAGAGCGCCGGCATCGATTGTTAATGTTGTAAAACTCCAGTCAGAACTGTTTGCTCTGGCAAATTTGAGGTGACCGGTTGTATCATAGTAGCTGATAAATATATTATAATTTGGATCATCCCAGTATGTATAAACTGATGACCTCTCGGCAACAGCAGCATTGTTGGTCGTGTTATCAAAAGAAGTAGATGCCCAGGATGTTCCATCAGATGGGCCATGGATTAAGTTCCATGATGAATTTGTTGCATTATAATAGTTGATAAATGCAGTGGCTGTTGAACCATTATAATTAACAGAAAGCGAGCTGTGACCGTCTGCACCTGTTGTGTTAGTAACGGAGGC
>CAZEJW010000117.1:0-14825 GCA_964512685.1 uncultured Leptospirales bacterium | reverse complement strand
ATACTGAACTCCGAGCTCGGTTGTTTTTCCGGCTCCGCTGTACATGAAAAGATCCTTTATAAGCGCAAGTCCAAGAACAGTAAGGGCAACTGTGAGGATGAGCATTATCACGAAGGTGTGAACTGCAACATTATCCGCGCCTGTTTTATCCCTGGCTCCTATGCGTCGAGAAATTGCAGCCCCTCCTCCGACCCCTAACCCGCCAGTACCAAACTGAACTTCCTTGGCAGAAAATCCGCCTGGAACAAGATAAAACAAAGAGTGCAGGAATCAGTAGAAGAGATCGCCAGAGAACTGATCGGTATATACTCACAGAGGAACGCCCAGAAAGGTTACATCTTTCCGCCGGATACCCTGTGGCAGGAAGAATTCGAATCGTTATTCGAATACGAAGAAACACCTGACCAGATAACTGCAATAGAAGACGTAAAGGATGACATGGAAAGCGAAAAACCCATGGACAGACTGGTGTGCGGTGACGTTGGTTTTGGCAAAACTGAAGTTGCCATTAGGGCTGCATTCAAGGCAGTAATGGCAGGCAGGCAGGTAGCCATGCTGGTGCCAACGACTGTTCTCGCAATGCAGCATTTTTCCACCTTCAGAACAAGATTTCAGGATTACCCTATAAGCATTGAGATGCTCTCCCGCTTCAGAACGGCATCGGAGTCCAGAAAGATCCGTGACAGCCTCAAAGAAGGACAGATAGATATCATAATCGGAACGCACGCACTTCTTTCGAAAGACATGCAGATCAAAAACCTTGGTCTCCTCATCATTGATGAAGAACAAAGATTCGGGGTAAAACACAAGGAGCAGCTCAAAAAATTCAGGGCTCTTGTTGATGTACTCACACTTTCTGCCACACCAATACCCAGAACCCTGCACATGGCAATGGCAGGGATACGCGATCTTTCAACGATTGCAACACCTCCCGAAAACCGGCAGGCAATAGAAACCTATGTACTTGAGGAGAATCCTGATATCCTCAGAATGGCCATAATGAATGAGATAGAAAGAGACGGACAGGTTCTCTTTGTTCACAACAGGGTTCAGACAATAAATGCAATCGAATCCATGCTTCAGGATCTCGTACCTGAAGCGGCATTCTGCGTTGCGCACGGACAGATGCACGAACACGAACTCGAGGAGATAATGATTGATTTCCTCGATAAAAAATATGACGTTCTGATAAGCACTACCATTATCGAATCAGGGCTCGATATATCCAATGCAAACACAATCATTATCAACAGGGCGGATTCTCTCGGGCTTTCACAGCTATATCAGCTAAAAGGAAGAGTCGGCCGTTCTGCAAGGCAGGCATATGCATATCTTTTTTATCCCAAGCATATCCCCATTACAGAGGAAGCCCAGAAAAGACTTCAGGTTATAGCTGAATATTCAGAGCTTGGCAGCGGATTCAAGATAGCAATGAAGGATCTGGAGATACGGGGTGCAGGAAACATAATCGGCAAGGAACAGTCAGGCAATATAATGGAAGTGGGATTCGATCTCTACTGCCAGATGCTGGATGATGCAGTCAAGAATCTTCAGGGAGGGAAATCAGCGACTTCTTTCAGAACGCCTGTTTTTTTCAATACTGATTTCTATATTCCTGACACATATATGCCTGACGAAAGGCAGAAGATCGAATTTTACAAGAGGTTCGAATCATGTGAGAGCATTGAAGAAGTTGATGAGCTCAGGGATGAAATGACAGACAGATTCGGAACACCGGCTCCTGAGGTTCAGATTCTTGTGGAACTCGAAAAGATCAGGGCAATTGCATCAACTCTTCATATTGATGAGATACTTGAGGATTCAAAATCCATAAAACTAAAAATATCAGGGGAATCTCTTATTAAACCCGAAAAAATAATCAGCATGATATCCGAAGACAAAAGACTTTCAATTGATCCGAATGACAGCAGTCTGCTGCTTTTTCAACCCGGCAAAGAATCAACCCAAAAAAAACTGGAGCTGGTAAAAAAATTGTTGCAACAAATATCCTGATTGCTAATTTCAACAGGCAACAGCACTGAAGTGAATGGCGAATGTGAACCTATTAAAAAAGGACACCAGTCATTCACTTTTTATTGTGTTAATGAACAAAAAATCTGAAGGATAATGATATGAATACAAAGAAGTCAATAGTCTTATTACTTACAGCACTGACAGCCTTTTTAATCATAGCCTGTGATACAATGAAAGGAGAATGGGCAGTAAAAATCGATGATGATGTTATCTCTGTTGAAGAATTCAACAGGTTCTACTACACTCAGATCAAGGCTCTTTTTAACATCGAAGACAAAGAAGAAGTTGATAAAATGGCAGCCAACCCCCAGTCAATGAATCCGCAGTATCAGAAAGTATTTGTAAAGAAAAACTTCCTTGATCAGCTTATAGCACAGAAGCTTCTTTATAAAAAGGCTCTCAGCGACAAGGATATTGATCAGGAAGAGCTGAAGACATACATTGAGCTCGCAAAAATGCAGGCAGTCGCAACCTTCTACCTGGGCAGAAAGCTCAAAGATCAGATCGAGGTTTCCAAAGAGGATATTAACAAATTCTACATGGCAAACAGAAAATACTTTGCTGGCAGGCCTATAGATGACAAGGTTGAAAACCAGATAAAAAGAACCATTATAATGCAGCGAACAGAAGCCAAATCACAGGAATACATAATGAACCTGGTTGCAGAAAGCAAGGTAAACAAAGAAGGCTTCAAGAACTACATGAAAAAGATTCAGAAAGAAAAAGAAGAAAAAGCAAAAGCTGAAAACGCCAAGGAAGATGCAAAAAAGGCAGAAGAAAAAAAATAGATTGAACATAAAAATCACCGGAAATAAAAAAACAGCTATGATACACGATTATAGCTGTTTTTTTATTTTATGCTCCATGATCTGTTAAATACAGTGATGTTTATCAATTATTTAACAGCAGCCCCGCAGTTCCCGCTTTTTTATATTTGACATTTTATAACAAATCGATAAAAATTAAGCTGATATACTGAAGAATGAACTGAAATAAAAGTTTTATTTTCAGTATTATATCCCCGAAAAAGGGGGAAATCAGTGGCATTTAATATACGAGGTAAAACAATGAACTCCATAAAAAGAATATTATTACTTATTTTATCATCATTGATTATACTGATCTTCAGCTCATGTACATCAACGAAATCAGTGAAATACACAAAGAGAACTCTCCCCGCGAGATCAAACATTGCTGTGATCATTGACACGCCTCAAAACCTGAAGAATGTCGTGCTCGTTAAATTTCTTTCAAAAAACTACACAGTAAAGGCATTCAATGCATCCGACCTTTACAGCATGGATGAAATTTTCGATATTGCAGACATGAAAAAGGTTTCCTATAACTCTGATGTTAATAGTTCCATTTTATCCATGGAAAAAACATATAACAATATCTACAAACTTCATCTTTATAACTTCGAAATCAACAAGGCAGAAATTCTCCAGGAGATCAGAAACAAGTGGGGAGTTCAATACCTGATAGTTCTCGATCTCAAAAACTGGGAAGAAGTAAGCTGGGGAAGAATCATTGACCTCAATAACTATGAAATAATCTGGCTCGAGAACTATCCAAGCCAATACAGTGACAATATTGAAACAATAATCGATCATTTCATTGCCAGTATGACAGGGAAGTAATGAAAAATCTCAAAATTTTTATTACTGCTGCAGCGTTGCTTGTTTCCCTTACGGGCAGGCTGTATGCCACACCAACAATGGCATTCGGATATCTTACAAACATGTCACAAGATTCCAATTATGACTACCTTGAGACAATCTTCCCGAATTCATTTGCAAATTCGATAAAAAATATATTCGATGTACATGTTATCAAACCTCATAAAATAAACGAAAGGCTAAAAGAATACAGGGAAGAACTGGCAAAAGACTACAAATCATATGAGCTCCCGGAGATTATTGAAAAAATAGATTCGGATCTTTTCATATATGGTAATTTTACCCCCCTGCCCAACAACAGGATCAAGATTGTACTCAACCTGTATGCCAATGGTTCAAACAGGATATTTACATTCACCAACATCGGCAGGATGGAAACTGAGATATTCAAACTCGTAGACAGAATAACACAGATACTGCTTAACTTCATGGGGGATGACAGCCTGTATCTCAATGATACTGTTGCAGAGAAATCAAGACTGGGCATTCTGACAAATCTAGACGGAGCTGAACTTAACAGACTCTATTGCTCGTTCATGCAGAAAGGCTACAGAATAATGTCAGTTCAGGGCAATGAAATCAGAAACATAACAGATGAAACACTGATCAACAGGTTCAGAAATATCTACACTGATGATAATTACTATGACATAATTACTGACATTAGAAAGATAAGATTCCTTTTTGGAACATGGTCCGGAACCGGGTATATCGAAAAAGTTCAGGAATTCAGAAATATTTTCAAAAAATATGATTATAATTATCCTGAAACAAAAAACAGCCTTCTGCAAAGGCTGCAAAAGGCTTATGACAATAAAATTGACTATCTTATAATAATCGGATTCGATGAAGACAGGGAAAGCGCATGGATCAGATGCATTGACATGAATAAGAGAGACCTGATCCTGATGCAGACCGGACTGGAAGGAGACTCCATTGAAGAGATTACAGGTTCTGTAATAAAAAGAATGAACACACCCCTTAAAGAACTCTTCAAAAAGAAATAATTTTTTATAGTTTGTTTCTGAGCTTTACTGTAAATAAAAAACTCTACCCCCACCCACTGATGGCAACGGGGGAACAATTTTCTTTCATATGCGCCAAACAGTAATTATAGGAATAAATACTGTTTTTTTTTTGACTTATTTCCGCAAATAATATTATTTGAATTTTTTAGTTCCTACAAGCATTATGCCTTCACTGGAAGGCTCATGCAGAATCTTTTTCAGTATTTATAAAAAAATTTCATAAACACTGAAAAAAAACACATTTTTTTTCACATTAAGCAAAGACAGGCCGTATAACTATTAAAGGAAACACAATGAAAAAAATCATAAAAACACTTTTTATATCTTCACTGATCCTGTATTCTTCATTTTCATTTGCAGTTACAGGTGAAGAAGCACTTAACAGTTTCAGACAGCACATGGCAGGCATAAACAAAATAAGCGGTTTGATTAGCATATCCACAGGTTCAGGCGCAATGTATACAGGAGTATTCAAGTATGCCAGGCCCGGGAAGCTTTATTTAAAATTCAGCAACCCTACAGGCAGAACCCTGGTAACAAATGGTAAGAAGCTGTGGGTTTACAACGCCGGAAGCAAAATATGCGGAATGCAGGAAGTGACACCAAACTCATTCTCAGGCGGACTTGCATACCTTACAAAGGGCTATCCGGCAATAGTAACAGGACAAAGCGGTAATGGCTGCACAATAAAACTAAAAAACGAAGCCAAAACATATCCCGAAATACTACTCAGCCTTGACAGTAATTTTTTTCCAAAAAAGGCAGTATTTAAAAATCATGACGGTGGAGAAACAACTTTTACAATATCCAATGTTAATTACAGTCCGGATTTTATAGACAGTATTTTTGATTACAATATTCCGGCGAATGCTCAGGTAGTAAAGAATCCTTTAAACATAAAATAATAATTGAATCATCAAAAGGGATCAGTGTTTATTCCTGAACTTTATTAAATAAGAAAAATTCTATTATCCCCGCCCCCAAAGGCGGCTGGGGTAATTATATTCTTTCATTTGCGCCAAAAAGTACTTTTAGGAAAAAATACTGAAAAGGAATCTATAAGTGAAAAAAACAATAACCATTTTTGCGTTGATAATATCCTTATTGATTTCATCTATGGGATTTTCTGCAGAACCGAGAAAGGCATCCGATTTATATTACACATATGTCGGGCCAATAGCAGGCTTTGGCATGCACAATACATGGCACAAAGACTGGTTTGACAGCAAAACTGAGACAAAAAGCTTCAGCGGACTATATACATCAGGCGGAGCCCTTCTGAATATCTGCGTAAACAATGTAATTGGAGATTTCCGCATTTTATACACATACAATACCGGCAGCGAATACAACCTTATGCACATGACTTATGAAATCTCAGCAAAATACGCCTGGAAAATCAATGAAACCTTCAAATTCACAGCAGGGTTAGGGATGTTTTTCCACTCCCCTCCCTCCAACAAAGACTACAACAGTTCCGCCGGAGTTGAACTGCCGCTCGGAACAATAATAAAAACAACCGAAAGCACAAGACTACTTTTCGATATAGTATGTCAATTTGGATCTTATGGACTTGGGGAAGACTCTTTGAAGCTCTCATACGGGCTCAACATAGGATTCATGTTTAAAGTTGGCAGAATATAATCAATTACAAAAACTGAAAATACCATCTTCCTTTTTTCTGCTGCTTCAGATATCAATTCTGATTCTGACAGATGCAGTGGCTTTCGGGCATATTCAGCAAATGGCATATGCAATACTACCCCTTGTACTTTCAATTGCAATTTTTTCCAGACTGACAATAAAACGATTCGGCAATTCATACATACTGGTTTTCATTGCTGCCACAGCTGTCATCATACTTCGATCAATTTCATTCATCCCTGAAAAACCTTCACCTTTATATATGCCTGCTGATCCCTCCAAACCTTTAACCTGTACCGGCAGAATAATCACGTCACACCGGGGAAGATACAGCTCAAAACTGACAATTGAAATTAATTCGATCGAAAAGAAAGGCCTGCTCTCAGAACGACCATTAGCCCATGCCTTTTGCGGGAAATACTTCAGGGCGGGATCAGAAATTGAATTTCTCGGCGCTTTAGAACCGCTTAATATTTCGGGGGATGAAGACAGCAGCACGAAGAATCTTTGCAGAAGAGGTATCACCCTGCGCGCAATAATAAAACGGGGCTGTATCAGGGAAATAAGCCAGAGCCCGGATAAACTGAAATGGCAGGCAAGAACCAGAATAGAATTAAATCATTCGAAATACTTCAAGCATGACACAGCATCGTTTCTCAATGCCCTGTATACGGGAAATAAAAGCGACATATCCGGAGAACAAATCGACCTTTTCAAGAAGGCTGGAGTGATGCATGTTCTGGCCGCGAGCGGTCTCCATATAAGCATACTGGCCGCCCTGCCCTTTTTCATTGCATTTGTATTCAGAATAAATAAAAAACTGACCGCTCTGGCAACACTCCCGGTGCTTTTCCTTTACTATTATATTACCGACTACCCGGTCTCACTTTTAAGGGCAACACTGATGTTTCTGATATTCACGGTTCAGACACTTTCAGGAACCCGGAGGAACAGTTTCAATATACTGTTTCTCTCCGGAATTATTATTCTGTTGATAGAACCTGCGGATTTATTCAGTCCCGGATTTCAGCTCAGCCTTGGCGCATGCCTTGGGATTTTTCTCTTCTACAGCAGATTTCTTTCTGTTCTGTCATTCATGCCCGCCTACCTGCGCCAGTCTGTTTCAATTTCTGCCTCTGCACAGTTATTTGTAATGCCTCTGCTGCTTATTCACTTCAGAGAGTTAACCATCACGGGAGTTTTTACATCAGTGTTCGAGATACCATTGACAGCTTTCACTGTATTTACATCTCTTGCAGTACATGCACTTTCATTCGCGAGTGAAAGTGCGGCATCTTTTGCAGGATTAACAGCTGACTTGATCCACTCTGTTAACCTGAAACTGCTCACTTATGCATCGTACATCCCGGGACATTTTTCAATGGATATATATCCGCTTTTTTTTATAATAGCTGCATGTATTCCATTATACCTGCCCATTGCAAGAAAGGAAATATCCATAAAAGTGATTGCTGTTTGTCTGATCATTTCAATGTCAACATCATGGTTTAGAATGAACAGTCTCATCTCAAAAAACAGAAAGGAGATCTTCTGCATAGAGGATAATGAAATTAAATCCCTGATCATATACAGCAACAGGAGTTGTGTGATAACCGGTCGAATAGGAAGCCGGGAAGCAGGCAAAAAGATAGTCGAAATTCTAAAAAGAAACCCTGCTGATCAGGCATTCATTGCCCCTTATCCTCCCGACTGGAAAAACCTATCAAACTACTCTTTTATCATAAAGAACTACACTGTATCAAAATGCTTCATGCAATGTAATGTCCCTTTCACATCGTCATCCCGATATTTTTTCAGACTTCTTGAAAAGGAAGGTATCGAAACCGTTTTCAGGAAACAGAATAAAATAATGAAAAAAACAGAAACCGTATCAAATTCTGTTGACTCGAAAAATGACATCCAATATATATATGCAGTCCTTGACGAAAGCGGAAAATACAATAAAATGGAAGAATACAGTTATCATCGCTGCGTGATATCACATTAAAATAACCCATTAAATTTTGAAATGAAAAAACAATCCAATACATCCGAAATGGCATCTCATTTTTTATCAGGAGAAGACATAAATTTTTCGATAAAATCATTCAATGAAAATGAAAATTCCATACTGAACTCATTTGTTGCAAAGGTACTTTCACGGCTCGACCTTACATACATCAATGAAACACTCAATACAATTCTCAGGGAAATAATCCTGAATGCGGTTAAGGCAAATGCCAAAAGGGTTTACTTTAAAAATTGCGGGCTGGATATAAATGACAGAAATCATTACAATGAGGGGCTTATTCAGTTCAAAAAAGATGTGATCTCAAATCTCAAGAACATCGGCAGTGATATTGAAAAAAGTGAATATGAAGTTACAGTTCTTTTTAAAAACACGGGCCAGGGCATTGATATATCCATTACCAATAACTGCACGATCCTCTCTGATGAACTTCAAAGAATCCTTTTCAGGCTTGAATGTGCAGAGGGAAGCGATGATTTCTCAAAAATTTATGAAAAGGTTTTTGATTCAAGCGAAGGTGCCGGCCTTGGACTCATCCTTTCTATTCTGCTGCTCAAGAATGCAGGATTAAAATCAGAGAACTACAGATTCTGTTACGAAAGAAATCTTATATCCCATTCTTTTTTTATCCCCTTCAGGCTGAAACCTGAAGCCAGCACAGGCGACATCACAAAAGCTATACTTGATGAAATTGACTCGCTGCCAACATTTCCCGAACATATACTTGAGATACAATCATTGTGTTCAAAAAATGATACCACAATAGAAGAAATAGCTTCACGGATAAGCACTGACCCGGCCCTTACTGCCGATCTGCTCAAAATATCTAATTCTGCGGGTTACATAAGCCGAAGGCGTATTGGTTCTGTTCACGAAGCCATTGTTATAATCGGCCTGGACCAGCTTCAGGAAATACTCACTGTTTCAGCAGCAAGAAAAATACTCGATGAAAAGTACAGGGCATACCAGCAGATATGGGAACACTGCAATATAACGGCATTTTACGCAAGATTCATTGCCCTTGAAAACGGGATGCAGGAAAAAGCCGAAAAAGTATTCATAGCCGCCCTGCTCCACGATATAGGCAAAATCGTTCTGCTGTCAACTAACCGCACGCTCATTAACAAGATATCTGCAATTGTCTCAAACAGGCGAATCCACATGTCATCCGTTCTGGAGGAAATAGCAATTGGAGTAAGTCATTCGGAAATTGGCGCTCTAATAGCTGAGAAATGGAACTTTCCTGATTATCTCATACAAACAATAAGAAACCATCATTCTCCTCTAAATTCTCCTTCAGAATTCAGTGATATTGCATCAATGGTATATCTTGCAAACATGCTGTATGGAATTGAAAAAAAAAGATATACTCCTGCATATATTGAAGCGGATGTTCAGAAAAAATTTAAGCTGACAAAAGAAAATGCAGTCTATAAACTTATTGAAAGAATTCAAAAAAGATACAATGACAACCAGGAATAAACAGCAGATGCCGGAATACATACTAAAAGAAACCCGTTCAGGCAAACCGACACTCATCGTCCGTAAAGAAAAAGATACAACCCTTCATTCTGCATACAATCCTGAGAAAGAAGCAGAAAGAGCAGCAGGTGATTTTGATGCAGGGCGATCATCCATGATTCTCATTGCAGGTCTTGGACTTGGCTACCATGTGCGAGAAATCAGGAAAAAATACCCTGACAAAGAACTGGTAATAATCGAACCCGACAAAGAGATTGTCCGAATCTGCAATAAACATACCCGGGGAAATATTACAGGGTCACACATTATAAGATCAGTGGCCGAAATCCCATCCGTCTTTGAAGAAATCGATATGTCAGGTTTCAGAGGAATAGCATTATATACCCACAGAACATCTCATTCTCTTGATCCGGAATCATATGACAGAATAATTACCAGCATAAAACAGTTTATTTCATCAAAAGTCAGTGATCTTCTTACCAGGTTCGAGTTTGAAGAAAGGTGGATAAGAAATATCTTCACCAATATTCACCACATCGGGAACGCTGTTCCTGTTAAAGACTTTTTCGGCAAATTTAAAGGATACCCCGGTATAATCGTATCAGCCGGTCCTTCCCTTAAAAAGAACATACAGGTCCTGGAAAAACTCAGAGACTCTGCGCTCATTGTTTGCGTTGATACTGCCGTTAAGGTTCTGGACAGACATGGAATAGAACCCCATATGGTTATGACAATAGACGCACAAAAATACAGTCAGAAGCATTTCCTGGGTCTCAGGAAGATCTCCCCTGTCCTGCTTGCTGATGTTGTCAGCCTGCCTTCTATATTGAATCATTATCAGGGACAGAAGGTAATATCCACCACCGCAAAATACTATTCGGATTCATCAGGAAATATGAAACGCGAATCAACACCTGTAATGGAATGGATTGGGAAAAACCTTACAGAGCCTGGGGATATCCAGTCAGGAGGATCAGTTGCGACAAGCGCCTTTGACCTGCTTCTGAATCTTGGCTGCAACCCAATCATCCTTACAGGTCAGGACCTCGCCTACACTGGCAGAGAAATTCACTGCAGCGGGACATATCACAATGACGACTGGCTGCCTCAGTGTTCACGGATTCAGAATCTCGATACCATCAACCAGAAAGTAATAAGAAAAAGATCGATCAAGTATATAAAGGCATTCGGCGGCAAAGAAGAAGTAATTTCTGACTTTGTATTCGATCTCTACAGAAACTGGTTCAATGACGCTGCACAAAGGGTCGACATCAGGGTCATCAATGCAACAGAAGGCGGGGCATTTATAGAAAATACTGTGGAAAAATCCCTCAGGGAAATTGCCGAGAAATACAGGCCCGGTAAAACTTCACCTGAAGAAATAATTAAAAAGATATTATCCGCCAAAAGAGAAGTATCCTTTAAAGACTTTTCCGTGAAACTGAATAACATACTCGAAAAAACTGAAGAGATAAAACAGGTCTGCCTTTCAGATCCCCGGTCCGGAGAAAACGCCTCTGGCATACTCGAAAATATCGAAAACTCCGAACTCGGGGAACTCTACATGCCATACCTGCGCCGAACAAAGACTTATATGCTGCGCCAGAACCTCTCAGCGGAAAAGACCAGTGAAATGATACTTGCCGATATAATATCTGCATCAGATAAACTCGGGGACAATATAAGGAATTGTCTGTCAAAAATTGATGAATAAAATTTTCAGGACATAATCATCCTGTGATCCAAAACGCATCGCATACCTACAGGTTCGAAATATCATCCCGCACCATATGCAGTTTTAATTTAATGTATTTCTGGTATTCAGTAAAATCCTTATCCATTGTAAAGATTGAACAGTTATTGTTTATTGCCGCTGCGCAAATAAGATAATCAATGTGAGATCCCTGAATGCCATTTCTTCTGCAGAGATTGTAAAAACCGGCTGCAAGTTCATAATCTTCAGTTCTGAGAGGCATATCATCAAAAGCCTGAAGTCTTTCTTTAAGGGCATCAAAACTCTTTTGAGTTGATATTCCGGAAAGAAGCTCCTGTCGTACAGGGCCGATTACAACAGCCCTCATTTCATTGATCAGTTCACTTAATTCATTCACTTCACTGATATCAGTATTTGTATTCCTCCGCAGTGCCATTGACCACACTGAGGTATCAACAAGAACCTTCATTTCCGGTTCCTTTCTTTTTTATAATCGTATTCTTCATCATAGTCAACAGAACCAAAAATATCTATAATTTTCTTTTGTTCTCTCTTCTGAATAAACTCTTTTAATGCAAGAGTGACAGTCTCTTTTTTTGTCTTGAGCCCCCCAATTCTTCTGGCATTTTCCAGAAGTTTATCATCAATTGCAAGATTTGTAGCCATAAAACACCTCCACATGTGTAACAATCTACACATTAAAAAGTGTAAAGTCAAGCCTTATATAATTCATGTGTTGAAGGTGCGTATTCCAATACGCACCTTCAACACAAGCCTGCAAACATCCTCTCCTAAAATAGACTTGATTACACATGAAATTTTACCGATATTAAACTACAGGACACAGGTGCCAATAATACCTTTTTGCAAACTGTGTTGATATATAACAGACTTCAGGAATATACATTGATCAATATTATGCAGAAAAAGATAAGCGGTATCACCTCTGAAAAAAGACGGATATTTACTTTTATACTCATATTGATAACAGTTATCCCGTTTTCGGCATCAGGAAACACCGGCAAAAATGTCAGCATTGACTGGAACAAAGGGGTTATCACTGCCCTTACAGAATCCGCATTCAGAACTGACAGGGAGGGAAACCCGGTCTCTTCTCATAACAGCCGAATATCCATTACAAAGGCAAGGATCGAAGCAAGCACCCTGGCAAAAGAAAGAGCCAGGACAATGATTGCCCGCCAGCTCAGAACCCTCAGAATTGATCCCGATCATATTCTGTTGGATTTAATCAACTCTGACATAAGAACAAGAAAACTCATGTCCAGGTGCATGGATACAAAAATTAAAGCCCAACTCTTTCCTGTTGATTTTTCGACATCAGGATGCAGGGCAGAGCTCGGATTAGGGGATATAATAGACGCACTGCCCTTCATATATCCTGAGGATGAATTCCCTGAACCGCTCAGTATACCCGTTAAAACAGACTATACATCCCTGATTATCGATGCCCGTCATCTATCGATAGAAGAAATGGTTTTACCGGTTATCTACAACGAAGACGGCCTTGAAATATTCAGCAGACACCATATTGACATCCGCTATGCAGCAAAATACAGCATGGTATCATATGTAACAAATGAAAACTCAGCACTCTCTCATAAAAAAGCAGGAAGTCATCCCTTTTATACTGCCGCTCTGAAAAGCCTGAATGGCTGTCCTGTAATTTCAAACAGAGACTCACGCAGGATACTCGGCAGTTCCAGAACAAGGGAGTCACTAAAAAAATGCAGAGTAATTTTTGTGGTCAAAGAAGAGGAATAATACATGAACCGTATTCTTGACATACTAAAAAGCATACCGGTAACCATTCTGAGATTAATCAATAATCTCGACAAAAAAACAGAGGAAACCATCAAACAGGCGGCATTCAGCCTGGGATTCGTTATGCTCGTTACTGCTGTAATAGTCGGTTACATGATGGGCAAGGATGAAGCCAGAATTAAGGATGCGCCGCTTGCTGAATACGTCAATGATGCTTTCAGAATCGATATAAGCCGTGAAAAGGATGACTCCTCACTTGGAAAGATGCTCGAGTCAGAGCTGATTACTGAATCGCGTTATTCGAGCTACAGAAAAATTCAGTATCCGTCACAGGATATCATTGAGCAGGAAACAGATGATTCGGTTTTTTCTCCTTCTGACAGGAGAAAAGGGAGCGAGCCTGCCGCTGAAATAAACAATTCAATCGAAGAAGGCAAATACAGGCCTTTAACAGAAGAATCAAAGGTGTCGCCTCTTACACGCAGGCAGGATAAAAGCATTGATGAATCCCTGGTTACCGGGAAAGACGCCACAGCCGAATCCCCCAAAAAGACAAAGAAGGATAATTCAACACCTGCACCGTCTCTCATGATCGATGAGGGAGTTGTTGAATGATTAAAAAAATAATAGCACCCGCATTTATTATTATATCCCTTGCTCTTCCCTGCGCAGCTGAGAACTATCAGGAGATGGGTGAAATAATCAGGTCAATACTTGATGACACTGTATCGGAAGAATCTCATCAGAAATCACAGACAGCGGGTAAAATAAAAAACGGAGCTCCAAAAACTGAGGAAGACAGAAACAAAAAAGAAAAGAAAACCAAAACAGTGACAATGTCCATGCCTGATGAAGTTCTCTTCAGCACAGGAATACAGCTCTATAACTCAGGAGCATATGATCAGTCACTCACAAGATTCAGCAATCTTTTAAAGCAATATCCTTCAAGCCCTTATACAGACAGTGCAAGAATATATATAAGCAAAAATCTGCTGAGAAAATACAGGTATTCCGATGCGATAGAGACTCTCTCAAAAGTATCAGAGAAATCCGGAGTATACCCGGCTGCTCTTTATGAAACAGGAGAGGCCTCCATAATGAAAGGAGAGCGCCTTGCGGCTGTGGATTATTTTCAGAAGATAGCAGCGCTCTTCCCCGGCCATGAACTTGCCGACAATGCGCTTCTCAGGAGCGCTTCAATATTCCTTTATCTAGAGAAAGGACATCAGGCAGCTGAAGCTTCTATAAGAATAATAAAAGAATACAGTAAGAATGACACCGTTGATGATGCCTATTTTCTTCTTGCAAGGATATTCGAAACTGACCCTGAACTCAAGGATATGGAAAGGGCAGCTGAATTCTACAGACTCTTTCTGAAAAAAGCAGCAAAGGGAGATCCATTATTCAGCGATTCTCCTCTTAAAGACCGCGTT
>CAZEJW010000116.1:5762-14876 GCA_964512685.1 uncultured Leptospirales bacterium | reverse complement strand
TGTAATAAACAAGGGAGTATCTCCTGAAGAACACATAATTGCAGGCAAAAAGGCAATGGAGGCTGGTTTTGAACTCTCTGAGTTTTTCATGCCAGGAGCAGGAGGAACTGATCTCAGTGAGGAGAATGCTCTTGAAACAGCAAGGGTTTTAAATGAGATAAATCCTACCTTTATAAGAATAAGGACCAATGTGCCGGTTCCCGGAACTGAACTCCACAGGATGATGCAGGATGGCGAATGGAGCCCTGTGAGCGAAGAAGGCAAGGTAAAAGAGATAAGACTGATGATAGAGAACCTTGAACCCCTTGATTCAATTCTTGTGAGTGATCACATGATGAACCTGATCGAGGATGTTGAAGGAAAGGTCTCAACACATAAACAGGAGATGCTCGATATAATTGACCGTTTTCTTGATATGGATGTCTCTGACCGTGAATCGTTCATTGTGGGCAGAAGAATAGGCAGGTTCAGGTATCTTTCTGACTACAGGCAGAACCGTGAAATTGATGAGCTTAAAATTCGTCTTAAAAATTCATATGGTAATATTGATGATGCAATGAGAGAGGTTATAACAAGAACCGGGCTGTAGTTTATATACGACACAGGGATGCAGATGCATCCCTGTGATGATGATTCATTACTGAACTGAATTTGCCTGCATTGTAAGTGAGTTCGGATAACTCTCTTTTATTTTTATTTCAAATCCCATTTTGTCGGATTTCGCCATGAGCTCATCCTCGAAGTCGTGGGTCTTGCCTGCAAAGTAAACAGAAACCTTTGAAGCATTGCCGACTCTTCCCCTTGGGAGTACCTTCTGAACTCCTCTTACTCTGTTCGAGATCTGGTCTCTGAATTTTTTAAGGCCTTCTCTGTCGAGTCCGATTATTGTTACATTGATCTCCCTGTTGGTGGCAGCCTGTACGAATTTCTTTGTAATGGTGTTTATGAATTTACCTGATTCAAATTCATTTGTTCCCTTGTTTATTTTGCCGAGAAAGTCTTTGCTCTTTACAGTGCTTTCGATTGCCTGCTTTGAAGCGGTTTCAACTGTGAGTCCAAGACCCGGTTTCTGGCGGCTCATGGAGGCGAGGATTCTTCCAGTGTAAACATCAATTGCCTTGACCCTGATGATCGCTGCAACTGATTTCATGTCTGTGGCTCCATAACGTGCAAGTGTGTTCGCGGCCTGTCTTTTAGTCTTTGTTTCGCCAACGATTATTACTTCAGCGCCAACGTTGTTGAGGAGAAGCTGCTGAACATCACCGCTGATTCGTCCTTCCATGGCATTGTTCATCTTGCCTCTTTCTTTTCTCATCAGGCTCTGGGTCATTTTCGCGTCAACGAATTCGAAGCCAGCGTCTCCCATGAACTCGAGAATGTTTGCTTCTGTTTCGTTGCCCTCATCACCCGGGTTGCGTCTCTTGCCGTTTATGTCCTCTTTCATGAGCACCATGAATTTGGGCTTGCCGTAAGTGTCAAGAGCTGCCTGTATGGCATCGTTAACTGCTGAAGGTTCAACGGTTCCCTCCAGTGTGACAAAATATTCACTGCCTGTTTGTCCCTGCTTTATAACAACATCATTTTTTACAAGGCCTGTGGATTTTGATTCGACTATGGTCGATACAAGGGCATAATCCTTCATGATACTCTGTCCTTTGATGGTTTCACCAAGAACTTTTTTGACGAGTTTGCTTTTTGCATCATCAGTGGCCCTGTCTCTTGCCAGAGCTGTATCACCGTCAAATATCATTGCATAGCCGGTTGCCTGTCCTCTGTTCTTTGGGGATTCGGCTTTGGTTTTCTTGACCGCTTTTCCTCCTCCGCAGGCAAGAAGGGCTGTAATCAGTACATATGATATTACAATAACCAGACTTCTTTTTTTCATCTTATATCTCCTATTATTTATGAGAAAATCAGCCGTAAATATAACATTTTTGAGTATTTAAAGTCAAATTCTTTTCAATAAAATATTTATATCTCATGAAGCGGCCCGAAAACTGCAAATGTTAAAAGAGAAGGAGATGAGGGGATAAAGAGGAGATTATAGAGATAAAATGATTGTTTATTTGTGACTAATGCTTTTTTTTTACGTAAGTTTCTGTTCTTTGTCATCGTGTATTGAATTGCGTGTCATCGTGTATTGAATTTATTGAAGATGATTGTCACCCTGAGCGGAGACGAAGGGCGACAATTGAGGAAAATAATTTATTCTGGTCATTCCTGCGAAGGCAGGAATCTCATGGAAAGGATTTATGAATACCTACTATGTGATTCCGGTATTCCGTTTCACTACAGTCAGAATGACAGGCGATGAAACAATAAAAAACGTTTTTTGTTGCATTTCGCAGTGCAGTAATATTATATGTAATGATAAAATATGAGAAGTAACAACCGGCCTTTTGTGATTGCAAGAGGGACTGTTGCTTCCATTTCAATCTTGATAAAATACAGCAGGTGGCTCCTTGGCGACAGAGAAAAGTTTTTTACAGACTATAAAACTCGATATAAGCAGAAGTTTTAAACTTGTTCCATATGAGAGAGTTGCTTTTCACAGGATACTCGGTATTCTGAAATCAGATATTGGGCGGGATATCCTCATTCGTGAACTCGAAAAGGGGCCTGAGATCAGAAGCAGCGCATTATCAATATTGAGAGACTTTGACGGTAAACTGGTCTTATCCACTCTCCTTGCATATCTTGGTAAAAATATTTCGAGTGATGAAAAAATATACATACTCGATTTTCTTGAAAACAGGGGATCGGCAGAGAATATAAGGGAGATAATAGAATTTATTGAAAGAGAAAAGACAGGAGAGGATTCCCTCTATGTTCTTTCAAAAGCGTTCAGGGTGGCAAATAAAATTGCATCCGAATCGGATGATCTGCTTAATTATTATTTATCAATAGTAAACTCTGATGAATACACCAGAGAAATAAAAAATCTCGCTATACTGGGCCTTTCCTCGTTCAGGGTGCTATCATATTTTGAAGAAATACTTAAAAAGGGAAATGAAGACGAAGTGTACTCTGTCTACAGGGCTCTTTTCCTTATAAACCGGAAACATATGAATGAGATGCTTCAGAGAAAACAGCAGAAACAGGAAAGCAATCTTTTTACATATGATCCTGAGAATGAAGACAAGATTGTTCTGGATATAAGGGTTCTGCTCGGCAAGATGACTCATTATTTTGATTCGTATTCCAACAGGGTTAAGGCCGCTTTTATCAGCGCTGTGATATCGAGTAATCACAGGGAATTTCTTATCTATACAATGAAGGCCCTGACTTCCGGTGACGCTGAACTTGTTAACATGACACTTTATGTAATTTATAAGAACATAACACTGCTCCGTGATCCTGATAAACTCTTTCGTAATCTCATAGCGATTTCCACAGAGACTGTAAAAGAGGATGAGCTGATTGTAGATGTTTTTGTTAAATATTTTACAACTCCGAATAATACACGCCAGTTCAATGTACTCAAAGACAAGATGTATAACTATATTGTAGTTACACTCGAAACCTATTTTGAGACATACAGAAAAGAATTCATGATAACAGACGTTGCCGAGAATTCATTCCCGGAGAATTTTCAGAAGATCAGGAAATTCATCCTGGAAAAAATGAATGCAGGAATTCGTAAGGATCTTGTATTCTTCCTGCAGAGCGAGGAAGCAGGCTCTATACACAGGATTGTATCTGATATATCAGGAAAGATAGATTATATTACTGAAAAAGAGGAAGAGAGCCTTGCTCTGCTGATTGAGATTCTCTTTGATTCAGATAAAAAATCACGTGAAAACTCAGCATCGAGAATAGAAGATATCAATTTTGAGAAGAGGTATCTTAGAAACAGAATAGTAAGGCTGTGCAGAATTATTGGTCGCCTTGGAATTAATACTGCTGCAACTCCTCTTGTTAACATGTATAATTATCTCAAAAAATATCCTGATCCGGAAATCATAGATGCAGCTATTCATTCCCTGTCTATGCTTAATTACTCATATATGCTGGGAGAGATAGAGGTTCAGCTCAATACCGGATCTCCGGAGGACCAGTTAAGGGCGCTTCAGCTCATATCGCTTTTTACAGAACAAAGGTCACTCAATATTCTCTTTGAATTTTTACAGGGCAGGATCGGTGAGGATTCACCGATTGTTAAAACTGCGTTGTCGATACTGATCGAAAGGGATATTCTCAATAATGTATCGGCTAACGCAATTTTTAGAAAAATGATTGAAGAGTCTTCAAATCCTGAGATCTGTTCTCTTGCAATTCTGGGCATCGGCCGATGCGGGCAGGAGAATGATGTCGCTTACCTGAACGATCTCTTTTACAGAATAGAGTCTGATCAGCCAAACGAGTTCATAGTAAGGGCGGTCGGCGAGATCATGACCGGTGGTGATACTTACAACAGAAGAGAGCTTATAAGAAACCTTCAGGAGTATCTCAAGGACCCCGGAATCAGGGTCAGAATCTATGCCTGTCTTCTGCTTGTGAAACTCGGCAACAAGGATTCTCTTAAATCGATAAGGGATATGCTCATAATAAAGAATAAGGGAATACAGAGGGATATTCTTACAATCATTGGTGATCTTAAAACCATAGAGTTTTCCTTTTTCCTGGTTTCGTTGCTTAAGGAAGAGTACGGCATGATCAGGGATATTATACATGTTCTCAGAATGCTCCCTCCTGAGGAACTGAAAGAGATAGATGCATTCATCGTCAATATCTTCAGAAAATTTGAAAGCCCTGACATGGGAGAACTGATCGAGGAGACCCATGAGATAATTAAAATTCAGCACCTGATAGAAAGAGATCTGACTGTTGTCTATATCGAGTTTCCTGAAAATAATTCAAACGGCAGCGGCAACCTTTCAGAGCTTATTAATTTCAACATCAGAACCAAGGAGCTTATTTCAGGGGAAATAACCGCAAAAGACGGAGTGGTGAGTGAGCTTACCAATTCAAGAATAACAGCCTTTTTCAGGAGCAGTGAGAAGGCTGTTGATTCATCCATGAAAATTATTAAAAATATAAAGGCATATAACCGCCAGGGTGATCCTGATAAAAATATCAATGTAAGCCTGAGGGTAATAACCGGTCCTGTCAGAATTATTCAGGACGAGCTGATATTTTTTTCTGAATACAGGTTCGAGAAACTTCTCGAGGTTCCTCTTTTCAATACTGTCATTGTCGACAACCAGACAGCAGAGGCTGTAAAAGATCTCTATGCGTTAAGGCCGGTTTCAGGGCTGGTATATACTGATCCCTTTATTAACAGAAGATTCAGTGAGGTGGTCACGCCCATGAATTTTCAGCTGACTGCCGAGAAGATAATCTCTCATGCTGCTGAAGAAGAACAGAAAAAGAAACTGCTGAGAGAACAGCTTGAATCCGAAATGAAAAAAATCAGGAAGGGGGCAAGAACGCCTTCTTCAATAGCAATTGCAAAAGAACTGGATGAACTCGGAATGAAAATTCAAAAGGAGCTCAATGATATTGAGAGATATGTTCAGAGAAGAACCACAGACAGGGAACTTATTAAAAATGTAAGGCAAATGCTGATCAATATAGACAGCCTGTATAAAGTTGAAGTCTCAAAAATAATGATTGAATAGGAGGATGACAGTATGAAGGAAATAATTTTGAGTTCTATGATTCTTCTTTCTATGCTTGTATATCTGCCGGTATTTTCTGCTGATGAAACACTTGATGCGGGAAAAACAGATTCAATCAAAAAAGGGGCTGAAGAAAGTCCCTGGACAGTCATCTCTCCCGAACTGAAAAACCCGGCTGAAAAGAAATGGAAACTCGATCTTGGCGGATGGTATGAAAGGAAGTGGGGGAATACTGAAGCTGAGAAGATAAACGGTTCCTTTGGCTATGTATATGACAGTGGAATATCTTCTTTCAATATGTCAGGCAGGGGATTTTTTGAGAAGACCGGGGATGAAGAAACCGTGAATAACGCCTCCGGGGAGATTAAACTCGATCATTACATTCTAAAAAGAGTGGAACTCTTTATCTTTACATTCAGTGAATATGATGCTATTGCAGATCTGGCGTACAGGAATAACTCCGGTGGAGGTGTGAAATTTGTTTTTTTGAGAAACCGTTTCCTGAAACTGGATCTGAGTGGCGCACCCGTTTATCAGTATGAAAAATATGAGAACGTTTCAAGAGATCATGACTTCAGGGCGTCCTTCCGTTACAGGCTGCGCTGGAATCCATTTGAGTCTCTGAAATTTGATTGGGTTGTGTTTTATGTTCCCAAAGCGGATGATTTTTCAGTTTACAGGACCAGCAGTGATTCTTCAGTAAAATTTGATTTGAAAGGGCTGCCGTTTTCAAGGGAAAGTACCATCGGATTCAGGACAGGGTATGTGGTTAAATACAACAGCTCCCCGGCAGAAGATACAGAGAAGATGGATCGGACTGTTTATGCTGAGGTAAGCCTTGGATTTTAGTTTATAATCATCTGCCGATGAATCGTTTTGAAATATCGAGTTTGTGTTCAATTAAAGCTGGTGAATTCGTGAGAAAGAAACGGTCCCTCCTGAAAGTAAGAAGTTTTGCGTACTCATCTGCTGCTGTTTTATAGTCCTTGAGTTTGAAAGCGCATTCAGCATAGTAATAGTGAAGAGCCTTGTCGTATTCTCCTTTAGAAATATCAATGGATTTAATGAGAACCATTGCTCTGTGATACTTGCCCCTTATAAAATATATTTTTGCCCTGCCAAGAAGCCCGTTAGGATACAGGGGTTTTACGTCGAGTGATGCTGAATAATACTTTCGTGCCATCTCCAGCTGGTGTCTCTTGAAATAAACATTGCCGATAAGAATAAAAGTTTCAATTTCCTTGTTGTTTCTTCTGAGTGCCTCCCTGAACTGTTCAACAGCCCTGCTGTCCATGTCCCATTTCTGGTAGATGTATCCCATCTGAAGATATGTTTTGGAATATTCAGGAACGATTTGAACCGCTTTTCTGAAGTGAAGCATTGCCCGCTTGAGGTCAAAGAGATAAAGATGGCATACACCGATATTGTACCTGAAGGGGAAGAACAGAGCAGAGTGTTTTAAGCCCTCTTTTAGTATGTCAATTGCCTCCCTGTATTTTTCCTGTTTCATCAGCTCAGCAGCACGGTTGTTTGTGAGCGCGGCCTTGCTCTCTCCAGTGCAGTATAAAATATCATCCTTCATGTAGATTCTTTCATAAGGGACTTTTTCTTTGGGATTTTTTTTCGCGGTTTTAAGAAGTTCATGCAGAAAAAAATATTCGCCGGATGAATGTGCAGCTTCAGGTGCAGATAAAAGCATCAGACAGACTATAATGCCTGCAAGTGATGAGAATGTAAATTGATGGAACAGTTTTATTGACATGATTATTTATGGAATGCGTGAGAAAATCTTTCAATTGTTTTTTATGAAATTTGGTTTGATTTCTTTTAAGTTGACAAAATTAAATAATTTCATTAAAACATGATATACCACAATCTAAATACAGGATTTGAATTCAATGGATGAAAGAGACAGGGATATATTGAAACAGTTTGCTTTTGCTGTTAGGGAAGAATTTCCTGAAGCAGAAATATGGGCTTTCGGTTCCCGTGTTAATGGAAATGCTTCCGAGGATTCTGATATGGATGTGTGCGTGGTTGTGGAAAATTATAATGAATCAGCTGATAAGAAAATAATGAAAATCGCATGGGGCATAGGTTTTGATAATGACGTGCTTATTTCCACTGTCACATATTCAAAAAATGATTTCAGGTATGGAGCAGTCTCCTGCAGCCCGTTTATCAGGTCTATCTTATCATCAGGAATTGCAGCTTGAATGATCATCAAAAAGAGCTCATAGCTTACAGGCTTGAACAGGCTGAAGAATCTCTTCAGTCAGCAAAGCTGTTATTTGAGAATGAGAAATACAGGCCTGCTGTAAATCGTTCCTATTACACTATGTTTTATTCTGTTCTTGCCTTGATTGTTACAAAAAACAATTCGGTTTCAAAACATTCCGGAGTTATATCTATATTTGACAGGGATTATGTTAAGAAGGGCGTTTTCTCAAGAGATATGTCCAGATGCCTGCATGAATCTTTTGATCTGCGCCAGCGTGCAGATTATACAGAGATGTTTACTGTTTCAAAGGAACGTGCAGCGGAACTGATAAAAAACGCAGAAATCTTTATCTTTAATATCAGGGAATTCCTGAAGTGAATTATTCAAATAGATGGCAGGCAACCCTGGAATCTCCAATGGTTTTCAGTTCAGGGTACTGTTCTCTGCATATATCCATTGCATGGGGGCATCTCGGGTGAAAGTGGCAGCCTGAAGGCGGATTCTCAGGGGATGGAATCTCTCCTTTTAAAACCGAGAAGCCGTGTTTCTGCGGTTTTACATCAGGTATTGACGCGAGAAGGCTTTTTGTATAGGGGTGTTTGGGGGATGAATAAAGCTCCCGCGCCGGACTCTCTTCAACTATTTTACCCAGGTACATAACGATGATTCTTTTGCTCATGTGTTCAACAACCGCAAGGTCATGAGCCACAAAGAGATATGTAAGCCCGAATTTTTCCTGCAGGTCAATCAGAAGATTTATTAGCTGCCCCTGTATTGAAACATCCAGGGCGGATACAGGCTCATCGAGTACAATGAATTCCGGGTTGAGTGAAATTGCTCTTGCGATTCCAATACGCTGGCGCTGGCCGCCGCTGAATTCATGAGGGTATCTCTGCATCTGGTCTTTCTGAAGGCCAACAATATCTATCAGTTCATAAAGGCGGGTCTCGACATCAGACTTTGTCATGTCAGTGTGGATTCTCATTGGCTCTGTAATTATCTTCTCAACGGTCATCCTCGGATTGAGTGAACTGAAAGGGTCCTGGAAGACCATCTGCATGTTTTTTCTGAATTTCCTGAGTTCATCTTTTTTCAGTGAGTTTATATCCACACCTGATATGCTTATTTCTCCTGTATCAGGTTCAATAAGGCGGAGTATTGAACGGGCTGTAGTTGTCTTGCCGCAGCCGCTTTCGCCAACCAGGCCCAGGGTCTCTCCTTTTGAAATGGAAAATCCAATATCATCTAAAGCACGGACAGTGCCGGGTTTTT
>CAZEJW010000116.1:0-5662 GCA_964512685.1 uncultured Leptospirales bacterium | reverse complement strand
GTTCTGTAAAATCCCATGAGCCCCCCAAGGGCTATGAGTATTGTTCCTGCCCATACGAGCCATATGTATTTCTTGAATGAAACCTCGACAATGACTGAATCAGGCTTTATCTTTATGTTTTTTCCGGGAGTTACAAAGAGTTCAATTTCCCTGGCAGATGCATTTATCTGTTCAATCGATATTATTCTGTCAGTACCGGGAATTTTTTTTGTTATCTGCTCATTCTTTCCCTTTATAAATTTTACTCCCGGTGAAAGCTTCTTTCTGTTTACTGTCATGTCTGCAAATATAACAGGATTCTCTGAGCGCATCCCCTTTGTGTTGAATTTATTGAAACTGATTTCAAGATTGCCGAGTTTTTTCTTCTGGCCTTCTCTTATTCTAAGTAAACATGCATCCGATATGCCCGACCTGTATTTCTCAGGAGCAATATAGATATCCCCTGAGATATTTTTTATAATGTGAGGTTCCCTGTAAGGATTATTTGTTCTGCTGTCAGTATAGTAATAAGTTTTGAACTTTTCTGATGTTTTGCCTGTTTTGAGCGTGAAATTTAAATATGATTTATCATCCTGTACAAATCCATCAAATCCAAGCAGGTAATCCCCTATTTTTACATCCCTGTTCTGAAAGGCAATGTATTTCTGGCCTGTTGAATGATAGCCTGAAATAATGATACCGAGAACAAGGACTCCTGCCCCGAGATGAGCGACTCTCCATGGCAGAAAAGCTTTTTTTCTGTTATTAATAACAGCTTTGAAAAATTCCAGAATAATAAATAATGAGAGGGTGGAAAACAGTATTGGTACAGCCTTAATGTCTGATGGGATATTGAAAATTACTGCAAGAATAAGTGAAACAGCCATGAGGATGAAGTCAGGCATAGACGGTTTCTTTATCATGTAAGCGGATGTTATCATCAGAAGCATAATGAAAACAGCAGGCAGAATGGATATCCTGTTGTAAAAGGCTGAATTAACTGATGCGGGATTTTCCAGGAATATCTTTGATATTATTGGCATGGATGTTCCTGTAAGTATGAGAATCGCATAGATAAAAAGAGTGATTATTCCGCATGTCAGAATCACATCCCATTTAAAGAAGCCATTGCCAAAAGATTCTGACTTAACAGACCCGAACCTGTAAAGGAGAAATCCAAAGTGAGAAAAAAGAATGAGAATCATAAAGGTAATGAGAATAGAAGACAGCCCGTAACCTGAAAAGGAATGCACTGAAAAGTCAGAAAGTACTCCGCTTCGGGTAAGATATGTGCTGTAGAAAACCAGCAGTGTATATAAAAACGAGAGTGCAATATTAGTCTTTACAAGGGCCTTTTTTCTTTTCTGCAGAATCATGCCGTGAAGAAGCGCGAGTGAAACGAGCCATGGAATAAGAGACGAGTTCTCAACAGGGTCCCATCCCCAGTAGCCGCCCCAGCCAAGAACCTTGTATGCCCAGTATCCGCCAAGGAATATTCCAAGGCCAAGTACTGTTACACTGAAAACCGTCCACGGGTATGCACTGTCTCTCCATGAAGAGTAGTCTTTTCTTATGAGCCCAGCAATTGCATAACCTGAAGGTATGATTGCAGTTGCATATCCGAGAAAGAGAACAGGCGGATGAATCACCATCCAGAAATCCTGTAATAACGGGTTGAGGCCTGCGCCATTGTCAGGAATCTGGCCAGGCATGAGTTCCTTTGGGTATTCATTCCATATGAGCCTGAACGGGCTTTCAAAAACAAGCATGATGAGCATGAAAATCTGAAAAATGAGGATGTACGAAAGAAGATACGGCTCGTCCCTGTCGATTTTTTTTATTACGAAAAGGCCTGAAATATTTATAAAGAAAGCCCACAGGAGAAAACTTCCTTCCTTCCCTGCCCATACAGCGGACAGCCTGAAGAATGCTCCCAGTTCTCTTGATGAATTTTCGTATACATAGACATATTTGAAATCACTGTTGATGAAGGCTTCTGCAAGAATAATCAGAAGGAAAAGAAGAATAGACGAAGTAATATAGTAAAGACGTCTCGATTTCAGGAGATCTGTTTTTTTTGCTGTGGCAGCCCTGATTGAAAAAAACAGGGCAAAGCACGATATAACGAGTGATGCATGAAGAAGCAGGGTTCCCAGGCTCATTTAACTTTTTTCCTTTTGTATTTTGATGGGCATTTTACAAGTATTTTGTCTGCATTGAACTGTTTCTTTATTGTATTGTATTTTCCTATTACAACGATCTTTTCCGCGTGTTCGAAATTAAGGGGCTTTGTTCCTGTATGCATGATTTTCATTGCCGCGCCTTCTTCATCCTTCATGGAGAAAGAGAAAGAAGTCTCTGTTGATTTTACAGGTTTGTTTTTGTCACGTGATCCTATTATCTGCACTGATTTCCCGCTGGTTTTTGCTTCGTTAAATGAAACATATGGAGAGAGTACATCATCACTCAGTGAAAAAACAGCAATGGTTCCCATGAGGAGTATGATTATGAAGAGAATTATATTTTTAGCTTTCATCGGCTTGTTTTTCCATTTGAGAGATTTTTTTATCCGCCATGAACAGTACAGCAGATAACGCCACCCAGAGGATGAGTGCTATAGCCATGATTATATTTGTGCTCATTCTTCATCCCCCCTTAGCCTTTGCTTTGTGATTTTATAACGGTTCATGAGTGAAAGTATATGAGTAAAAAGCAGGGTAAATGATACAATTGAAACAATGAGGGTGACTGTCATTTCGCCTTCAAGGTGCACCTGTTTTTCCGCGTTTATTATTGTGTCAGGGTGAAGGGACGAGTAGACCCTGGGCACAATGAAAATAAAGAAAGGCACTGTTGCCATTGCGAATATGAGATATGAGGCGCTGATCCGGTTCCTGGTGTTTCTTTCCCTGATTGATGTGTGCAGGCTGAGGTATGCCAGGTATATGAGAAGTAGAATAACGATCGATGTCTCGCGCGGGTCCCAGTTCCAGTATGTGCCCCAGCTTATTTTTGCCCATATTGATCCTGTTATAATTGTGAGTGTTGTGAAGAAAAGGCCAATGATTACACTGTTGTGGGCTTTCAGTGGAAGATGACTTTCTTCTCTTTCTTTTTCTCTGAGATAGATTATTGACCAGATGCCTGCAAGAACGAATGACACAACGGACACCCATGCAAGGGGCACGTGGAAATAAATTATTCTGCTCGATTCTCCGAGTATTTCGGCAGGCGGCGCCCACATGAACGCCATGATAATCGCTGCAGGCATAGTTATATTGAGTAAAATTTTTATGTATTTCATTGTTCCTGCCAGATGATCGGGAAAAGTATCAGTGATAATGAGATGAGCACTCCGGAAAATGCAAGGAAAAAAACAATATTGCCTGTTGCGTCAGGGCTGGCTGATTCAAGGGTTCTGATTGTGGTTTTTACTGCAATCAGGAGCACAGGGAGTATTACAGGAAATGATATAACTGTAAAGAGTGATCCGCGTCCGCCTGCCTTTGCTGTCATTGCCCCGAGAAGGGTTGTGGAGTCTGTAAGGGCAACCCTGCCTTATGTTACTGTGAACAGAAACTCAGGCAACGCTTTTATGCCAAGATCAAGAAAGATTATGAAAAGGGGGATTATTACTGCCTCAATTACCAGCAGGAAAATGATATTGAATATCAGCTTTGATGCAAATATCGCATCTGCACCTGAGTTGAGGGACAAAAACAGGGCTGTTCCCTCATCTGTTTCGCGTGTGAATATGTGAGATAAGCCATTCATTGCACTGAAGAATATAATTATCCAGAGCAGTATGGACAATACTGTTGGTGAAAAAGGTGTTCCGCCGGCTACAAGGGATATCGACAGTGTGGATATCCCTGCGAATGCAATGGCTATGTTCATTGCAGAACGGCTTCGGAATTCCACCTGTATGTCTTTTTTAAGGTTTCTTTTTATTTCATTGAGGAAATTTTTTTTCATGATGCTTTTATGCAGGGTTTGAGGTTATTTTGACAATTCTTTTTTAAACTGATTCAATCTTATAATGGAAAGCATTATATCCCCAGATCGTTAAATAAATCCTCTGGATTGTTAAATTTTTCTGCGTTTTGCTTTTTCCTGGAGTCTTCCAGAGCTTTTGCTGTTGTTTTATTGGGGATTTTGAGGTCAAACGGGATTCCATTATTTGCAATAATCTGGTGGTAGTATATGTTTATTGCTGTTGAGTGGTTTAAACCCAGTTCTTCAAGAATCAAACCAACCTTGTCCTTTAGTTTTTTATCAGTTCTTATTGATAGAGTTGTATCAAAATTAGACATGTTTTCATTCTCCTGAGGTGATGTATAATCAATGTAATACATTGTTTATACATTGTCAAATTGCAGGGTAGTGAACGGTCGCGACCGTTCACTACCCATTACAGACACATTTTTTTCGAACAGATTTTCATCTCCTCTGCATCATTTGTTGCAATTATGATAATTTTGTCTTTTTTGATTGATTCTATGTGAGAATAGAGTATTTCCCTGCCTGAAGTGTCAAGATTGGAGCCTGGTTCGTCCAGGATTACAACTGGTTTCTCTTTCATGAAACAGCAGATCAGCCTGAGCCTCTGTTTCATTCCTGTGGAAAAGTGCCCGGTTTTTTTGTGTGAATGTTCTGCAAGCTCAAATGATTCCATGAGGCTTTGAGCCCTATTTTCTTCATCAGGAGTTTGTGAGCAGAAGAGTATGTGTGCTTCTGCAGTGAGTTCATTGTATGGATTAACAAGCGGGCCTGTGTATGTATATAATGAAGAAAGTTCATTTCTGGGGATTTTTTCTTCATTATAAGTGTATTCCACTCTGCCATTTGTTGGATTCTGTATGCCTGCAATTATCTGTAAAAGGGTTGACTTTCCGGAGCCGTTTTTGCCTGTTACTGAAATAGAATCTCCTGTTTCAAGGGATATATTCAGATCCCTGAAAAGGGTTTTTCTGTTGAATTTTTTCGTTATTTGGGTTGTGGTTAGTTTCATTTTTTTGTTTATGGTTTTATTTTGTTTATTACTGCGATGCAGGGTTGGAAATGTAAAGAGGAAAATTTACGCCTGAGCTGGTTAATGTGATTTAAATATACTTGACTATCGTAATTATGCTGAATATATTCAGCATAATTACGGAATAATGTTAAGTATATCAGGCATAATGTGATATGAAAGAATTGCTGCTGAAACAAAATTACCACTGGTCAGGCAAATTTTTTGATACAGGTATTGAAAGAGATGTATGTGGTGAAATTCTTAAGTCTGTTCAGACAAGACATGTAACTGCAATAACCGGGGTTCGCAGGTGCGGCAAATCCTACCTGTTTCGTCAGATAATTAAAAAATTTATTGAGAATGGAATCTCGCCCGGGAATATACTGCAGATTAACTTTGAAGGCCCTTACTTTATTCCCCGCAGGAATAATCCTGATGTGATTGAAGATATTTACAGGGAATATCTGATATTTAAGAAACCTGTTGGAAGAATTTATCTATTTCTTGATGTTCTTCCTTTACAATATTATTCCACGTGTATTCTCTTGCTCGTTTTATCATTTGTTTGGATGGTATTCTGTTGTTTAGTAGCTCGATAATAGAATCTGCAAATCGTTTAATGAAATATGGGCCTTCTTCCACTGTTTTTCCATAATTACCAATTGATTC
>CAZEJW010000115.1:5580-14967 GCA_964512685.1 uncultured Leptospirales bacterium | reverse complement strand
ACATATAAATAATCATTTTATCTCTATAATCTCCTCCTTATCTCCTCATCTCCTTTTCTTCTAAAACTTGTGGGTACAAGTCAGATAGAGAGGGGGGAAAAATATGGAAAAGGTCTCAGAAGCAAAAAAGCAGCTTGAGAAGAAGGGTCTTATAAAGGCAATGGCTCTAACCGGAACAACTTCTGCAATTGCTGCAATATTTCAGAAACTTGCAGGCATCCCTTTTGCAACTATCGTTGCATGCAATATACCATTTTTAATCGTTATTGGATCTATCTACATTGTTTTTCGACAAAACCAGAGGAACAGAAGAAATACTGTTTTAAAATGGATGGCAGCCTTACTGCTTGTAACACTTCCAATATTACTGAAATATCTTTATGCAGTTAAATTTGACTGGCTGTATGCCTCGCAGGGCATCCACCTCTACGGCATTTCAGTACTATGCCTTGTAATAATACAGTTCTTTTATGATAAAAAACTCTATGCAATACTTATCGGATTCGTAATGATAAACTGGTTAATCTTTCTCTTTGCCGCCTACTCAAACGGTGTGGAAATGCCGATGATTGCAATCCAGAACGGCAAACCTCATTATGGAGTCGTACTGCTCAGACAAATTTATTTCATCCTTATGATGGCATGTGTGGCATATGCTTCATACACAAACATTCCTGAGTTTGAAAAGTTTGATTCAAAGACTTCAAAACAGAACGCAATGATAGAAAAACAGGTAAAATACCAGCAGGGACTTGCTGAGAACATCCGGGACAATGTAAACACCCTGTTCAAAGAACTTGATGAACAGAACAATATTATCACAGCATTCAATGACCAGATGCAGACCCAGGCATCAACCTTTGAAGAGATATCAGCTACCCTCGAAGAACTGCAAAGTTCATCTGAGAGTATATCAGTTTCGGCTGAAAAACAGGTCAATGAAAGCGGAGAAATGGACACTGAAATAGACCGGTATAAGAAGCTAAAGGATCAATCTCAGGCAAAATACGAGGAAACTCTCACTGGAATAAAAACAGTTGCCGACCGCTCTGTTGACGGCAAAAACAAGATGGAAGCTGCAGAAGAGACAATAATCAACATAAAAAAACAAAGCACAAAAATTGAAGAAACCATTAATATAATAATCGATATTGCAGACAAAATAAACCTGCTCTCACTCAACGCAAGCATAGAAGCTGCAAGAGCCGGAGAACATGGCAGGGGTTTTGCTGTAGTAGCAGATGAAATTGGAAAGCTGGCTGTGCAGACCTCCGAAAGCATAAAAACTATTGAAAGTGTTCTGAAAGAAAATACATATACAACTGCACAGGGCGCTGACAGAATATCCGAAGCATCAGAACTTATAAAGTGGATGATGGAAGCGATTGCCGCAAACTCAGTTAAAATAAGAGAACTGCAGGATGCAAGTGAAAAAGAAGCAAAATTTCTTCAGGCAATAAAATCAAGAATGGTGGCCAACCTTGATCTTGCAAGAAACACAGGAATAGCGACTGCTGAACAGAAGATGGCAATGGAAACTACAGCAAGATCAATAGAACACGTAAACGAAATGATGATGCAGATGGCTGATGGAGTCAATACTCTTGCAAAATCATTCTCAAGAATTGCAGATAACGCAAAATCACTCGCCGAAAATGGATCTGAAAATGCCTGGCAAGCTTGAAAAATACAGTAATATAAAAAAACTGGCAAATGTAGTAGAAGCCGGATTCATCAGTGAGAATCCGCTGAAGATAGCCGGGAAATGGGATGAGGGGCTCTTTATAAAAAAACAGCCCCTTACTCTCGAACTCGGCTGTGGAAGAGGAGAATATACTGTTTCACTTGCCAAAACCTATCCTCACAGAAATTTTATTGGTGTTGATATAAAAGGAGCAAGACTCTGGCACGGGGCAAGCCATGCAATAGAAAATGGACTGACCAATGCTATCTTTGCAAGAATGAATATTGATCATCTGGATATATTTTTCCCTGAACCTGCCGTATCTGAGATTTGGATAACTTTTCCGGAGCCGCATGAAAGGCAGTCAGGAAAAAATAGCCAACGCAGGCTGACATCTGAAAAGTACCTGAATAAATACAGAAAAATACTTTTACCGAATGGTATAATAAACCTGAAAACAGACAGTGATTTTCTGTATGAATACACCATTGAAACTGCAGAAAAATTCGGATGCAGAATACTACGTTCTACCAGTGATTTATACTCATCTCCGGAGAAAGACGATCCAGTAAATGTTCAGACAACATTTGAAAAAAAATACCTGAGTGAAAAGAAAACCATAAAATACATCAGATTTTCATTTCAGAATTAAAGAGGGGCACCCTCTGGGTGCCCCTCTTTAATTCTGAAACAGATTCAACAGTCAATTAAAAACAGCAAGCACATCTTCAGGTTTTTCAAAGATATATTTTGCTCCGTTGGTTTCAAGCTCTTCCCTGTCCCTGTATCCCCAGAGAACTCCTCCAGGAATCATATGTGCGTTTACAGCTGTCTTCATATCACTGCCACTGTCTCCAAGAAAAAGTATATCTTCAGAATCCACTTTAAGATCCTGTGCAATTTCAAGAGATAGAGCAGGATGAGGTTTCGAAGGGACCCCGTCCCTTGCCCCAAGCACCACAGAGAAATTCTCTTTGGGGAAAACCTGTTTGCACATGTATCTGGTAAAGTCATCAGCCTTATTTGAAAGCACAGCGGTTTTGATCTTCTTTTTTTTCAAGCCGGAAAGAAGATCCTGAATCCCTTCAAATGGAGAAGTTGTGATAAGACAATTCTCCTTATACATCTGTGTATACCACTTATAATGAAGCATTATTTCGTTTTTGCCCCTGTTTTCTTCAGGCAGTGAATTAATAACAAGGTCCATTATACCCTTGCCTACGAGATAACGGTATTCTTCATAACCATGTTCAGGGAAACCTGATTCTCTCAGTACCTTATTCATTGAAAGAACAATATCCCCAAGAGAATCAACAAGAGTACCGTCAAAATCAAAAATAACAGCCTTGATGCTCATAATTTTCTCCATAGAAGTTCAATGCTTATTTCACGCATTGTCAGGATCGAAAGCTGTTCCCAATCGGTCATAAACCGAAAGGAAATATTTCATATTCAAGATATTGATTTCAATCAAAAACCAATATAGAAACCGCCGTTCTGAACAGCCAGCTTTTTCAGGAACTCAACCGCCTGCGAATCTTCCTGGTTACGGAACTCAGTTCCTATACCCACTGTAAATATCTTCTTTCTTTTTGCATTCATATTTCGAATTTTTTTCAGCAATTCACCCGAACTCATTATCTTTTTTCTGAGCGCATCCGGCTGACCGTCACTGAAAAGAATTATTCCTTCAGCATTTTTATATCTGTTCCCGGAAAGTATAAACTCGAGCGCTGACGAGGTTGGAGTATCATGATATGCCTTCAAACAGGCAATTTTTTTATAAAAGATATACTTGTCTTTCTCAGAGGATATATGTCTGAGTTCACCCTCAAAATATCCGTACTTATAGCATACGAGGTTTCTGTTATCATATGCTTCATCCCTCAGCTCATAATCCCTGCAACGGGGATCAGGCCCGGGCTTAATTTTAAAACCCGGACAAACCTTCTCATCTATGTTTTCGGCAAACGCGGGAAAGTATACGATATCACAACTGTAACGTGAATCCATTGCTGCAATAAACATCTTGATTGCGGCCTTCACCTGAGAAAGCCGGTCTTCCTTATAACGGTTATTTTCACTGTCCATACTTCCGGATAGATCCACCACCATGAGTATCTTCGAAGGTATTTTAAAGGCAACCATATCAGTATCATCAGGTGCAGGTTTAAAGAGATCTTTTCTTATCTCGGCGATCTTGTCAACGGTTCTGCTGAAAGATTTTGAAGTGGAATCAATAACCTTCGTTATTGCAGAAACCTTCTCTATTGCCTCCGGATTCTTCTTTCTGTATTTTTCAAGCTCTTCCCTTGTTTTCTGAAGCTCAAGAGTTGTATCAGCAAGCTGGCCGGCTGTTGTAACGAGTTCCTCTTTTACTTCCTGGCACGACATTGATTCAACACCAATCTTCTGTGTAAGAAGAACAATCATTACAATCATTACAGCGCCAAGTGCACCTGTCATTACATCGAGCATTGAAAGATTAAAAATATTGACTTCTCTGTTGGGGCGTCTCATCGCATCAATCCTCTTACTTCTTCCTGTCATTCACAGCGAGACGGTTAATCAGATTATTCAGCACATACTTGCCAGAACTGTTGAGAACCTCTTCCTCTCCCTTCTGAATGACAGACTGAATAAAAACAAGAATAGCGCTCAACGCTAAAGCTACAATTGTTGTAGAGAAGGCAAATCCCAGATCAGAGGTTAGAGCCTTGAACTGAATCATTTTGTCAGCGCTGGCTCCCATAAATTTATTGAGGTCAAGCCTGCCAAGAGCGCCTGATATACCAACAACTGTACCGATAAAACCGAATGTAGGTATTGCCCAGACAATATATCTTATGAGAGAATATCTGAGATCTAGTCTGTGAATATTGAGCTCGAGATTGCTGTTTAGAACCGATATTGTATCACTTACCGAATGAGACTTGAAATACTGGATTATACATGTATTTATAAGGTCCGGCAAAAACGCATCAGCACGTGTAACAGCATTCGAAACATTCACTCTCACGTTCTCTATCTCTGAATCATTATCGAGAACTGCGCCTTCATCCTCAGGAAGAAATCCTGACATTCCGAGAAAAACCCTTTCCTCGTGAGTCGAAAGCCACCTGACCCAGAGTTGGCCAAGGCCGACAAAGAAAAAAAGATGCATCAGGTTATGCAGGGTAAAGGGATACACCCCTGAAGATGTTTCGCCAATAAGCATATCACCGGAAGGGGTTCCTCCTGTGAATACTGTTAAAACCGATATAAAGACAAATGCCGCTGCAAGAGATATCCCCAGAGCGGCAAGATTTCTTTTTGATGAATAGTTCATTTAAAATCCTCCTGGTAATACTTATACATAAGAACCTGAGTCAAATTTTTCTGTGCACCTGTATCTTTAAACAATTTTTTTCTGTCATTCCGGTTTGCCGAAGGCAATACCGGAATCTCATACCAAATCTTTATTAAATCCCCTCCATGAGATTCCTGCCTTCGCAGGAATGACAAAAGCTATTACCTTCACTTTTATTAAATCCATTTTACAATGACATTTGAATCAGTCTGATACAGGCAATTATCTTCTTGGTACACAGATCCCTGATGAATTTCTGTAATAACCGTCTTTACAAACACATTTATTTTTTTTCGATGACCAGAATTCGTTAGTCCCTCTGCACCTTTTAACACAAACAAAGGAATGAGGTCCCTTCCTGAGACGAACCTGTTTTTCATCACTCCTGCATCCGCTTTCTGCGCAACGCCCGTAATAGTCTATTATTCTGCAGGGCTCACATGTATTGGTTTTTTCATTGAGACTGTATCCCTTGACGCATACGCATTTCGACCTGTCAGAGTTCCACTCTTCGTGGGTTCGGCACGTGCAATAGCCTTCTTCGTTGAGGATTCCTCTTCTGGCCTCGCATCTTGTTTTGAGAGCCGAATAAAGAGTTTTCTGTTTATTCACCTTTTCAAGGAGATTCTGTTTTTCCTCTTCCAGCTCTAATTTTTTGCGGTCAAGCTCTTCCTGTTTCTTTTTAAGCTTTTCCTCTTCTTCTTTCTTTTCGCTGCCGGTGTATCCCTCCCTGATTATATTCTTCAGGGTATTGAGTTCCGCCTGCTTGTAGGTAAGCTCTGTCGACCTTTCATCAAGAGCCTTCTGTGCTGAATCAAGCCTGCTCTTGACATCATCCAGGTTTTCCTTTGCAGTATCAAACTTCTGTTTTACGCTCACCAGTTCTTTTTCTGTTGTGGAAAGTATTGTCTTTGTTTTATCAAGACTGGTCTTTGTTTTACTCAGGCTCGTTTTCGTTGAATCGAGTTCGGTTTCAATCGATTCGAGCTGGCTCTTTGTCTTTGCCAGTTCGTCTGCCTTTGACAGAAGTTCACCCTTTGTTCTGGAGAGTTCGGTTTCTGTTTTAGAGAGCCTTCCCTTTGTATGCCTGAGGTTTGTCTCAGTACGGCCGAGTCTGCCCTTCAGGTTTTCAACTTCTTCCAGGCTCGATGTCAGGTACTTCCTTGTATCACCAAGTTCGTCAGACGTAGACCTGAAACGCTCTTCCAGGATGCGGTGTTTTTTATTGAGTGACGATGCTGTCGAAAAATTATACCTCACTGCAAAACCGAAATTGGCATCCATTTTTCTGTCCGGAGATAAAACGAATGCCGGTGCTGCATATAACGACAGGTTCACCGGATACTTTTTAAATGGCATGGAAAACCCGAGGGGGATACGAAGGTTTGTGCTCATTGATCCGTCTTCTCTTCCGATAAGAGCACCTAATCCGAAGAAAAACCTGAATCTGTAGAGTTCTGATGAATGGAGTTCAAACCTTTCGTAAAGAAGGTCCATTGTTGCATAGAGATCTTTCTGAACGGATGCACCAAGAGAACTGTCTATTCCAATGGAATCGGTAAACCAGTATCTCATGTTCAGTCCGGATGGCACACCCATTATTCCGCCAAGCTCGAATGTACCTTTCTGAGCAAATACATCTCCTGCCTGATGTTCGGGTTTTATAGTGCTGTCCTTATTTTCCCTTCTTTCAGTTTCATCTGCAAATAATGTACATACAGAAAAAAATACTATCAGTAGAAAAAGAAGGAACTTCTTCACAACAGGCCTCCGCTTGATCATATGGGTTCAAATCACTGCATGATAAACCGTGCACTTTATAATGCAATGATTTTTCTGTCAAGCCGCTTATCCTTTCAGAAGCGGCCCGGAGGAGAAGATTTCATTCACTGCGTTTAAATAGGATTTTTCGTTCTGTGTCTTTTTAATCCTCTTAACTATCCTTGCGGAATCCTCAAAACATTCACCTGTATATGTCCACACTGCTTTCATCTTGTCAGTAAGGTGTGCGGGACCAGAAAGCATTTGTGAGTACTCACGAAAAAGCTCATCATGGAATCCTTTCATTACAGCAAGCTTTTCATCATCAGGAAGTTTTTCTCCTGTTTTTATCTCTTTCAGCAGAAAAGGATTCCTGAGCACGCCCCGCCCTATCATCCAGCGATTCACATCAGGAAACCGGTCCTTAAGCACATGGAAATCATCAACCGCGAAGATATCCCCATTATAGACAAGCGGCACATCAGAGATCTCAAGGCACCTTTGGAATGCATCAGCACTCGCCTTTCCATCATACATCTGCTTTGCTGTTCTTGGATGAACTATAAGCTCGCGGATTTTATGTTTATTGAAAACAGGTATAAGCGCAAAAATATCTTCATCATTATCAAGACCAAGCCTGCACTTCACAGAAATCTCAGCATTAACATTCTCCATCACTTTTTCGAGAAATGAATCCACCTCCTGAGGAAAAGGAAGGAGTGCAGCACCCTTGCCCTTACCGAGCACACCCGGAAATGGACAGCCCACGTTCCAGTTCATCAGAGTATGACCATCACTCTCAAGCAGGTTCGCAAGCTGAATAAACCGCGCTGGCTCTTTTTCGAGAATCTGAGGAATTGTATTCAATTTGTTGATGTCTTTTGCAATGTCCCTTATAATAGAAGCTGATGTCCTTTTGCTGCGTTTTTCCGAAAGGAACGGCGCAACAGCGAGGTCAAAACCGCCGAAATAACCGGTAAAGGCGTTTCTGTAGATCCGGTCAGTGACTCCCCTTATGGGAGCAAGATAAAAAATATCATTCATATTTTCTCACAATTAACTTTTTTATTCCAGTCATGTAGGATGAAGATATATGTCAAGGCCAAAAAAACTCTGTTCAAAGAACAATTTCTGTTGACCGGATACAAGAGCAGGGAGTATGAATTGCAGTAATATATTCGCATCTGCAGAGACTAAAAGCCTTCGGCTGGCTCAGGCATCGTTGCTTTTATACAATGATAACTATAAAGAAAATGCCCGCTGAAAATGTCCTTCGCAAAACAGAACTATTTCTACCAATAATAGTTTTTTGCTTTTTCGCTGACTGAAAAAACGGGTATTCAATCAAGGTAAGGAACATACAACCATGACCGACAAAATGACAGATGAGTTCAGAAAAAGTAATTTTTTCTTTCACCTTACACCTGATATTATAATGAAAGCAGTTGAAGATGCAGGATTCGATCCTACTGGTCACTGCATGGCGCTCAACAGCTACGAAAACCGGGTTTATGATCTCATGCTTGAAGACAGAACGCATATTGTAGCAAAATTTTACAGGCCCGGGAGATGGACAAAAGAAGAGATTATCGAGGAACACAAATTTCTTCTTGAGCTTCAGGAGGATGAGATTCCGGTATGCGCGCCCCTGCACTTCCATGATATGACAACCCTGAAGGAAATCGAAGGTATATACTATGCTGTATGGCCAAGAACCGGAGGCAGGCAGGCAGAGGAATTCACTGAAAATGAACTCGAGACACTCGGACGTCTTCTTGCAAGGATTCACAACATGGGCGCTGTCAGAGAAGCCCCGTCAAGAGGAATCCTTACAGGAGAGAACTACGGTCTCTTATCACTCGAATTTCTTGAAGAGAATAACTTTATTCCGCAAAACCTGGTTAAAAGATACAGGGATGCTGTAGTTGAAATTGTAAATATTTATGAAACCCTGCGTGAAGGAGTTCCCTTTCACAGAATTCACGGGGACTGTCACAAAGGCAATCTCCTTAATGGAAGAGACGGATGGTTTTTCCTGGACTTTGATGATTTTCTCACAGGCCCTGCTGTTCAGGATGTATGGATGCTTGTTCCGGCCAGAGACAGCCATGGCCTTCATGAAAGAGAGGTATTTCTCGATGCGTACAGACAGTTCAGGGATTTTGATCCGGCATGGCTCAGGCTCATCGAACCTCTGCGCGCGCTAAGATACATTAAATATTCCGCCTGGATTGCAAGACGCTGGAAAGATCCGGCATTTCCATCAATTTTCCCCCACTTCGGAACGGCCAAATACTGGGAAGATGAAACAAAGGACCTGGAGGAACAACTGGAATACTTTCATGGAAACACTACTGACATTCCCCACAGCATAAGGCGCGATGAGGATGAAGAAGCCCCGAAAGAGGAACTAACGAACAAAGATTACTTCTGGGATATGGATGACTGATTTTTTGTTAATATTCCCGTAAATAACAATTCCGCCGGCAAATCAACATCTATAAAAGTGCTGGGCAAAAAGTCAGAATTTCACAAAAAGTGGTGGCAAAAAAGTCGAAAATATGTAAAAAGTGGTGGCAAAAAAGTCAGAAAT
>CAZEJW010000115.1:0-5480 GCA_964512685.1 uncultured Leptospirales bacterium | reverse complement strand
GTCAGAAATATTCAGAAATGATCTGGACCCTGAAAGAATTCTTGAAGAACTTGCAATTCAATCGAAACAGGATATAAATCCAAAAACAGACCTTATTGTATTTGATGAAGTACAGGAATGCGAACAGGCACTTTCTTCACTTAAATACTTTTATGATAAATAACAGGTTCAAGCTGTTTCTTTTTGACATTGGCCTTCTTGGAACAATGCTGGAACTCACCTACACAGACCTTACTGATCAGAAATACGGAATAACCAAAGGATATTTTGCAGAGAATTTCGTTGTCTGTGAATTTATTTCTTCAGGCATAAAAAATCTTTATTCATGGTCTGAGAACATGGCAGAGATTGAATTTTTAATTTATGATGACAGGTATGGAATTATTCCTGTTGAGGTCAAAAGCGGCAGGAGGCTTCAGGCCAAAAGCCTTAAGAGCTATATTGAAAGATACTCCCCGAAAAAAACCGTAAAGCTTGCCGGAGTTGCCGGCAATAATAATACCGACAATATGCTGCTGCCAATATACTTTGCAGGCGAACTAAAAAATACGATCTGACAACAAGCTTCCGGGAGGTTCTGTTAAATGAAAACTGAAATTTACCCTGTAAAACTCGGAATTGAAACTTCCTTCATAATAAAAGGAGACGGAGTAATCCTCATTGACGCTGGCACACCAGGCAAGCTGAACAAATTCCTTAAAGCAATAAAAAAGGCAGGAATATCACCCGGGGATATTAAACTCATTGTGCTTACTCACGCTCACTGGGATCACATTGGCTCGTTAAATGATATTAAACATGCAACAGGCGCAAAGGTTCTCATTCATTCAGCAGAAAAAGACTGGATTGAAAAACCCCTGAAACCACTTCCACCGGGCTTTACCTGTGCAGGAAAAATCTTTGTAAAATTCGTTCAACTGATTATCCCTTTTATTAAAATTCAGCCAACAGAAGCAGACATTACATTTGAAGATGAATTCTCCCTGCACGAATACGGCATCCCCGGAAAGATAATTCACACACCAGGGCACTCTCCGGGATCATCAACAGTTATTCTCGATTCAGGGGATATATTTTCGGGAGACATGGCAATGAATACCCTGCCCCTGCGCGTTAGTCCCAATATTGCTGCTCTCGGATATGACATGCAGCTTGTAATCAAAAGCTGGGAGAAGATACTGAAGTTTAATCCGATGAGAGTTTACCCTGCTCACGGCAAACCGTTCCCTGCTGAGATAATAAGGGGAAAAATTAAAAAGCATGCAAAATTAAACCACTGAAACAGGTGAACTAAATTCAATCATTCATGCCTGAAGAGTAAACGATCACCCTGTTACGGCCCTGCTCCTTTACTGCATACAGAGCTTTATCTGCCCAGTCAATAACTTCACATGATTCAATATCTCTACAGAATTCAGTATCAGCAAGCCCTATGCTCACTGTAACTCTTATGAAATACCATTTGTTTCTTTTTTCAAGTATTCTGATTATACGAAAAACATTTGTAATACCTCCAACAGGAAAGCAAATACCAGCCAACACGAGGAGAAGAGAGAGGATCATTACATTTGAAAGATGCACAAGAGACCTGCCATTGTTTTTTCTTCTACAATAAAGTTTAGGAATAAACACTAATTTCAGCAATACAGACTGTTCGGATTTATCATAATACAATACATAACCGGTTGAAATCAACAAAAAAAACATAATGCAAAGTGTATAAGCTCAACTGCAAAAACGCACACCTGAATCCGTACTATATTCCCGGCGTAGTGTTCATGCTCTTAAAATCTTTTTCATGTACATGAACAAATATTAACAATCAATAACGGAGGCAGGGATGAAGTTCCTGAGAAAATATTTTATCACCATATCAATTGCAGCAATAATGGGATTCTCTTTTTTTGCATGCAGCGGAGGCGGTGGAGGTTCTTCCACGAAACTGGAAGACGGAGAGCCCGTAGATATTATTAATGCAAAGACAGAGCCGTCAGCACCTGACAGGCTATGTGCCATTGCAGGAGAACAGAAAGTAACGGTTACATGGTCGGAAGGATTGGGTGCGGAAAACTATTCAGTATGGTATAATACAGATGAAGACAGTTCAGGAGCGGTTGAAGCAGATGAACAAAACAAGACCGATACTATCTGTATTGTCGAAGGTCTTGAAAAGGGTAAAAAATACTATTTCTGGGTGAAATCCATCAACAGCAAGGGGCAGAGCCATTTCAGCCAACATACGAATGCAACAGTACCCGATACTGTGTCATCTGACCTCAGGCTTTCTATTGGCGATCTGACTGTTACAGAAGGTACGGATACGACTCCCGACGATTATAGTGACAACTGGCAGAAAATCAAAATTCCCATCACTCTGTCAGGCCAGCCAAAGGAAGGAAGGGATGTAACAGTAAACTGGATTGTTATTGGAAACAGTTCCATTTTGGGATACGATACAGGCAACATGACAAAGGAGCAAAGTATATCGTTCAACAGTACTGATCCTCTTACAAAGTACGCTGAGCTTGAAATATCAAAAGATAATTACTGTGAAAACACAGAATCCTTCAAGGTGGTTATAAGTAAAGCGGTCAATGCTATGATAGAAAAGCCTGTGGGTACTGTTACAATTGAAGACGATGATGAGACAATCTATACAATAAAGATTGGTGACCCTCTTCAGACCATTGAGGAAGGCAGCAGGGGGGAAACAGTATCCCTTCGTTTCCCAATAGAAGTCAATCCTCCGCTGAAGGCGGGTGATAAAATCAAAGTACACTGGGATTATGGAGGAACAGCGAACCCGAGAGGAGACGCAAAGGATTATGAATGGTATGACAGCAGAAGGCATACAAGGTGGATTGACATTGACGAGGCAGGTTATACCAGCGGGGGATTTCTTCCTCTTGAAATTTTCGGCGACAGTTATATTGAAAAAGACGAAACAGTGACAATCAAACTTGAAGACTGTGTTAATGCAAGGCCGGTAATTGGACATGATATGGCAACAGGTATTATCAGAAATGATGACACAGGAGAACTGGCGCACATTGAAGCATCAATGCAAACCACACTGGTGACAGTGAGCGAAGGTGGTGAAGGAATCAACACTGCAATAAATGTTAATGTAAAGCTTTCTGAACCTGTCCCTTCAGGAAAAGTTGTCTCACTTAACTGGGCTGTTGAAGATGTCAAAATTTCAGATGAAGCTGCTGAAATAGACAAGGATTACACAGGGAGTAAAAACGGAGTTCTTACAATAAATCAGGGAAACGACCAGGGTACAATTGAATTCAAAACAATTGGTGATTTCATTGCAGGTGAGGGAATAAAGAAATTCAGAGTGGTACTTGAAGAATCCGAACAGGTGCTTGTTTCAAACACCAACAGATCCACACTCTGCTGGATTGAAGACGTTGGAATAACTCTGGTGAAAATATTTGACGTTGAACACCAGGGATCAGGCATCAACAACCACAGTCCTGTTATATCATCTGATGGTGCAGTATATCACATGTTTGATTTGAACGGCAGATCAAGGCTCTTCAGGCTCACTCCTGAACTTGACCTGGTTTGCAAAAGGATGTTCGATGATGACATCAGGATAAGCCTTACACTTGGAGATGATGATCAGATTTACACCAGTACAAATGACAACATTTTCCGGGAGCTGATCTATACCGGCAATTCATCCCCCTTCGAGATAGTGAATGAAATACATCTCAATGAGTTTATTTCATCTCCGGCAATAGCAGCTGACGGGACAGTATACGGCAGAGACCAGAAGGATCTTTACAGTATTAAAAACGGTACAGTATCGACTGTCCTCGACCAGGGCAGGTGCAGTAATGGCGGGCCTGTAATAGGTAAAGACGGTACTGTTTACCTTGCGTCAGGCGGCAATGGGTATTGCTTCTATGCCTTTAATCCTGATGGAACAGAAAAATGGAGAAGGTCATCACTCAAGTGGATCAATTCAACACCTGCAATAGGCAAAAACGGGTGGATCTATACAGGGTCAGACAGTGAATATGGGCCAAGCAAACTATACGCATTTAATCCCGAATCAGCTGACGATAAACTTGCCTGGGCATTTACTGCTGAAGGCCACATTAAGGCAAGCCCTGTTATTGACAGACACGGAAACATATACTTTGGTACAGGCGGATACGACAACAATACAGGCGCGAACAGAGACCTTGGATACTTCTACTGCCTTACACCTGACGGTAATGAGAAATGGAAGTATGACATGAACAAGAAACGCGTTCTGTCAACTGCTGCAATAGGTTCGAGCGGAACAATCTACGTTGGATGCGAAGACGGTTTTCTTTATGCTTTCGACAGTGATGGCAATGTAAAATGGAAGTACAATGCCGGTGACTGTATCTACAGTGCAATAACAATCTACAAAGATATAGTATATCTCTCAACCGAAGACGGTGATATTCATGCCATAAGAGTTGAGGGTGAAAACGGGCTCGACCCTGAATCACCATGGCCGAAATTCCAGTGTGATCTCAAAAACACCGGGCGCGCGAAATAAGATTTATTAAGTAAAGAGAAAGGCCCGCTTTTCAGGCAGGCCTTTCTCTTTATATCAACCCTTTAATTATTTACTTACAGCTCAATAACATCTCCGGGCTTTACATACATTATATTCCCGGTTTTTGATTCTTTCTGGTATTTGAGATGAGTACCGTAATAAACTGTTCTGTTGCCTGAAACAGGCAGAGCATTTGAAATAATATCCTCCTCTGACATGTGAACTTTTACAGGATCACCGGGCTCACCATTCAGGTCTGCAATAACAGCCGCAGGATATTTATTTACCTGCTCGAGAAGACGTTCATCCCAGAGGGTATCAGCAAAATACGCAAGAATACTCTTCTCCATTCTGCTGATGATGAATCCAATGGTCTCTGAATAATGATACATTGAAAAAACATTCATTGAAATGCCATTGTGAATTTCAAATGAATTTCCATCTGATGCTTCAATGAATTCTACATTCTCCTGTGTCCACTTCATTAAAGGATGAATATCGCCAACAGCAAGAGAACATAACTCCAGTGTATTTTTTTTTATCCCCCCGGGACCAAAGACTGTAAGATCCGAACCCGGAGACTTTCCTGCAGAATTAAAAAAGATTCTAAGGAGAAGAAAAGGAAGGCCAAAGAAATGATCACCGTGAAAATGTGAAACAAAAATATACCTGATGCTGTTCAGATCAAGGTTTTCCCTGAACAGGCTGTTCATTACATCCGGAGGAGTTTCACACAGAAAACACTTATCAATGATAAATGAATTATATGCAAGCCCATCACTCACTGCCCCTCCATTGCCAAGAATTGTTATTTTCATAATAAAATCCTTTTGATGAATTGAAAAAGCAAAACAGTAATAAGTAAAATTTAAGCAGATTAAAAGAAAGATTCTCCCCGCTGCCAGGCAGCAGGGAGAACAGACTTTTTTCTTCT
>CAZEJW010000114.1:0-15084 GCA_964512685.1 uncultured Leptospirales bacterium | reverse complement strand
AGGAATAAATACTGATTTATAATAAAAATTCCATTACCAATCAGATCCTGACAGAATTTTTATTACAAATCTCAAAAAATGTAGGAAAAACCCTTACATATTATTATTTTGTCTGCAAGATAAAAAAAGGAAATGTATAATGAAAAATATCGATCAATATGTAAATACGCTTTCTGAAGAGGAAAAAAGAAATTTCCACGACCTCATACAGGAATGCAGAGGCCGCGAAGAGGAAATAACAAAAAACGGTATAAAACTCTCAGAAGACCTTCAACGGCTCTCGGAGGTAACTGACAATCTTCTGGATCAGGTAGAAGCTACAAAGGATGCTTCTGACGAACTTGCAGTTCTATACGAAAACACTCTTGATAACATTCAAAAGATATGCCTGTATATGATATCTGATGACAGGTTTTACCACGCCTGATTTGTGTTTTATATAACAATCAGGCCCTGACTCAGTAAAGCACGACAATAAGCCAATCTGAAAATCTAAACATCTGACAAAGTAAATCCTTCAATTTTCTTTTCTATTCCCTTTTTTATCTTAATCTGCAATGGAAGCTTGAATTCAAGTTCATACATTCTGATATTAATATCTTTTCTGAACTGATTGACATGATAAAGAACATCAGCAGATCCAAGAATTGTTCCAAGAGCAAATTCATCTCTTTCTTCATCCACAAAAAAGACAGTGTAGGTGTATACTTTTACAGGATCAAGTATTTTACCTTCTACTGTATAATTGTAATGCTTACTTCCTGACAGCTTTTTTCTCCAGATAAGATGCACGCCTCCCCCCCCGCAATCAACTACCTTTATCAATTTATATTCCCGCCAGTTGCCTGAAGTTAACATCAAGTCTCAGGAAAAGATCTGAGAGTTCCTGAAGCTCATCCCTCATCCATTGAATCTTTTCACCTTCCGGTTCATCGGGAATGACATTTCTGTCCAGCCAGTAATCATGAATTAACCAGTTTCTTTTTTGAAGGGCAGTTTTCAATTCCGCTTCCATTTCTCCGGTAACAGGAAAACGTGACTGCAGCAAATCAAGGAGTCTCTTGATGTTTTTTTCTATTTTTTCGTTAAAAAAAAATGAAGACCTCTGGTCTCTGAAGCCTTTAATGTCACCCGACAAGTCTCTCAATATTTCAGAGATTGTCATTTCCAGGCATTCTGCTCTGAATACAGCCTCCCCGTATTTACAGAAAAGAATGTCCATGATTTCGGTATCCATTATGCCTCCAATATACATACTGTATCCAAATTTGGACAGCATCATTATTCTTAAGACAAATTCAAATATGCAATATTTTTTCCATGGAGACTAAAAAAAATGTGGATTCGCAGGATAAGTTTATGTTTCGGCAGAATCATCAGCTCCAAGGAAATAAAGAGATTTGATCTCCTCGGAAGGAACCCTTCCTTCTCCAAGAATCCTGAGGTCTCCGTGGCTTACATCGATAAATGTTGGAAGAGGGTATTCACGGCAGAATTCCTGAACGATAAGAATAAGCCTGGCCTTTGATTTATATTTTTTGATTATATCACTGTCACGGAAAATTTTTCTTTTTCTGGAATTAATTCCTGCAGCAAAGAGAAGAGGCCTGTCCATTGTGTCCAGAATATCCTGAAAGAACCTGTGCCGTGGAATAAAAACAGGAATAGTGTTACCGGAATTCATGTTTTTCTTCTTCAGCCTTACAACCACATCTCCCGGCCATATTCTGTGAAGAAAATCATAGATATACTTGTCATATAGTGCAATGTCATCAAGCATCCTGAACGAAGGGATTGCTCTTATTATTCTTTCATCCTGCTGACCGGAAATTTCCGGGATATGGGCCGCTGCCGGCGAATCTGACAGGCCAACAATACCATAGACCCTGTCAATAGGCATTACAACAACATGCCCCTCGCGAAGTACCCTTACGATTTTACGAAGAACCTTTTCGTCAATGGAGCCGTCTTTTTTGAGTTTTCTGATGGATATTACTTCATTCTCTTTTACAGGCATTGGCACATCTTCTCTCATCACATGATATTTTACCATCGAGAAGATTAAACAGCAGTCTTCCGATGAAATTATCTCCGCATATTCGATAGTGAGCATAGTGCATATGAAGACACTTGATATTTTCGATATCTCTAATACCTCCGATACCGGTACTGAGAATATTCTTGTTGTCCTCTATGGAAAAGATTCCACCGAGATAATGCCTGTAAACCTTTTTTCTCAGGTAATAATAATTCGCATGCGCGTCTTTCATCCTGGATTCAAGAAAACGGTCATTCCTGATATATTCGGAAATTCTGTTAATATAGCCCCTGGATTCGAATTCATGAATCTTCTCATTAAGATATGGGCAGGAAAGCCATAGAAGATTCGATATCGCCATATGATTGATCCTCTTGCTTTTCTCATCAGCAAGAGGATTCAGAAGAACCACTGATGGATACCCATGTACGCATCTCTCGACAACACCTGCAATATTGATGTTATCTCTTTTAAGCTGATGTCTCAGTATTGAGATATCATTCTGTGTTTGTGTACCGAGAATACTATTCATTTTTGCCTGGAATCCTCAAGTTTCTAGTAAGATATACAATAACAGAAAACAATGAAAAAACAATCCATAAAATTTTCAAATGATGTGTATCTGAATACGTTGCTGCACCCTGAGACGGGATGTCTTTGTTTTTTTTATCTTTTTCAATCCCTTCAAGAATAAGCACCCTGGAATTTTCGGGCAAATACCCGGAATTCAGAAGATCATCATCAGTGAGCTCGCCCTTTTTATATCTGCTTAGCAGGGCCCTGAGCCTGTCGTTTTCAATGCTCAGGTTTTCAATTCTGTGTTCCAGGCTTTCTCTTCCAAGCTCGTATTTCTTTCTTTCCAGAAGTCCGCTCTCGCTAAAGAAAAAGATATAAACACCGGAAAGAAAGAAAACAAGTATAAAAAGAACAGTCAGTTTATTCTTAACCAAGGTTGTAAAAAACTCCCTTCCCTCTGAAAACCGCTGATGTTCCAAGTCGTTCTTCTATTCTGAGAAGCTGATTATATTTAGCCAGCCGGTCTGTTCTTGAAGCAGAACCTGTTTTAATCTGACCTGTATTCATTGCAACAACAAGATCAGCAATGGTTGAATCCTCTGTTTCACCTGAACGGTGAGAAACAACAGCAGTGTATCCTGCCCTCTTTGCCATCTCAATGGCCTGAATTGTCTCTGTAAGGGTTCCTATCTGGTTGAGTTTTATAAGGATTGAATTAGCCACCCCCATTTCAATACCTTTTGCAAGCCTCTCTGTATTCGTAACGAAAAGATCATCACCCATTATCTGAATTTTTTTACCGAGTTTCTCATTCATCAGCTTGAAACCATCCCAGTCATCCTCAGCAAGTCCATCTTCAATTGAAATAATAGGATACTTTTTAACCAGATCCTCATAGAACTCCACCATCTGGCCGCTGTCTCTCTCGCTTTTGTCGCTTTTGGAAAACACATACTTCTTTTTATTTTTGTCATAGAATTCACTTGCAGCAGGATCAAGCGCGATCATAATATCCTGACCGGGTTTAAAACCGGCTTTTTCAATTGCCCTGACAATTAACTCGAGAGGTTCTTCGTTTGATTTGAGAGACGGAGCGAATCCTCCCTCGTCGCCAACACTTGTGGCATATCCCTTATCCTTTAAAACACTCTTCAAAGCATGAAATGTCTCAACCCCCATTCGAAGGGCTTCCCTGAAACTTGATGCGCCTACAGGCATTGCCATAAATTCCTGAAGGTCTACATTTGAATCTGCATGTGAACCGCCATTCAGGATATTCATCATTGGCACAGGAAGCTCGCATGCGTTAACACCACCAATATATTTATAAAGCGGCATATTCAGAGTTTCTGCAACTGCCTTTGCGCAGGCAAGTGATACTCCAAGTATTGCGTTTGCACCGAGCTTTGATTTATTGGGAGTTCCGTCAAGATCTTTGAGGATATTGTCAATCTCAACCTGGTCCATTGCATCCATTTCTATGATTGATCCGGATATTATTTCATTGACATTGGCCACGGCCTTGAGTACACCCTTGCCATTATATCTGCTCTTGTCACCGTCCCTGAGTTCAACCGCTTCATGCTCACCAGTTGAAGCGCCGGATGGCACAGCAGCTCTCCCTGTAAAACCGGATGAGAGTTCTACATCCACCTCAACTGTAGGATTTCCCCTGGAATCAAGAATCTCTCTCGCTAAAACATCAGTAATAATTGTCATAATGATCTCCTTATAATTATGATAATAGCAGTGATTTATTATCAGCGCTTATTCCAACAATAATTTCAAACGAATAGAAGAAGATTATTATACCCGCCGCCTTCGACAGCGGGTATAACAGAATTTTTCTTCTGTAGTAAAGTTAAAGAATAAAAGTTTATTTATTATACAAACAACAATAATTATATCAAGAAATAATTAAAACGGCACTTCTCAATGAATGCTTATATCTTTGCGGCATCTGCCCAGAGTTTTTCAAGCTGATAATATACCCTGAGATCTTCGGTAAATATATGCACGATAATATCCGCATAATCCAGGGCAATCCAGCCTGAATCCAGGTCGGGTTTTCCCATTTCACTAATGCCCTGTTCACTGAAAAACTTCCTCACCTCCTTTGCAAGAGACCGGCAGTGCATATGTGAGTTACCTGTTGCAATAATAAAATAATCCAGATAACTGTTAACTTCCCTGAGGTCAAGCGCGACAGGATCAATTGCCTTTTTATCTTTGAGTGTGTTAATACATTTTTTTATCATATCAATCCGGCTGTTTATATTTTCCTGTGCTGTCACCTTGCGAGATCCTCTCCGATTATTATCAAAACATTATTCAGCAGGGTACTGTCTACTATATAGTGAACTTTAAGTATTCCCGTAAGTTCAGAAACCTTCTGTACAGCAGAAAGATTTCCTTTTCGGCATACAATGATGGATTTATCCATTTTCTGATAAGGTGATGTACCGAATTCAACTACATTCATGCCTTCTCTGATTAGAAGGTTTCTCATCTTCCTGGCAAGGCCTGATACATTCGTGCCATTCAGTATCTTGATCTTTGGAACTTGTTCATTCATACTGTTAACAATCAGGGGGTTAAGAAACTCAGATTCATAAATCTTATGAGCAATGTCGTCCATCGTATAAAAGCCGTTTCTGAAACCTCCCGGCAAAACAGTGGATGATATATTGCCAGGTTCATACACGACCCTGGCAAGTGTAAAAAATTCCTGCGGCAGCATGTTGGTCTTAATTGATTTCACTGCCTGCCTTATGAATTCTATATTAATAAATTTTTCAGTCCTTAATCTGTCATTGTAAAGAGTGAGAAGAATATCCTGAATTCTGTCGTATTTGAGATATATTGAATTTTCGTTAACACTGTTTATATATCGAACAGTTTTTTCACCATCGAAATAGTTTTCCCCAAACCCGAGATTTGAAGTATCCTTAACCTGGTCGAGAATGAAGAGGTCCAGTCCCTCAAGAAGGTCCACAAGGCGCTTAACATCAGGAGAATATAGTTCGATAAGAAAGGGCACAGTGAGTCCGAGGTCTTTTTTAAGTGAGTTCTGTACTTTCCCAAAATAATCAAAATCCACATCACTCAACCTGCTGAATTTTCTGCCATCACCATCCATGTCAATTCTGTACTCAGGTGGGATAAATGTAATTCCAAGGTTATGATCCTGGGGATTTATTGACACAACAGCAAAAAACCTGTGTCTGTTTTCATGATAGAGATTGCTTCCCACAATCATCACATTTATCAGTTTTTTGTCTTCTATCAGCTTTTCGATTTCATTTCTGCTGGAAACCCTGTAATAATAAAAAATCGAAAGAGCGATAAGTATCAAAGCAGTTACAGAAGCCGCTATTATTATCTTCTTTTTCAAGATTTATACAACCCCCTGGAATTTATGTATTCAATCACTTTCTGCGGAAGGATATACTTTACAGTCATATTGTTTCTGATTCTTCTGCGGATATCGGTTGAGCTTATTTCAATCTCGGGATTATCTGCTATAAGGATTTCACCCCTGTCTGCATATTCATTCCTGATTTCATCACGGTTACGTTTCATAACAATCAGTGAAACAGTGTCAAGGATTTCTCGGTAATCCTTCCATGTATGGATTGAATTATAGGAATCTGCTCCAATGATCAAAAAGAGTTCTGAATCAGGGAACTCTTCCTTCAATTCATGAAGAGTGAGAATTGTGTATGATGGAGAAGCCCTGTTTATCTCAACTGAAGAAACATCAAAGCAGGGATTGTCTTCAACTGCAAGTTTAACCATCTGGAAACGGTCTTCTGCCGCGATTGAATCCTCCAGTTCTTTGTGAACAGGCATCTTCGCAGGAATAAATACCACCCTGTCAAGGGAATAGAGTTCCCTTACAGATTCAGCTGTGATGAGATGACCGATATGAACCGGATTAAAGGTACCGCCGAATATGCCGATTTTCAAGGCTATCTGACCTCACCGTTTCCGTATACAATATACTTAAGAGTGGTAAGCCCCTCGACTCCCATTGCGCCCCTGGCATGAAGTTTCTGAGTGGATATTCCCACTTCAGCGCCAAGGCCAAATTCTCCTCCATCGTGGAACCTGGTGGATGCATTGACAAATACAGCAGCAGAATCAACCACCGAAAGAAATCTCTGTGACCTTGAATAGTCGGATGTTATTATAGCCTCCGAATGCCCTGAACTGAACTCCGTTATATGATCCATGGCATCATCCATCGAATCCGCAATTTTTACAGACACTATGAGATCAAGATACTCTGTGTCCCAGTCTGCTTCTGTTGCAGGTATGACATCCGAAGAAAGGGCTTTTATTCTTTCACACCCTCTGATTTCCACACCCTCTGAGATCAGAGAGTCCAGCAAAGATTTAGTGTATTTATAATCCCTGTGAACCAGTATGGTCTCAACCGCATTGCACACACCGGGCCTCTGAACCTTTGCATTAACGCATATTGCATTTACCATTTCCTCTTCTGCGGATTCATCCACAAAAATATGGCAAAGCCCCCTGTCGTGCTTGATTACAGGGATGAGCGATTCTCTTGTCACAAGATTGATGAGCCCCTGACCGCCCCTGGGTATAACGATGTCAATATACCGGTTCATTTTAAGAAGAACAGGAACGAGATCCCTGTCCAGATCAGTTATAAGTGTAACCATCTCAAGGGGAAGGCCCGCATCTCCCAGGACTTCTCTCACTACAGAATACAGGGCTGTATTTGAATATATTGCCTCTTCTCCTCCTCTGAGGATGGATGAATTTCCGGATTTTATACACAGCGATGCGATATCTGTAGTAACATTCGGCCTGGATTCGAATATCACTGCAACAACACCAACAGGAACCCTCATGCGGCCAACACTGATGCCTGAAGGCCTTTTTTTCATGTCTTCGACCCTGCCTATGGGTTCTTCCTGTGCCGCTATCTGTTCAACAGATACTGCCATGCCCTCGATTCTTTCAGGCGTTAGCAGAAGCCTGTCGCACATTGCAGCGCTCAGGTTCATCCGTTCTGCCTCTTCGAGATCTTTTTTATTCTCAGAAATGATATAATCACTCTTCTCTCTCAGCTTTTGTGCAATTGAGTTAAGGAGCTGATTTTTCTCTGTGGTGGAGAGCCCTGCTGCCGTTCTTGAGGCTTTTTTACTCCTGGTGCATATTTCTTCTATATATTGCTTCTTCATAATCCCCCCGGATATTATTGTTTCTTATTATTGGTTAAGGTTAATTTCCTATGTCATTCCGGTTTCTCGTAGAGAATACCGGAATCTCATACAGAGTGTTCATGAAACTTTTCCCATGTTATTCCTGCCTTCCCGGGAATAACAAACGATGCTCAACACAAACATATAATTTTGTCACCCTGAGCATTTCGGCTACGCTCAATATAAACCACGACGAAGGACGACAATCAATGCATGTAATTCAATTATTGCCAATATTGTCATACTTCGACTCCGCTCAGCATGACAATAGTCTTCATTAAATTCAACATACAATGACAGTACACTGATCAACAGAATACTTTATATTCACTCCTGATCTTTTTTGACAAGGAAAATCCGGCAAATTGCGATTAAAGTTATTTCAGCACTTAAAGTTTGTTGCAGCGAGTTTTCTCTTCTCCTCTGTTTCTATTCCGCTTATGGTATGGATATATGCCTCAGTTATACCGGGCTGATTGATTCACTCGATTCCGGATGACTGTGGAACTTTCTTCTTTTTTATAAACTTATCGTATAAAACACGGTCTCTCTTCTTAATGATGGCCAGTATTTCCTTTTTTATTACGAGTGGGGCCTTTGAATAATACTCAGTGTAAATTTCAGCAACTGAGCTGAAGTTTGACGAAAACCCCATAATCCATACGATGGTTCTTTTAATTGAATGGGACTCTTCTCTTCTGAGGCGGTCATAGAGAAATGCAATATCAATGAATCCGCGGTCGAGCATGGCATAATAGCCGGTCATTCTCTCAAGGGAATCACTGCTGTTTATCATTTTGTAGAGATCAATGTTTTCGCCTGTTGGATTGCTTAACAGATAGAAGGCAGGCCCAGGTGAATTTGATGAAGAGATAGTAATATTCATTATCAGTCTGCCGAAAGATATACCGCAGACCAGGAAAAAAAGAATCAGGAGAATATTGAAAACATTTTGTTTGAGGGTACCTGACAAGAGTAGAATCCTTTTTGCCCGGCAGTTATCTGACAGTATACCTCTCAACAAGGCAGTGATAAATTGCCGGCAATGATTTATGGTTTTTTCCGCTTAATGAGCTGTTTTTAATCACATCACTTCTCTCCCTGGAAAACCAGTTGAAAAGCCGATCTGCCGCATCAATCTCATCATCAGCAGAATGACAAATCTTTACCAGCTTTCTCATTTCTTCAAGCGAAAAAAAGTTTCTGTATCCGTCCAGAAGAATCACGAATGATTTACCGTCTTCGGCCTCGATTACCTCTATCACTGAAGAATCTGAAGCCTTTTTTTTCACTGTGGGTCGTTTTTCATTGTAGGCTTTCAGGTTACGCTCGTGTTTTTCTTCAATCTCTTTATTGTGAATGAGAACCTTTGCCTGGCGGATAAGGAATTCGAGCCCTTCTTCATCGATCTGTGTAATCAATGATCTGAGATCCTTTAAGGCCCTGTCCCTGATTACTGAGCCAGTTTTTTTCTTTCCTGCCTTCTTTTCAGAAGACTTTTTGACTGCTTTTTTTGAAGATGTTTTTTTTGTAGCCATTTTTCACCTCATAAAGAATCAATAATATGATTCTTATCTGCCTTTTTTAAAAATTTCAATAAAAAAAGATGTATGAATTGCACAATAAATTTTTTATTTCATGAAAAAGCCGCATTATGCCTGCGGCTTTTGGTTCTGTGCTCAATACAGCTTTTCTGTTATAAAAAATTCCAGTTTAATCACTGATTCATTTCAGGGAACCTCTAAAAATTATATGTTTATAATTCCAATAAATTATAACTACTGTTAAAATCAGTACTTATGTTTCCTGCCCGCCGAAGGCGGGCGGGAAAACTTAATTATTAGATGTAGTCTTCAGTATTTACTCCTGAAAATAATTTTTAGCGCAAACGGAAGAATATTATTGCCCCGCCGCCTTCGGCGGCAGGGCAATAGAGTTCTTTCTTCTACAATAAAGTTTAGGAATAAACACTGGATTCATTTTATGATTTGACATATAACCATTCCGGTTGTTTATTGCACTGCATCGTGATAAGGAGGCAGCATGGAAGTTATCATATTAGCGGTAGTTCTGCTTGTTGCAGTTGTTGCTATTGTTCTCAAAACGAGACAGAAGGATTATGACCCTGACAAAATGATTGCTAAAAACAATGCAGAAAGAATGAAGTCCAGATATAAATGAAATAATTTTATACCCAACAGGAAAGGGTACATCCGGTCGATTCTGGCGGCCGGGTGTACCCTTTCCTGTTTCTACACATATAATTATTGATTGACAATGATCCGCTCTGTATAAAAATTCTAACCTTAAAATCGAAAAGCAGGCGCGCGGTTAACAGCAAAATAAATCCGCTGCCTTCAATTAAATATGCGGCAGGTTTTCAAAAATGGAATATGAATCAGTAATAGGACTTGAAGTCCATGTTCAACTCAACACAGAGACCAAAATTTTCTGCAAGTGCCCAACGAAGTTCGGATCAGAACCCAATACGCAGACATGCCCTGTATGTCTCGGACTACCGGGTGTTCTGCCCGTCCTGAACGAGGAAGTTCTGAAAAAAGGCATACTCGCAGGACTGGCAATAAACTGCAAAATAGCAGAATACAGTAAATTCGACAGAAAAAACTACTTTTATCCCGACCTCCCAAAGGCATACCAGATATCCCAGTATGACAAACCAATCTGTGAAAAGGGATACGTTGACATCATTGCTGACGGTGATAAAAAACGTATTGGTGTAACAAGGCTTCACCTGGAGGAGGATGCAGGTAAATCAATCCACTCTGAAATACCTGGCAAGGATGTATCATTCGTTGACCTGAACAGAACAGGAGTTCCACTTGCTGAGATAGTATCTGAACCTGACATGAGAACAGGAGAGGAAGCATACCAGTATCTCACAAAAATGAAATCCATAATGAAATACATTGGTGTTTCAGATGTAAACATGGAGGAAGGAAGCCTGAGATGCGATGTAAACATCTCTGTCCGCGAAAAAGGTGTACAAACACTTGGCGAAAAGGTTGAGATAAAAAACCTCAACTCGTTCAAGGCTGTTAAAGCAGCCATAAGCTATGAACGCGAAAGACAGATTTCCCTTGTTGAAGCTGGCAAAAAGGATGAAATAGTTCAGGAAACCCGTCTCTGGGATGCAGACAAAAATATAACCTTCAGCATGAGGTCAAAGGAAGACGCGCATGACTACAGGTATTTTCCTGATCCGGATCTTCCTCCAGTGATTCTTGATAAAGAGTATATTGATGCAATAGCAGTAACCATGCCGGAGCTGCCGGATGAGAAAATGCAGAGATTCATATCTGAGTTCAGTCTTTCAGAATATGATGCATCAGTTCTCACATCAGTACGCCAGCTTGCTGAATACTATGAACAGGTAGTTAAAAACGGGGTTGATGCCAAAAAGGCATCGAACTGGATACAGAGTGAACTTCTCGGAAGAATCGATGATGCAGAAATGATTGAAACCTTCAATGTTTCAGCAGATATGCTTGCAGAGCTTTTAAAACTTATCGATGACAATACCATCAGCGGCAAGATTGCAAAGAAAGTATTTAATGACATGATTGAATCAGGCAAAAAAGCAGGAGAAATCGTTGAAGAACAGGGTCTCAAACAGGTTACGGACACATCCGAAATAGAGCCAATAATCGACCGTGTTATTGAGGCCAACCCTCAGTCTGTTGAAGATTTCAGAAATGGTAAAGAGAAAGCAATTGGATTCCTGGTTGGCCAGATAATGAAAGAGAGCCGCGGAAAAGCGAATCCAAAAATAGTTAATGAACTATTAAGAAAAAAAATGAGTTAAGAGGGATATAAATGAAACCGGTAACAAAAATCGAAATTCCCGGCGCTGAAAAAATCTACAGCGGCAAGGTAAGAGATCTTTTCAGGGTGGATGACGAACACATGCTGATAGCATCAACAGACAGGATATCAGCATTTGACTGGGTTTTCCCAAACGGGATTCCGGGAAAGGGAATAATACTGAACCAGGTATCAAACATGTGGTTCAGGAATATCAAACAGGTAAAAAATCACATTGTTGAAGATAAATTCAGCAATTTTCCAAAACCATTCTGCGACTTCCCTGAACTCCTTGAAAACAGGTCAATCATTGTAAAGAAAACAGAAAGAATCGATTTCGAATGCGTTGCAAGGGGATACATAATCGGAGGCGGATGGAAGGAATACCAGGAAAAGGGGTCTGTATGCGGAATAGAACTGCCATCCGGCTTACAGATGGCGCAAAAGCTTGAAAATCCCATATACACACCTGCAACAAAGGCAGAAGAAGGCCATGATGAAAATGTTGCAATAGATGTTGTAAAGGATGCACTGGGTGAAGAACTTGCTGAAAAGCTCAAAGAGCTCACAATAAGCATATACGAGACCGGCCGTGATATAATGGAAAAGGAAGGAATAATCCTTGCTGATACAAAATTCGAGTTTGGAATGCTCAACAATGAACTCATTCTCATAGACGAGGTACTCACACCTGACAGCTCGAGATACTGGGAAAAATCACTCTATAAAGTGGGAACATCCCCTGTGAGCTTTGACAAGCAGTTCATAAGGGACTACCTGGAAACAACTGACTGGGACAAAAATTCGCCACCCCCTCCCCTGCCTGATGAAATCATTGAGAAAACACTCATGAAATACCAGGAAATTCACGACAGGGTGAAAAAGGTACTTGGAGAATAAAACGAATTTTGGCTGGGATAATTAAAAATTAATGAATCCCTGCCTGAACATATCTGTTAAGTCAGGGCATGATTAATACGATAATAAAACAGGCAGAAGAAACCGGCCTGTTTATCCTGAAAAGAGACCCGGCTGGTCTCATTCTCTATCATTAAATATAACGGAGTTATTTATGGCGCTTCCGGGAAAAAATCCCTATGATCAATACAAAGAAACACAGATAACAACTGCAAACCAGGGAAAACTCATTGTAATGCTCTACGACGGCGCTATAAAATTTCTCAACATTGCAGTTGAGAATATGCAGCCTAAAACCTATGATATAGTTAATCAGAATATCATAAAAACACAGGATATTATAACTGAACTCCTTTATTCCCTTAACATGAAGGATGGAGGAGAAATATCGCAGAACCTGTTCAATCTCTATATGTACTTCAAGAAAAGGCTACTTGAGGCAAATATAAAGAAGGATTCAGAGGTTTTAAAGGAAATAATTACCCACATGAAGAATCTGAGAGATGCATGGGATAAAATCTCGGCAAATGAAACCAGATCAGATAAAGTAAACACCACCAGCAAGGGAAGCTTCAGCGTTGAGGGATGATGCAAAAACAATCCTGGCTAAACTGACAGAACTTCACACAAAAAAGGTATCCGCCCTCAAGAAGCTGGTGCTGCTTCAGGCGGATATGCTCTACAGCATCAAATCAGGCAATGAGAAACAATACTTCAATGCAACAGAAGAATTCAATGAAATTACAAAGGATGTAGACGCAACCGACTGCGACATCTCATCGTCAGAGGATATTCTTGCGGGAATATGCGGGATATCAGCCGGAAGACTTGAAAGGATGATCATCCTTGAAGAGAGAAATGAATTCTGCGCACTGAAAGAACTAAAAGTGGAATGCCGGATTATTATGGAAAACCTCAGGAATAAGCATTCTGTTTTAATACAGGAAATGGAATTCCAAAAACTTGAAGCAGAAAAAGGCGCAGATGAACTGAAGAAAATCAGAAGATATAAATCAGACCTCACGGGTTGAGGCCTGATGATCAGCCAACAATACCTCAGGTAACCTTCTTCAGATTTTTGAGATAAGCGAATATAAACCTGCTGATATCCCCGTCAAAAACATAATCAACACTTCCGGTTTCCTCTCCTGTTCTGTGGTCTTTCACCAGGGTATAGGGCTGAAAAACATATGACCGGATCTGGTTTCCCCAGGAGATGTCCTTTTTCTCAGACATGAGTTCCTGTCTCTTTTCATCCTGCTGGGCTTTTTGATATTCATGCAGGCGGGCTTTGAGCATTTTCATTGCAAAAGCCTTGTTCTTGTGCTGTGACCTTTCGTTCTGGCACTGAACAACAATTCCTGTAGGTATGTGAGTAATCCTTACAGCCGAATCGGTAGTGTTTACATGCTGGCCGCCTGCACCTGAGGCACGGTATGTATCAACCCTGAGTTCAGACTCATTGATATCCATCTCTATGTCTTCAGGCACATCCGGAACCACCTCAACCGATGCAAATGAGGTATGCCGTCTCTTGTTTGCATCAAAGGGAGATATTCTTACCAGCCTGTGAATCCCCATTTCGCCTTTCATGAATCCATAGGCGTAATCCCCCTTGAGAAAGAGAGTTGCACTCTTTATGCCTGCTTCCTCACCAGGTGTATAATCCAGAACATCAATTGAATACCTGTTCTTTTCTGCCCAGCGCATATACATTCGAAAAAGCATGCTTGCCCAGTCCTGAGACTCGGTTCCGCCCGCCCCCGGATGGATCGAGATGTAGGCGTTGTTAATATCCTCATCATCAGAGAGGAGTTCCTTTGTTTCGGTTTCTTCAAATTTATTCTTTATGTCATCAATATTATCACAGATTTCCCTGAGGAGTTCTTCATCCTGCTCGCTCATGGCCATTTCCATGAGTTCTGTGGTTTCACCAACTGAAGCAAGAAGTTCGTTCCATGGCTCAATCTTTCTCTTTAGCCTGCTTATATTCTGATTTACCTCTGCGAATTTTTCCTTATCCTTCCAGAAATCTTCCTTCAGGGTGAGTGCCTCGAGTTCAGCGAGCTCTTTTTTCTTTGTATCTATATCAATGGAGGTATACAGCTCCCTTACATTCTCTGTTATTGACGCAAGTTCGCGCTGATACTCCCTGTAATCCTTATCGTCCAATTGTTTCTCTCCTGATTTTTACGAAAATAACTGTGGTGACACTGGTGCAGCTATCAGTTGCCCGGTAAACAAAACCGCTGGTAATATTCACGGGAAATGTGCATTGATCAATGCAATAATACGAGATTTTACATTTGTAAACAATATAAAATTTGGTCAAGAAAATTATATGCAGGATTTAATTTATCAGCAATACAATGCAGTTGAAATGACCGGGGAACATATTCCCGGTCATCTGCTGGAGTGAAAGGCAATGCCGGACCTGTGGGTACATTTCAGCCCTGTTCGGAGGGTACCGGGGTTAATATATATCGGGTACCAGGGCTAATATATCGGGTACCGAGGCTAATATATCGGGTACCGAGGCTAATATATCGGGTA
>CAZEJW010000113.1:12782-15148 GCA_964512685.1 uncultured Leptospirales bacterium | reverse complement strand
ATCATAAATATATTATTGACAAAAAAACACAGTATTTTCTAAAATACCTTTTGGACGGTTTTGTAACCGGTATTCATTTTTTTGACTGGCGTATCATTATTTTCACAAATAATAAAAAAGCAGGTATAACATGAATTTATATGATGAACAAACAGTAAGGGATGTTGATAAATTCTATGCACATCCAGCCAATCTTGTTGTACTATTCGAAGATACTGTAAAGAAATTCGGAGAGAAGAGAGCTTTTGGATTCAAAAATCCGGAAACCCGTGAATACGAATGGGTAACGTACAAAGAGGTAGCACAGAGAGTTAACAATGCAAGGGGGGGACTCTCTTCGATTGGCCTCAAAAAGGGAGAAAAACTTGGAGTTATAATAAACAATTCTGTTGAATGGTTTATTCTTGAAAATGCAACTCATGGCCTGGGCGCAACCTATGTGCCAATGTATGAAAAGGAACTGGAAAAAACCTGGAAATACATAATACAGGACAGTGGTCTGAGATTTCTTTTTGTAAAAGACAGGGAAATACTTGCTAAAGTCGAACACCTGAAAGATGAAATTGATACTCTTGAGGAAATTTTCATTATCTATGGTGATGACGAAAAATCGCTTAATGAGATTGAAAAAAACGGAGAAAAGAATCCGATTGAGTCATATAAACCGCACTGGAGTGAAATGGCGGAAATTATATACACCTCAGGTACAACCGGTGATCCCAAGGGAGTCATGCTTTCTCATGGAAACCTGAGTGCATGTTCCCAGTCCGGTTATCATATATTTCCTGAACTCGATGAAAATTCAGTATCTCTTGCTATTCTTCCGTGGGCTCATACATATGGGCTTAGTGCGGAACTGCACAACTTTCTTCAGTTCGGGGGATGTATAGGCCTCATGGAATCTGTTGATACATTGGGAGAAGATTTTCAAAAAGTACAACCAACATATCTTATTGCTGTTCCACGCGTTTTTAATAAAATCTACAATGGCATTAAAATTATGATGGATGAAGCAGGCGGATTAAAGAAAAAGCTTTTTGATGCAGCATGTAATGAAGCGGTAAACTGCCGTGAAAAAGAGAAGCCTTCATTAAAACTGCGGGTACTTGATAAACTCGTATTTTCAAAAATAAGAGAGAGATTCGGAGGAAGACTTGAAGGTGTTATGACAGCAAGTGCTGTAATGAATCCGGATATTGCTAAATTTTTTAAGGATATTGGCATTCCAACCTTTGACTGTTACGGTCTGTCTGAGACTTCCCCGGCAATTACCATGAACTCGCCCCTTAATGGAAACAAATACGGAAGCGTGGGAAAATGTGTTGAAAATATGCATGTGAAGATTGATAAATCCAGAACCGGAGAAGATAATCCGGACGGAGAAATTGTTGCATATGGAGCACATGTAATGATGGGTTATCTGAATAAGCCCGAGCAGACAAAATCTATTCTGGCGGAAGATAAGTGGAATGGATTTCCCGGAATCAGAACCGGAGATCTTGGACAGATAGATGAGGATGGTTACCTCTTTGTAACAGGCAGATTCAAGGATGAATACAAGCTGACGAATGGCAAATACGTTCATCCCGAATCAATTGAAACCAATATTAAACTTCTTCCATGTATTGCTAATGCCATGCTTTTTGGTGAAGGCAAGGAATTTAATGTTGCACTGATTGTTCCGGATTTTGAGGTTCTTCTCAACGGACGTGAGACAGCAAAACTCGTAAGGGGAACTCCTGAAGAAGCAATAAAGGATTCGGACCTCACAGCCTATCTTTCCAGGCTTATCAGGGAACATCTGAAAGGTTTCTGCGGAGGATACGAAATCCCCAGGAAATTTGTTTTTTCCCATGAAGATTTCAGTGTTGAAAATGGTATGCTTACTCAGACAATGAAAGTAAAAAGAAAAGAGATAATGCAGGTCTTTGGTGATCAGCTGACTTCACTCTATTCCTGATAAATAATGTAAAGGTAATGTTTTGCATTGCCTTTACATATTTTCTATGACCTGAAAACTGTAACCCTGTATAAATCATCAATATAGTAAAAAGTATCTGCATCCAGAACAATAACTGTTGTTTCAGGCAACTCTGTAAATTCTCTCATTTGCGGATGCCTTTTAATAAATGTTGATAAAAACAAATCTGCCTCATCTTTTGATGGAGTATATATTTTTCCAGACACGCTGACTGCTCTTCCTCTGTTTGCATTACCTCTTGCAGGCCTTGAATCAATCATGAATGAAACCCTCGGGTTTTCCAGAATATTTGTATATTTTCTGGTATTCTGTGGTGTTACGAGAATGATTTTTTTTATATCATCAGTGACCGCAAATGCCATCAGGTTAGTATGGGGTTCTGCAT
>CAZEJW010000113.1:0-12682 GCA_964512685.1 uncultured Leptospirales bacterium | reverse complement strand
TTTTTTTAAATTTTAAAATGAATAAACAGAAAATGAGATCATTTTCAGCCTGGATTGAGTCTATATGACAGAGAAGAAAAAAGAAACAGTAAATCAAAGGGATGAAAGACTGGTAAGGGAATCTCTTACAGGTAATGAAAGGTCTTTTATGCAACTGATAGATTTCTATAAGGATATGGTATTCAATCTGTGTTTCAGAATCCTGGGTGATTACGATGATGCTGATGATTGCGCTCAGGAGGTTTTTATCAGGCTGTATAACAATATCGGTAAATTTGAATTCAGGTCATCTCTGTCAACCTGGATCTACAGAATCACTGTTAATACATGCCGAACACACATGAAGAGCGAAAAGTTCAGCAGGATGAAGAAGATGCTTTCAATTGATCAGAAAAACGGTGAAGAATCAGCAGCAGGCATGGAAATATCAGACTGCAGTTTTGAACCTGAAAAGGAATTCATGACAAATGAAATGTCACGTGAAATACAAAAGGCTCTGAACCGGCTTCCTGAAGAACTGAGGATTCTTATAATACTCAGAGAAATAGAAGGAAAATCGTATGACGAGATAAAAACAATAACCGGGCTAAGAACCGGGACACTGAAATCCAGACTGAACAGGGCAAGAAGAAATATACGTACAGAACTAACGGGGGTGATAAAATGAAATGTAGCGATGCAAAAAAAATGATCCCCGAACTGATTGAAGATTCTCTTGATACTTCAACAAAAATCGCGCTTGAAGCTCACATAAAGGGTTGTTCTTCATGTGCAGAAGAACTTGAATCAATCAAACAGTTAAAGCATAATCTTGCTAAAATGCAGCAGATACCGGCACCGAAATATTTTACATCAAATGTAATGAGTAAAATCCATGCCAGTGAGCATGAAACATTTTTCAGCAGAGTCATCCATTCAATAACAGCAGCCTTCCCTGTGGAAGCGGCAGCGTTGGTTATTATTGCCGCTATTACATTCTTTTATGTTAATCCATTTGATAACCAGAAACAGATTCCTTTGCCTGAAACTTTACAGACATCTGAACATGAAGAAGTTCCGGTTGAAAAAAAGAAAAAGCCTAAAATAAAAGAAAAAACAGTTTCACAGCCACAGAGAATTACCCGTGCTGAAATAAAAAAAATGCCTGCAGATAAAATAAGCAAAACAGCTAAAGGCATTCAGGTGGATGAAGAAGCAGCAGAAATAATATCCGGCATAGAAGAAACAGCGCGAAAGAAGGAAACCACAGGGGCCGCGGTATCAGACTCAGTCCCGGCAGAAAAATTAATGCAGAATAAATCCTTTTCAGCAAAGAGCAGAAAAAAAATCTATTCTGCAGAAAAAGACCGGTTAAACCCGTTTGATGAAATCATCAGGGCTTCCGCATCCTTCGAAAATGCTGAAATAATTACAGATAACCGAAACATACTCAAAGTGAAAATTTCTGAAGGGCAAAAGAACGATTTCATGATAAAAATAAAAGTTCTCACAGAAAAGCACAGTCTGAAATTCACTGCGGAAAGAGATAAATCCACTCCAGGTTATGTAATTTTTACTTTTATGAAGTAGTATATCATTTTTTATCATCGAATACTGGATCTGTCATGCTGAGCATTTCGACTGCGCTCAATATAGACTTCGAAAAATGGCGACAGATTGCAATAATTAATCTCCATTATATTCAACATACGATGACCGGCCATTTACTCTCCGCATGACAGATTTTAGTCCTGATAAAAAAATCTCCATCCTGAAAAAAATGAGAACCTTCCTTTTCTCCTTACAGTCAATACTCTGAATACAAAAACGGAGGAAGAAAATGAAAAGAATAATCAGTATATCAATGTTTTTAATCATTACACTCGGCATTTCAGCATCATTATTTGCCAGGGATTCAAGAATTCAAATGGCAATTCTTCTGGATACGAGTTCAAGTATGGACGGTCTGATCGATCAGGCAAAATCTCAATTATGGAAAATAGTTAATGAACTGGCTCTGGCCAAAAAAGACGGTCAAACACCGGTTCTTGAAGTTGCTCTCTATGAATATGGAAATGACAATCTTGCCAGGGGTGAAGGATATATCAGGATGGTAACCCCTCTCACAACAGACCTCGACAGGGTATCTGAAGAACTGTTCAGGCTTACCACAAACGGAGGCAGCGAGTACTGTGGAATGGTAATTGATTCAGCAGTAAGAGGTCTGAACTGGAGTAAAAAAAGTTCAGACCTCAAGGTTATTTACATTGCAGGCAACGAGCCTTTTTCTCAGGGACAACTTCCTTATGCTGAAGCCTGCAGAAGATCGATAAGATCAGGTGTTATTGTAAATACCATTTTCTGTGGAGATTATCGGCAGGGAATAAACACTGACTGGAAAAGAGGAGCTGATCTTGCTGATGGGACCTATTTGAATATAGACCATAACTCCAGAGCGGTTTATATTCCCGCACCACAGGATGATGAGATCAAGAAACTCGGCAGAAAACTTAATTCGACTTATATAGCTTATGGCAGAAAAGGAATCGCATACAAGGCAAGACAAAAAGAACAGGATAAAAAGGCTCTTTCGATGAGTGAGGAATCAGCCGTGCAAAGATCAATTGCTAAATCCTCTTCTCATTACAGAAATAGCGGCTGGGATCTTGTTGATGCATTAAAAAAAGGAAGCGTAAAAATGGAATCAATCAAACACGACGAACTTCCTGAAGAGATGAAAAATATGTCAGAAGATGAGAAGAAAAAGTATATTGACAACAAACTCACTGAAAGGAAACAGATTCAGGAAAAACTTCAGAAACTCAATGTCGAACGAAAGAAGTTTATTGAAAAAGAGATGAAGAAAAGGTCTGAGAAAAATACGCTTGATCAGGCAATCCTTTCATCCATCAGGAAGCAGGCGGAGAAAAAGTCTTACAGATTCAAATAACGGGTTAATATCATGAAAACTATATGTAAAATGATCATATTGATTCTGTATTTTTTAATTTTGTCTCCAATCGCATTGATGGCTGACGGATTTATTGTGACAGAACCCGGGAAATATACACAGGGCGGTTTTACACTTGCTGTGACTGATCACAGAGTAAAGGTCAAAATTGATGAACTTGCAGCAGAAACTCTTATCGAGCAGGATTTTTATAATCCTGCCCGTTTCAGAGCAGAGGGAGTATACCTTTTTCCTGTTCCGGATAATGCAGCCATTGATTCGTTCGCCCTTTACCAGAACGGACGTTTAATGAAATCCGAACTTATGGATTCGCAGCAGGCTGCACGGATATACGAAAATATAGTAAGAAGGATGAAAGACCCTGCCCTGCTTGAATACAGTAACAGGAATCTCATCAGGGTGAAGATTTATCCTTTTGAGCCAAATGAAACGAAAAGTATAACGATTCGTTACAGGGAAATTCTTAAAAAAGATAATAACAGGGTTTTTTATTCATATCCGCTGAACACAGAAAAATTTTCATCAAAACCGCTAAAACGTGTAAGTGTGGATATAAAGATCAGATCGTCACATGAAATTGGAGAGATTATCTGTCCTTATTACAGGCATGAAACTGTTACAATCTCTGGCAATGAAAAACACATTTCATATGAGGATAAAAATATTCTCCCTGACAGGGATTTTGATATCAGTTTTTCACACATCAGCAGAGGCATGAATTTCTCCTTGCTCGCCAGTAAAAAGAGATATGAAAGAGAGGGATTCTTCCTGCTTGATATAACACCGTTATACAAGGTTCGGAAAGATGTCAGTCAGGATATAATATTTGTTCTGGATACATCCGGCAGCATGAGAGGCAGAAAAATTATCCAGGCAAAGGAATCGCTTAAATACTGCATTGACAATATAAGGCAGAATTCAGGATTTCAGATAATTGGATTTTCTTCACAGGTCAGGCAACTGTTCAATACGCCTTCTAATCCTACAAAAGCCTCTTTGAAAAAAGCGTACGCATTCATTGATAACCTGCAGCCCGCAGGCGGAACCAATATTGATGATGCACTTAAAACAGCTCTGCGTCAGGGGGGAAAAAGACACAGGGTCATAGTATTCATAACTGACGGAAAACCAACCATTGGAGAGACCAGTACGGTCAAAATTCTTGATTCTCTGAAATATTCCTCCCGGGGAACAAGAATATTTACGTTCGGTATCGGGTATGATATAAACACTCTTCTTCTTGACAGAATAACCGAAGAAACAAAAGCCTTCAGAACATATATTAAACCAGATGAAAATATTCTGAACAGTATCAGCAGTTTTTTTGAAAAAGTTAATTCTCCTGTCCTGACTGATCCTGAAATAAGGATATCCGGATCAGTCAATATTTTCAAAACATGTCCCGGTAAAATTCCTGATCTTTTCAGAGGATCAACTCTGGTTCTTACTGGCAGATATTCCGGAAGCGGTAATGCCGGGGTTGAACTGAGCGGATATTCTGATAACAGAAAGATAACACATAGAATGAAGCTCTTTTTTCCTGATGATGACAGAAAACATGATTTTCTTCCAACCCTGTGGGCTTCAAAAAGAATAGCAGAGCTTCTTGACTCGATTCGTCTGTATGGCAACAGGCGTGAAAAAATCAATGAAATAACAGGACTGGCAACAAAGTATGGTATTATTACACCATATACCAGTTTCCTGATACTCGAAAATGAGAGGAAGGATCCTCCTTTGTATCGACCTTTCCCTTCACCATTTAAGAGATCGGAAGCAAAAGAATATAATGCCTGCAAAGAAAAATACAGATCCATGATTCAAAAGGATGGAATTGAAGGCGTTCAGGCCAGCAATGAAATTCAAAAGATGAAACAGTCCGGTTCTTATGGCCAAAAATCAACTGACGATAAATCCATTTTCATGAAAGTAAGAACTGTATCCGGAATACAGTTCTGGTTCAATGGTTCAGAATGGATCGATGCCAGGCTTCTTCGAACCACTGGTCATAACTACAGAAAAATTGTATTTCTGAGTGAGGAATATTTTGAGTTGCAGAAAAAATTTTCTGAAGCGGCTGAAATTTTCAGCCTTGGAAAAAACATAAGATTGATACTGGGAGGCAAAGAATATCACGTTTCTGAAGATAAGAGATGACGCGTCATGCGTCATCTGATTTTTCCTGACTTTTTACCTTCCCCATATACATCAGATAATCTGACCTTGTTACAATCCCTGCAAGCCTGGTACCTTCAAGTACCGGGAGATGACCGATATTGTTGTCAAACATGATTGTCTCTATTTCTCTTAATGTTGTGTTTAAATCTGCTGTTATTACATTTCTTCTCATAAAGGCCCTTACCGGAGCATGCATCTGGTTCGCTTTGCGGCCTTTCATGATATCCCGAAGTGTTATCATGCCGGTCAGTTCGCCTTCCATATTCACCACAGGCCCGCCGGTATGATTTATATTCTCGAAAAATACAGACGCGTCCAGAAGGGAAGAATCCTCATGAACACACTCCACATCCTTTGTCATTAAATCAGCTGCTGTTACAGCAGGTGATAGTTTGCCAAGAAGAACAGCCTGGAGTTCATTGTATACTGTTTCACCATCTGTTTTTTTTATATTTGCTGATGATGCTCCGGAATGCCCTCCTCCGCCAAATTGTTTAAGTAGTTCGTTTACATCAATTGTTTCAGAGTTGCTTCTTGCAATTATCAAAGCCTTCTTTTCTTTTTTGAAAGAAAATACCATGAATATCGCGTCTGAATCCTCAACCTCAAAAACCTTTTCGACTACCGCGGCGAGTCCGCCGGCCTGTTTTTCCATTTCGATATGGCCCATTATTATCAAATGGCCATGATAGTCCCTGTAAACCAGGCTGTTAAGAATTTCATGAACAAGAGAGATCTGATGATTCTCTTTTAATGGTTTAAGAAAATTTTTAACAAGATTAATCGATGCTCCGCAGCTTACAAGATATGCCGCAACATTAAAATCTGTCTCACAAACACCTTCATGCACAAAACTTCCTGTATCAGCATAAATGCCTGCAAGTGCAATTGTTGCATCTTCCGGGGCAATTTTTATTCCTCTTTCCATCAGCATCTTTCCAAGAATTGTTGTGTTCGATCCGCATTCTGTTTCATGAACAACTGCATTCTCAAAATCAAATACATCAGAGGGATGATGATCGTATATTTCAATCTCTCCATCAAAGTCACCGATATATTCAAAATATTCTTTTACTCTGCCGTATGACCTTGTATCAACCATTACAATTTTTTCAACTTTTACATCCCTGAGTTCGTCAGAAGAAATAAAATCAAGATGATACTGATACATGTTATATAGATTCCTTGCTACCGGGTGAATCAGCCTGCTTCTGACAGGAATGTAATCAGGATAAAGATAACGAGCTAAAACAATGGAGCCCATACAGTCGAGATCCATATTGGAATGACCTATGATTATATTCACAATAATCTCCTGAAATCTATCTGTTTACCATTCTGATTGGCTGGCCTGTCGCTTCAATGACATGATTCCAGAATCGTGAGTTTGGATTGATGGTTTTACGTTTTGAAATCGCAAGTGGAATCGGAACGTGAGTAAAAATATTATTCCACTGCCCAATAACGAGATCTGTCTTTCCCGCCATACCTGCATGAACGGCATACTGACCCAAAAGGGCACAAAAGACTGAATCATTCGCAGTAGCAGGAGAACTTCGTATTATATAGCTCGGGTCAATGTATTTTAAATTGACCTCAATATTTTTAGAATTAAAATGATCAAGGATTCTTGATTTCATGAATTTGCCAATATCTTCAAGCACAACATTGCCGGATTTGTCATACTTTGTCATTCCACCCTCTAATTTCAGAAGTTCCTGCCCTGTACCTTCCGCCACGCAGATAACGGCATGGTGTCTCTTTTTAATCCTTTCCTCGAGATGATGAAGAAATCCATTGGGACCGTCGAGTTCAAATTCGACCTCCGGTACCAATACGAAGTTAACATCATTCATGGCAAGAGCAGCACTTGCTGCGATAAACCCCGAATGTCGGCCCATAAGTTTCACAAGGCCGATGCCATTGGGGGCTCCTTCAGCTTCAACATGAGCGGCATAAATTGCATCAACTGCCTTTGCAAAAGCAGTTTCAAATCCGAAAGATCGCTGAATAAAACTAATATCATTGTCAACTGTCTTGGGAATTCCAACAACGGCCAGATCAAGTCCTCTGGCTTTTGCTAATTCGGATATTTCATGGGCGCCTCTTAGAGTTCCGTCTCCTCCGATTGTGTAAAGAATATTTATTCCCATTTCCTCGATAGTATCAACAAGTAGTTCCTTATCTGTCATTCCCCCTCTGGAGGAACTCAGGATACTTCCGCCATCCATATGTATATCCTTGACCATATTGGGACAGAGTTCTACCGGTTTGAACTCTGCATCAGGAGCGAGTCCTCTGTATCCATATCTTATTCCATATATTTTCTTACTACCATACCTGTAATATGTTTCCATCACAATCGATCTTATTACATCATTTATTCCGGGACACAGACCTCCGCATGTCACGATTGCAGATTTTGTTTCCTCTGCATCGAAATAAACCATCTCCCTTTGACCGGCAAGTTCAAAACATTCATTAGGGACCTTCTGTTCAGTTTTATCACATCTGACCATAACGTCCCATCTCATTTTTTTAGTATCATCTACAAAAGCTGATTCCCGCGACATATTGTTTCTGAGTATTGGAGACTGATGAGTGCATGTACCAAGATTTTTGATAGTGAAATCCATTGAATTTCTCCTTTAGAATATCATAACAGCAAAAGTCACGAATATCGAACTGATAATAAAAATAGTTTATTCATAACTAAAGTCAATTGCTTTTTTTCTTGACCGTATTCAAATCAGAAACAATAAAGATATATCAGTGTTTGGTTCTGAAATTAATTCTGAGAAAATATCTCTCTGTAAAGCAGTTGAGATTGCAACTCTAATCAGGAGTATTAAAAATGGATAAATCTGTATTATATACAAAAGAAGGACAAACAGCAATCATTACCCTTAACCGTCCGGACAGAAGAAATTCTATCAATCAGGATCTCCTGGTAAATCTCTATAATGCAATAGATTCTGCCTCTGCTGATGAAGAGATATGTACACTGGTAATAACAGGAAATGGTAAATCATTCTGTTCAGGTATCGACCTTGCCTCAATCGCGACTGATAATCTGTTTGATCCGCGTGGAGATGGACGGGATATGGTTGATGTTTTCAGAGACTGCCATAAACCAATAATCGCAGCAGTGAACGGGCATGCCATTACCGGCGGCTTTGAGCTTGCACTTAACTGTGATTTTATGATTGCTTCTGAAAAAGCATCTTTTGCTGACACTCATTCAAAAGTAGGCATTCATCCGGGCTGGGGAATGACACAGCTTCTTCAAAAGACAGTTGGACAGAGAATGGCAAAACAGTTGTCATTGACCTGTGAATTCGTAAGGGCAGAAGAAGCTCTGAGAATCGGTCTTGTTAACGAAGTTGTACCTGAGGATAAACTGCTTGAAAGAGTTAAGGAGATAGCCTCTTCGATTGCATCCGTAAACCGTCAGATGATGACAACAGTAAAACAACTGATTGAATTCAGAGATACAACAACTCTTGAAGGGGCTCTGTCAAAAGAACGGGAAGATTTTTATGAATTTGTCAACAGGCACCTGAAAAAAAACTAACCTTCATATCATAATCCTGAGTTTCTCATGAACAGTCCTCAGCTTCTGAATGGATAATCAATTTTCATGAGAAGACCCGGGTTGTGAGAGATGAACCTCTTTACATCTTCTCTGCGCATTGCATATATCGATATATTATCCTTATATGAAAAGCTATATGCTGAAGGTTCTTCTTTGTCAATTTCCATAAATGAACCGACAAGATCACCTCTCTTCAGTACCGCTATATCCTGCCCGCGTCTGCTAACAAAAACTTCGCCTTTACTGATTATACAGGCATAATCAGGCAAAGTGTTTTCTTTTATCAATATCCCCTCTCTTTCCATTTCCATCGGGATAAAAATTGATTCGAGCCATGTGATTTGAGATGCTGTACACTGCCGGAATGATTCACTCATTGACAGGAGATTCCATGTTTCACTGTTCCTAACTCTTGCAAGTCTTTTAAGGGTCTTTTCAAATTCTGTCCCGACAATAAAATTAAGAAATTTATCCCTTTCGATTGTATAGACAACAATATCTGTTTCAGCTTTTACGTCAGCGGCACGCGAGCCTCCTGTTACAAGGGCAACTTCTCCAAAATAATCATAAGCACCGTATATCTTGTTTTTTTGGAGTCCTCCGCTGTCAACGGAAACATTCCCTGAATAGATAATATAGAATTTGTCCCCTCTTGTTCCTTTTCTAATGATAATATCCCCTTTCGAATATTTTTCCTCTTCGACTATATTGATGAATTCCTGTGCCTTTTCTATACCGGCATCCTGGAAAAAATCCAGTCGTTTTAAAATACCAAGAATCAGGTAGGATTTCTCGAAAGCAGGTGGCTGTGTCTCGAAATAGAGAGTATGCTCCATTCCGAATTTTGCAAGTGTAAGATCTGTATCTTCAGGAAAATCCTTCCCTGCAATATGATATACAACTATTTTTTTTCTTGTTTCTGGAGGTAACGAGTTAAGATAAGCCACAGGAGTATGAAGAGGCGGCACCCCTGATTCATGATAAATAACCCTTGAGTCCCAGGGAAAATTCTTCAAAGAATCATACCTCTCTTTTGTAATAACTTTGCTGTCAAACAACGCCGAATGTAGTTCCGGATCATTATTGTGATCGGATGTATAGACAAAGGTCTGATCCTGAAATTCCATGCTGAACCCTATTGTTGGTATGGAATGCAGAGTATAGAACATGTCGAATTTACCGCCATTGATAAAAACAGGAGAACCTATTTTTACAGGGTGAAATACAAACAGTTTCATTAAATATTCTTCGGACACCCCGGTCAAAGCCGAATATTTTCTGAGGAAGCTCATCATGACTGTTTCTGTTGTATAAATCGTTACCTTGCCCTCTTCCAGTATTTTCTGAAATGTACCGGCATCGTGATCAGCATGGCAGTGAGTGAGGATTATACTGTCGATAAACTTGGGATTAACGTTAGAATCTTCCAGCCATTCTGTTGAGTTCACAGGAGGGTCTACCATCACACCCTGATGGTTCAGCCATATAATAAAACCTGAAGTGTTTTCTTCAGGATCGAAACCATGACTCGGACCCAGGCATGTAACTCCAAAAAGTGGAGGGATATATGGTTCGGGAAGTCTTTGACCTATTTTATACGTTGGTTTATAGTTGATTTTTCCGGGAATATTTTTTACTGTTTTGTTCTTTTCGGTTACGGAGAAATTCCCTGATTCGTCAATTTCAATTTTTACTCCCTTGAATGTAAACGAATTATTCTTAAAAAGGCCGAATGATATAAGGTCCGATAGTTTACGTCCTCCCCGGAAATAATCAATTTCACTTTGCAGGTCAGGGATATTCATATAATCCGAAACAAAATCTGCCGAAAGATCAAGATTTTTGGGTCCAAAAACTGATTCATGGAGAACTGTTTTCATCTGATGAAACTGCTCTGCCCGGCAGATTATATAAGTTTTTTTATTTTTAAGAAAAAAATTATAGTAAATGGGGAATTCAATCTCTGCAATACTTATACCCTTTACCCAGCTGAACATTTCAGCCGGAAGCACATAGATATGTGGCACTCCTCCCTGCAACAGCATGGTATCTTTTATTGTTTCAGGTGGTGACCCAAACTGGATATCTCCGATTGTGGTTTTAACAAGAAAACCACCTCTGGGTAATTCGATTATATTTTGAGTTGAATTTATTTCATTCATTGTGCCGACTCCAATGATATTTAAAATTTTCTGTAATAATAATTTCTGAAGAGCCTAAGATTTTTTTAAGAATAAGATGAATAAACAGTGTTTATTCATCTTATTCTTAAAATCAACATAAAAAATAAAATTTAAACTTTTGTTTTATTTGAAAATACATATACAATATGAAAAATTATTTTTTATAATTCCCATATGGTAAAGCTGATTAACCAAAACCTCATAAATCTCTTGACTTTTTGATTATGCTTCCATAAAAAATTAATCTGAAGAAACTGACCGAAGTTTCGGTCTGAACTTTTTTAAGCGGTTTACAATCCTTAATATTCAGTAATTTAAAAACAGCCTTCATGAAAAAAAAATCATACACCTTTACATTGCTTTTAATATTCATTTTCGTAATTGTTATCCCGCTTCAATCAAGCGCTAAGGAATTCCTGATCAACGAATCCTTTTACAAAAGTCCTGTAAACAAATACCTTTCATATTATGAGGATAAGACCGGACATCTCACGATTGAAGATATAGTTGATGAAAATCATACAATCAGATTTAAAAAATTCAAACATTACAGGCATAATATTGGCTACAGCAAATCAGCGTTCTGGTTCAGGATAAAAACAGGCAATCTCTCAGAGAAAACCGTAAAGTGGATGCTTGAAAGCAGCTATCCTCTTATAGATTCAATAACTGTTTTTACTGAAGCTAATGGTTTATTCGAAAGAATGGATTCAGGTGATTCAATCCCTTTCAAAGACCAGATAGTTAAATACAGAAAACATGTTTTTCCACTTGTTGAACGTCCGGGGAGCAACACAAGGTATATAAGGCTGAAAACATCAGGTGCATTAATAATCAAATTGGAAGCCTACAGTATGGAGGCTTTTCATGACAAGAGAGATTCTGAACTGCCCTATCTCTGGCTTTATTATGGAGTTATGTTTGCACTTATAATATACAATCTTTTTGTATATTTTTCATTCAAGGATAAATCCTATATCTATATCTCAGTTTTTATTTTAGCGATAACAGTATATTCAATGATTTTCAATGGGATTGCTCAGGAATATTTATGGCCTTCTTCTTCCTGGTGGTCCAACCATTCAAATCCGGTATTTATTTACCTTGCATGTGCCAGCACACTCTTATTTTCTAAATCGTTTCTAAATCTGAAACACAATGTTTCTTCGGTTGATAAAATGATGAATTTTTTACTGCTATTTTACTGTTTTGCAGTAATCACATCATTTTTTATCGATTATTATTATTCCACACAGATTTCTGTAATGGCTATATCAATATCAGTAATCCTTTGTATAATATCAGGGATCATATCCGTAAAAAGGAAAGTCAGGTATTCATATTTCTTTATGTTTACCTGGGCTACATTTCTAATCGGAGCATTTCTTGTATCTTTAATGGTTTATTCAGTTATTCCTGAAAATTTTCTTTCAAACTGGTGGTATCAGATTGGATCAACAATTGCCGCGTTTTTGCTGCCGCTCGGTCTTACTAACAGGATTATCCATATTCAGAGACAGAGAGAAAGCGCAGTTCTGGCGATGGGTGTTTCAGAAAAAAAATATAAAGCAATTGTAGAGAATGCAAACGATGGAGTTTTACTGATTCTGGACGGGATGCCTGTTTATGCAAACAGGAGACTGATTGAGTTCAGTGGTTATACAGAAAAAGAATTTTACTCAATGAAAATTACGAATCATTTTGCACAATCGAAGGAAACAGAAAAAATAATATGGAAAAGATATACAAACAGACTCGCAGGAATTCCAGAACCGG
>CAZEJW010000112.1:0-15217 GCA_964512685.1 uncultured Leptospirales bacterium | reverse complement strand
AGAATATCTATATACTCAAGTCTGGCAGGGTAATACTTACCTCAATTAAGCTTGATACAGGCGAAGAGGTTAAGGAGGATGTCAGGCAGGGGGAATTTTTCGGGGTAAAATCTGCTCTTGGAAAATATCCCCGTGAAGAGACAGCCCAGACCATTGGCGAAACAGTAGTTCTGGTAATGGGTCTTGCAGAGTTTGAGAGGCTGATTCTCAAGAACATAAATGTTGTAAGAAAGATGCTGAGAGTCTTCAGTAACCAGCTCAGGCGAATCGGTAAGATGGTACGTTCGGTTCTTGAAGAAGGCGAGGTTGTTACTCAGGAGGTCGAACTATTCAGAATCGGGGAATATTATTACAATGCAGGCGTGTTTCCACAGGCCCAGTATGCGTTTAAAAGGTATATGGAGTATTATCCTGATTCTCAATATGCGGATATTGCTATGAAGAGGATTAAGGATATTGATTCAGGCGCAGTAATGCCTTCCAGTGATTTTATGCCTCCTCCGTTGAGTCAGCCTGAAATGCCTGATTTTATGGATACGTCTGAAGAGGATTCAGGACTCACTCAGGATTTTTCATCTCCACCGGATGATTTTTCATTTGATGAAGGTGCGCCCATGGTGGATTCGGACAAAAGGGCTCCACAGGATGGAATATCCTCTGAAATGGATGATTTTCTTTCAGGTGATGATACTCTGGACGGTTTGGACGATTTCAGTTTTGACGAACCATCCGCCAAAAAAGACCTTCATTCGGTTTATGAAAAAGGGTTGAGGGAATTTAACGAAGGAAGTCTTGAATCTGCACTGGCATCCTTCAGTGAAATAATATCTGCTTCATCTGATGACCGGAATTCGAAGAATATCATTGCATCAGCGTGGTATGAGACAGGCAGGTGCAAGCTTAAATTATCGAAGGGCAGGGAAGCAATGGAGGCTTTTCGAACCGTATTAAAGGAATATCCTGATTCGGATAAAGTCAGGGATTCTCTCTTTCTGATAGGGAATATTTTAGAGCAGGCCAGGCAGAATGATAAGGCTCTTGCTTATTATAAAAAGGTAGCAGCAATGTCTTCCGGTGATTCAATTGGTCAAAAGGCCGAATCGAGGATCCGTGAGTTACAAAAACAGGCAGGTTAAGGCTAAATGTTACTTGATGACAGTTTCTTTTCCAGATTCGGTGTTGAATATTCACCAAATGAAATAATATTCTGCGAATTTGAGCCCGGGAATGAATTTTATTTTATTCAGTCCGGGAGGGTCAAGATAGTAAAGCTGATAAATGACAGGGAAAAAACCATTGATATTATGTCAGACGGTGATGTTTTTGGCGAAATGTCAATACTTGAAGAAGAGCCCCGTTCTGCTACTGCAATAGCAATGGATCCTGTCAAACTTCTCAAATTTCACAGGGATAATTTTGATGCTCTGCTTCAGGGGAATCCTCAGCTTGCATACAAGCTGCTGCTTATTTTTTCCAAAAGAATCTATGATGCCAAAAGACGACTGATGATTCTTCTTCTTGAGGAACCTCAGGCCAAGGTTATGGATGTTCTCATAATGCTTGCAGAACAGGACCCGCACCTTGATTTTCAAAGTGATATTACACTTCAGGCAACATCTCAGGAGGTTGCAAGCTGGGCAGGGATGGCAGACGCAGATGTTCAAAAGGTGTTGAACCATTTTCTCCAGCTTGACAAGATCGAACTCTATGAAGACAGAATTGTTGTAAAGAATATCAGGGATTTTCAGCGGATTGTAACATCCAAAAGAAAGAATATGTATACCTGACAGAATTTTTAACGCTGCCGCTAAAGCGGAGCTGTTAATATTTCTGTGTTTAACTGCGATTTATTCTTGCAATAATATGCTGTTTTTTGATTATTGTACAGAATTATGATTGCTCCCGTAGCTCAGGCGGATAGAGCAGTGGTTTCCTAAACCATGTGTCGGAGGTTCGAGTCCTCCCGGGAGCGCAGATTTTCATAAACCATCCCCCCCCACTGATGCCCGGAAAATATCATTGACATAAATAAACAGGAAACATAATCGAATGGATTATCCCCTTAATCTCTCGTTATTATTTGAGGTATAATTATGGAAGAAAAATTAAAGGCTCTTTGCGAAAGATGCCATGAACTGGAACAGGAGATGACAAGGCCTGAAGTAATCTCTGACCAGAATAAATTCAGGGATCTTAACAGGGAGCATTCACAGCTCTCACCGGTTGTGAGTAAATTTGAAGAATATAAAAAAGTTAAAAAGGAACTCGAGGATTCCAGGGAACTGTTGAAAGATGAATCTGATGCGGATATGGCAGAAATGCTGCAATCAGAGGTTGCTGAACTCGAAGAGACTTTTCAGAAACTCGATGAGGACCTTGTTGTAATGCTTCTTCCCAGAGATCCAAATTCCGGCAAGGATGTCATAGTAGAGATACGGGCCGGAACCGGAGGAGATGAGGCTGCACTTTTTGCTGCTGATCTTTTCAGGATGTATACAAGATATGTTGATATTAAGGGATGGAAATTTGAATATATTGACGGCAACTCCACAGAGATCGGCGGATACAAAGAGGTGATGTTTTCTGTGAGGAGCGAAGCTGCATATGACTGCCTCAAGTATGAATCCGGTGTTCACAGAGTGCAGAGAGTTCCTTCGACTGAATCAGGAGGCAGGGTGCATACTTCTGCTGTTACTGTTGCTGTTCTTTCCGAAGCTGAAGAAAATGAGATAGATATTGACCCCAATGAACTCAGGATCGATGTGTATCGTTCCTCCGGACATGGAGGCCAGTCAGTTAATACCACTGATTCTGCTGTAAGGATAACTCACATCCCGTCCGGAATGGTAGTTACATGTCAGGACGAAAAATCACAGCTAAAGAATAAGACCAAGGCTTTGCGTGTATTGAGAGCAAGGTTGCTCGAGAAGGCAAATCATGAAAAAATGGCAAAGGAATCAGAGGCAAGAAAATCGCAGATAGGCTCGGGAGACAGAAGCGAGAGAATCAGAACATATAATTTCCCTCAGTCCAGAGTCACTGATCACAGAATAAATCTTACTCTCTATTCTCTGGAGAGTGTCCTCTCCGGAGAGCTGGATGAAGTTGTAGGTCCTCTAAGGGAATATGAAAGGGATCAGCAGCTGAAACAGGTAGGTAAAAACTGATAAGAGTGGAGAACACTGTTGCTTGTAAATGATAAATTGAAAGAGCTGAGAGCCAGATTCAGAAATGCAGGTATGGATTGTGCAGAAACCGATGCAGATGTTCTTGTCGCTCATGCCCTTTCTGTAGAGAAGTACAGACTTTATATGGACAATGAGAGGATTCTTTCTGAAAAAGAGCTGAAAGTAATTGAAGGCTTTGCAAAAAGACGAGAGAATTTCGAGCCAGTTGCATATATTACCGGTAATAAAGAATTTTATTCTCTCGATTTTAAAGTCACTCCTGATGTTCTCATCCCCAGGCCAGAAACTGAATTGCTTGTTGATATGGCGATATATTATTGTCCACAGAATTCAGTAGTGCTTGATCTTTGTACAGGATCCGGAGCTGTGGCTGTTGCGTTCAAATATTCCAGAAACGATTCAGAGGTTTGGGCAACAGATATTTCCGGGGCAGCTCTTGAAGTTGCCAAATACAATGCGGAGCAGATCCTGGGGAAAGACTCGGTTCATTTTCTTGAGGGCGATCTTTTTTCTACTGTAGGAGGGATGAAGTTTGATCTTATCATTTCGAATCCTCCATATGTCGACAGGGAGATAGAGCATACACTTCAGAAGGATCTCTGCTTTGAACCTGATCTGGCTCTTTATTCTGAGGACCAGGGAAGAGAGATTACTTCGAGAATAATTGACCATGCAGGTGGTTATCTTTCTGAAAACGGCATTCTTCTTCTTGAAATTGGAGAGAAGATGAAAGATTATGTTAAGGATGCAGGAGTGAAAAAGGGATTTACTGTTTCCACTCTGAATGATTATGCAGGCCTTCCAAGAGTTGCGGTTCTAAAGTCGTAACTATCAGAAAGTGAAAGCGCTTTTACACCATTTTGCCACAGGGCACTTCTCGCATATTGGCGAACGTGCTGTACAGATTTTCCTCCCGTGCCTGATAAAAAGAAGGTGTGATTCAGTCCAGTCCTCCCTTGGTATAATTGCTGTAAGGTCATTTTCAATATCAAGCGGATTTGATGCGGATGTATATCCCAGTCTTTTGGCGATTCTCATAACGTGAGTATCCACAGCCAAAGCCGGAATGTTATGCCCCATAGAAAGAATTACATTCGCTGATTTTCTTCCTGCTCCGGGCAGTTTCATAATGGCTTCTCTTGTATCCGGTACTGCTCCGCAAAATTCTTCCTCTACTATTTTTGAAAGTGCAATGATATTTTTTGCCTTGTTTTTATAGAAACCAGTGCTTTTAACAATAGATTCGACATCCACTGTTTCGGCTGCCGCAAGTGATTTGAAATCAGGGTAGCGCAGAAAGAGTTCGGGAGTTATGCTGTTTACCTGTCTGTCAGTTGTTCTTGCAGACAAAACAACTGCAATGGTCAGTTCGTATATGTTTGAGTATTTAAGATCAGGCATAACATCACCATAATGATTCTTAAGAGCAACAAGGATTATATTCGATTTTTTTTTGTTCATCTGTCCGGCACGAGTCTTCTTATAATTTTTTCAGCTTCAGCAAGTGCTTTGGCCCTGTGACTGATCCGGTTTTTTTCGTCAAGGGAGAGTTCTGCCATTGTCACAGATTTTTCAGGTATAAAAAATATTGGATCATAGCCGAATCCCCCATTGCCTTTGAGCTCTTCTGTGATTTTTCCCTCGCATTTTCCTTCAACAGTAAAGGTTTTTCCTTCCGGGGTTGCAATCGCTATTGCGCAGATAAATCTTGCAGATCTGGATTCAATACCTTTCATCTCATCGAGCAGTTTCATGTTTCTGTCCATGTCTGTTGCTGCTTCACCAGCATACCTTGCTGAGTAGATTCCCGGCCTTCCGTCAAGGGAGTCAACTACAAGACCTGAATCATCTGCCAGAGATATCATCCCCGTTAACCGCGATACAGCCACAGCTTTTATAAGAGCGTTTTCAATAAAAGTTATCCCGGTTTCTTCGATTTCAGGGATATCCTTGAAGTCGGAGAGTGAAAGATATTCAATTCCTTTTACTGAAGAAAATCTGTTCATTATTTCGTTTATCTTGTTTTTGTTCCTTGTTGCCAGTAGTATTTTCATCCCTTCTCCGTTTGTGATGAATATTTAATCTGAAAGACAAAGATACAGCATTGACTTACTTTTTATCATGTCAATAAAAAACAGATTGAAATTATTTCAAAATACATCAATTATATTATGAAGACTGACTTCATCAAGAAATCCGGATGTTTTAACATGAAGATGAATTTCCCAGACAGGGCTCTTTCAGGAATTATCTCGTTTTATCTGCTAGATTTATTGCTCGCTATTTATATTATAATGATAATAAATTATTCAACTGATTATCATTTTAATCCTGTTATTTACATTACAGCCGGGCTTGCTGTCTTTGTGTTCATCCGTACAATAATGATGTTTTTTGGCAGCAAGTACTTCGTCCTCGACAGGGTAAGGATTATTAAGGATATTATCGAGGATTTTAAAAAGGGCAGGTTCATTACAACAGCAGAGGATATCTCCGGTGATGATGAATTCAGCAAGGCCCTGAAAGAACTTATAATGGTTGGTAAGCATCTTGATAACATTGTATCCACCCAGCGTAATGAGATCGATACCTTTCATGAACTTTACAACAGCATGGTCTTTTCAATAAGTTCGTATTTTATTGTACTCAATGAAGATGAAAAGGTCGTGTATGCAAATGAGGCATTCTGTAAGAAATTCAAGTTTGACGGCGGGGAGCTGCCTTCTAAGGCACTCGATGAAATATTCTATTTTGTCAATGCAAGGCTGAAGGGCGGGATCGCACAGGCAAGAAATCAGGATAAACCTGTTGTTCTTGAAAGGATTCATCTGCTTTCTGTAAAAAAGGTATCAATAATCTCGGATGTGAAGATTATCAAAATGCTCGTTCAGGGAAGAAATCAGATAATTATTATTATTGATGATATTACAGGTAAGCTCAGAAAGGATTACCAGATTTCCATCATGAGTCAAATATCCGAATCAATACAGCAGGATGTTGAAATTGAAAGGGTTCTCTTTTCCATACTTACAGGAGTTACCTCCGGGTCGGGCCTTGGCTTTAACAGAGCACAGCTTTTTCTTGTTGAGAATGACGAATACCTGTCAGGAAAGATGGCGGTAGGCCCTGATTCATTTGAAGAAGCTATTGATATCTGGAGTTCTGTTTCAACATCTTCTGCTCTGGATGATCCGGATTTTATCCTCGAAGGAATCCATAACCAGAAATTTCTTGAAAGGGTTTTGAAGTTCAGGATTCCTCTTTCAGATGATAATATTCTTACAAAATCATTGCAGGAAAGAGTGAATGTTCATATCTTTGATTCCTGGAATGATTCCAGGGTCGATGATAAAGTAAGAGAATTTGTTGATGTAAAGGAATTTGTTATTGTACCAATCATTGCCGCTAACAGATCCATTGGTCTGATTATTGTTGATAATAAATTTAATCAAATACCAATCGGAGAAGACAGCATTGAACTTTTGACAATTTTTGCATCACAGGCTGCTCTTTCTATTGAGAGCCATAATAGCCTGATCAGAGTGAAAGAAGAGATGCAGAAGATTGAACGTCGTCAGGATGCAATAGTTGAATCGGAAAAAATGGCAGCAGTAGGAAGAATCGCAGCTCATATCTCACATGAAATTCGCAATCCTCTTGTTACAATGGGGGGATATGCAAGGAGAATTTTTCAGCTTTCAAAGGATGCTGAAAAAAATGCTGCAAGTATAAAGAAATCAGCAAATATTATCTTAAACGAATCTGAAAGACTCGAGAAAATTCTTTCCAATGTTATGGATTTTACCAGGCCGTCAAAATATATAAAGGAATTTAACAATATAAATGATATCATTCTCGATACAATTGATCTTTTAAAAAATCTCTTCCTTGAGAGGAAAATTGAAGTGAGAACGCTTTTTGGTGAAAATCTTCCTCTGGTCAAATCTGATGGAAATCAGATGAAACAGGTGGTTCTTAATCTTTTACAGAATGCAATTGATGTTTCATCACCCGGCGATTTTATTGAAGTTGAAACACTGTTTGAAAGTGATAAGATAATAATAAAGGTAAGAGACACAGGTTCGGGAATTGATGAAGAGGATCCGAATATTGTTTTTGAACCATTTTTTACAACAAAGGTGACAGGCGTTGGTCTTGGTCTTGCGAATGTAAAAAAAATAATTATGGATCATAATGGCATTATTGATGTCGCAAACAGGAGTGAAACCGGAGTGGAGTTCAGGATTGAATTGCCATGTCCGGCCTGACGAAAAAGTCCTTGATTATTCAAAAAAAAGAATATCTTATTTTTAATATATGTTATAGTTGATAACAGCTATAATAAAAATGCATAAAACTATGGTTGGATATATGGGACAGTTATCAACTGCCCAATACATCCAACCATACAACATTTGAATCCTAAGTTTAAAATTTTGCATTACCTTTCCATTTTTTTCTGGAAAAGGGTAATATTTTTTAAAATAAATGCATTCCGGGTAATGAGTACTGATTTTATAATATCTTTTGATATCCCGCATTTAGAAAATATTTTTGGGAGGATTGTATGAGCAGGATACTGATAGTTGAAGATGAGCAGCATCAAAGGGAGCTCTATGCAATGGAGCTTGAAGAAGAAGGATATGAAGTTGATCAGGCATCCAATGGGAAAGAGGGTGTTGAAATGGTGAAGGATAACAGGTATGATCTTGTTATTATGGATATAAGAATGCCCGAAATGGACGGGATTGAAGCTCTTGGTAAAATTCTCTCCAGGGATAAGAAAATACCAATAATTATCTACACAGCATATTCGAATTATAAAAGTAACTTTATGACCTGGACTGCTGATGCGTATGTAACCAAGTCATCGAATCTTGAAGAGCTCAAAGAAAAAATTCACGAAATATTATCATCCAGAACAGTTTAATGAACTGAAAATCAGGGCATAAAAAAAGGATGGTTATATACCATCCTTTTTTTATCTTTACAAAGAAGACTATTCAGCTTTTTTTTCTTCTTTTGCCTGATCAGCAGGCGCATCTTTTTGCTCTTCAACTTTTGGCTGGTCTTTAGGTGCATCTTTTTTGCATCCAACAAGACCTGATACTATAGCTACTGCGAAAATTGAAGCGAAGAGTAATGCGAGAACATTTTTTCTCATTGTGAATAACTCCTTATTCATTATTTTTTTACATGCTAAACAATTAATTTAAAAAATCAAGTACAAAATTAGCAATTTTTATATAAATATTGCCTGATATAAATAGTTTAACAGTAAGATAAAAGATTTAATTAACATCAGGAGTGCTTTGGTCAGGTTATCCTCTAATTAAGGAAGATAGCAGCATCTTGATGTTGTTGATTCCCATACTGTTACTGAATCAACTGCAACATCTGGAAAATTCTTATCGAGTTTTGTTGTGACTTCCTCAGTAATAAATTTTGCCAGGTTTTCAGAACTCGGATTTATAGTGTCAAATGGACTGGTTTCATTCAGGTTTCTGTGATCAAGATCGTTTAGAATATCTTTTAGTATCTTTTTTATATCATGAAAATCAATTAGAAGGCCAATGTTATTGAGGGTGGTTCCTTTTACGCTCAATACAATTTTCCAGTTATGGCCGTGGAGATTTTCACACTTACCTTTATAGCCTCTGAGCTGATGCGCTGATGAGAAGTTGTCTTCTACAGTAAGAATGTACATTTTTGTTCCTCCTAAATAAAACTGGAAAGAGCTTTTGATATTTTTTCTATCTCTTTTTTGGTTAGAGTGGGATAAACAGGAAGCGAATAAAGTTTTTTTGCAATTCTGTCTGAATTTGGATAATCAAAGCCTTTTTCTTCCATAAGTATATGAAGAGGAGGAGCGACAGATCTGATTATTTCAATGCCGTTTTTTTTCCAGTATTTCTCGATTTTTTCAGATGGAGCATCAATCATTACCGGGAAAGACTGATAGGCAAAATTATCACTATAAGGAACCATCTGCCTGTGTGTTGTTATTCTTAAAGCATCAGAGTATATTTTTGCGATCTCTCTTCTTCTCTTTATGAGATTTTTCAGTTTCATTAGTTGAGTGAGTCCCATTGCTGCCTGAAAGTCAGTCATTGAGCAATCCAGGCTGATTTTTTCTGATGTGCCTCTTAATTCTTTCATTGATGAATAATATCTGGAGTTGTTTGTGATAACTGCACCTCCATTACCGGTTGTAAGAATCATCGTTGGAGAAAAGCCTGCAACCGTTATTGCAGCATTTTTTCCAACCGGCTCTTCATTATATTCAGTGCCAATTGAATGAGAAATATCCTCAATCAGGGGAACCTGTAAGGACTGAAGTTCTGTCATTTCAGTATGAAATCCAAAAAGATGCCCTGTGACTATTGCTTTGGTCTTATCTGTAATTTTTGACCTGATATCTTCAACAGAAGGGAATAATGAGTTTTCTGCACAGTCAATTAGAATCGGTTTGCCCCCGATAATTGAAAGAGCTCCCAGTGGAGCCTGGTGGAACAATGATGGAATTATTACTTCACTTTCATTGTCTACGCCAATTGCCCTGTATGCAAGGTAATACGATGAAAGCAGGGAATTGGTTGCAAGAGCATACTTCAGTTCGGCAACTGACGAGATTTCATTTTCGAATGTTTTTAATGTCGTGCCGGTGGTCAGTTCATCATTGATGAGGCAGTCCAGTACGCCTTCAAGGTCTTTTCTTGTGATGGTTGGTTTACTCGATACTATTTTCATTATTAGTCCCTTTATTGTTACGCATAATACAAAAATGAAATATTAACTTAGGATGGTACTATGTTTGAATTGTTACTGTAAGAGAATCATTCAAACATTAAATCGGGAATATTCCCCCAGAAATCATTTGCAGATTTTCGATTATTCATCGATAAGCCTGATCGTAAGTAAAAAGGTCAAGATTTTTTTGAATAATAATTCTAACGGGACTGTTATATTGAGAAAGGTATACATTTATTTAGTAGTTGAGTATTTATATCTCAAGAGCTGGGCGTTTCCTGACGATAGTTTATGAAGAGAAAAGTTTGGAGGTAATGAAATGGTTCTCAGGAGATATGGAGCAGTATTAATTTTTTTTGTAGTGGCTTTAATGATTATATCCGGCTGTACCCCTGGTAAAAGTATGCTGAGGGACAGAAATAATGCCAATGCGGCCACTGAAGTGAATTATGATAATAATGAGTTTAATTTTAATGACAATCAACCTCAGGATGTACAGGTATATTCTGGAAGTCAAAGTAATAAAGGTCAGATAGATCAAAAACTGAGTCATTCAGAGCAGTACGGCCAGAGGTATCCTCAGACAAATAATGCAGTGAATCCCCCGGCTGTTTCAGTGCCGGTAGTTAATAATACTGAAAAAAAGAATGAAACTGATTTTTTTGAAACAGGTCCTGCTTCCTGGTATGGCAGAGAATTTCACGGGAAGACAACTGCCTCGGGTGAAAAGTTCAACATGTATGAGTATACTGCCGCACATAAAACAATTCCCTTTGGTTCAATTGTCGAAGTGAAAAATCTCGAGAACGGAAAATCTGTAAAGGTAAAAATTAATGACAGAGGTCCTTACAGAGGCAAAAGAATTGTTGATCTTTCATATGGTGCTGCTAAGGAAGTTGGGATAATCTCATCGGGAACCTGTATAGTCGGAATCAAGGTTCTTGAAAAAGGTGATGGTAAATATTCATCCGGTAATGAAAAAAAAGAGGCAGTAATCAGGCCCGTGGTTGATGATCTGACGGATAAAGACAGCTCAGGAAGGATTATTGCCGGAAATTATGCTGTTCAGGCTGGTGCATTCTATTCAAGGGGGAATGCAGAGAAGCTTAAAGTAAAGCTTGAAAAAATTATTGAAAACCCTGTCGAGATAGCAGCGGATGGTGATTTTTATAAGGTGAGAATAAAAGGTCTTGTAACAAGGTCTGAGGCTGAAAAATTTAAAAGAATTCTTCATGATGAAAATATCAATTCTTTTGTTGTGAATGGATGTGAATAATCAGGGTATTAAAAAAATGTATTGATTTTTAGTTAAATAAGAATATAAAGTTATTAAAAATAAAAATATTAAAACAGTTCTCTGAATTATATTTATTTTCAGAACTGTTTTTTTATTATCTATTTCTTAAATTTAAATACTGACAACCTGCCTGAAGGGTGTGTATTCGTATGGAATGCACACCCTTCAGGATATTAATTCTGTTTTTTTCAGAAAAAAGAGTTTGAAATTTAAAATTTTGAAAAAACATTGACAAAAAAGGGGTGGTTTCTATTATTTCACCCTGCTTTCGCCCACGTAGCTCAGTCGGTAGAGCATTTGCATGGTAAGCAAAAGGTCACCAGTTCGATTCTGGTCGTGGGCTCACATGCTTGGTGTATCTCCTCTTTACATAGATAAGCGGTTTTTCATAAAAGTGCTTGACTGAGATAGGGTAGATATTAGTTTGCATTTGGTTTACTATGTTATTAAGGTAGGTTTATCTATGCGTGATGTTATTTTATTGGCATGTCAGGAATGCAAGAGGAAGAATTATTCAGTAACCAAAAACAAGAGGACTCAGACTGGTAAACTGGAAATTAAAAAATATTGTAAGTTCTGTGACAAGCACACAGTCCATAAAGAAACAAAAGCTTAAATTCATTGGAATGGGTGCTCTGTAATTGAAAAAAGCAATACAATTCCTGCGTGAGGCCAAGGAAGAACTTAGGAAAGTCACCTGGCCGGACAGAGATGAGGTTACGGGTTTTACAATTGTTGTTGTGATAACAGTGGTAATTGTTTCACTCTTTTTGTGGGCTGTAGACTCTGCTCTTATGGCGCTTATTAAAGTGGTGATGTGAAAAATATGTCAAAAGAATGGTATGTTATACATACATTTTCCGGTCATGAAAACAAGGTGAAGCTTGCACTTGAAAAGCAGATTGAAAATCTTGGTCTGCAGGAAAAAATATTTCAGGTTAAGATCCCTACTGTCGAAGTTCCCGAGGTTAAAGACGGGAAAAAAGGCGTTAAGGTGAGAAAGTTTTTCCCCGGCTATGTTCTTGTTGAAATGGAACTCGATGATGAAACCTGGTATGTTGTAAAAGGCATACCCAGTGTCACCAATTTTGTTGGCTCTTATGGTTCGGGAAAGCCAAAACCGCTTTCCCGAAACGAGGTCAGCGCTCTGTTCGATCAGATGGGAGAGCAGAAGTCCAGAGAAAAAGTAAGCTATGTGGTTGATTTTTCTGTAGGTGAACACGTAAAAGTTATTGAAGGGCCATTTAGTAATTTCAATGGGGTTGTTGAGGAAGTTTATCCTGATAAAGGCAGATTGAGAGTAAAGGTTGAAATCTTCGGAAGAGGAACACCTGTTGAGCTCGATTTTATGCAGGTTGGAAAAATTTAAGTATATATGTGAGAGGAACAATGGCTTCAGGTAAGAAAGTTCTTGTAGAAATTAAATTACAAATTCCTGGAGGGCAGGCAAACCCGGCCCCGCCAGTTGGCCCTGCACTTGGTCAGCACGGCCTTAATATAATGGATTTCTGTAAAGCGTTCAATGATAGAACAAAAGATCAGCAGGGAATGATCCTGCCGGTTGTTATATCAGTGTATGAAGACAGGACGTATTCATTTATTATAAAGACACCTCCGGCGGCAGTTCTCATTAAAAAGGCGCTTAAGCTTGAAAGAGGTGCCAGGGAACCAAATACTGAGAAAGTTGGAAAGATAACCAGGGCTCAGCTCGAGGAAATCGCGAATACAAAGATGGTTGATCTCAATGCAAATGATATTGATGCGGCAGTGAATATTATTGCCGGAACCGCTCATTCGATGGGAGTCGATGTAGTTAATTGATGCTTTGTATTGAATGGTATTTATAAAGAGGTTAGAAATGAAACGCGGAAAAAAGATTAGTGAAGCAAGAAGCTCGGTTGATAAGACCAACCTTTATAATGTGGATGAAGCAGTCGAGCTTATGAAGAAGCTCAAATATGCCAATTTTGATGAGCGTGTGGATATGTCTATCAAGGTCGTTCACAAGAGCTATCAGAATATTAGAGGTACTGCTACTCTTCCGGCCGGGACCGGTAAGGAGAAAAAGGTCCTTGTTCTCTGTAAGGGAGACAAGCAGCAGGAAGCAAGGGATGCCGGAGCTGACTATGTTGGAGCAGAGGATATGGTCGAAAAAATCAAGGAAGGCTGGGTTGATTTTCAGGCTGTTGTTGCAACTCCTGATATGATGAAGCTTGTTGGTACTCTTGGCCCGGTTCTTGGTAGAAAAGGCTTAATGCCAAAACCAAAAAGTGGCACAGTAACAGAAGATGTAAAAGGTATTGTCAAGGAACTCAAGGGTGGCAGAATCGAATACAGAGCAGATAAAACCGGCGTTGTTCACTGTGCGATAGGGCGACTTTCCTTTGATATTGAGGCAATCGAAAGCAATATAAAAGCTTTCTATAATCAGATTCTCAGAGATAAACCCTCGGAAGCAAAAGGTAATTATATAAAATCGGTTCATATCTCTTCTTCAATGGGACCCGGGATAAAAATTAATCATAAGGGGATAGAGAAGTAATGGTTAAGCAGTTTAAAATCGATGAAGTCAGCAGCCTGAAGCAAAAGCTTGAGGAGAAAAATAATATAATTCTCACTCATTATTCAGGTGTAAAAGTAAAGGATCTTGGCTCTCTGAGAAGACAGCTTCGTGAAAAGAATGCAGAATACAAGGTAGTTAAAAACAACCTGTTTAAAAGAGCTCTATCTGAAGCCGGCTATGAAATTCCTGATGAAATGATAAAAGGCCCAATAGGGGTAACTTTTCTGAGTGAAGAAGTCGGAGAGGTTGCTAAACTCCTTAAGGATTTTGGAAAAGAAAACGCTGCTTTTAAACTGAGTGTAGGCGTTCTTGATAATGTAGTTTATGGTGAAGAGGATGTAAGAAGAATTGCAGATCTGCCTTCGAAAGAAGTTCTTCTTAGTCAGACGCTTTCGCTTATTAACGGACCTACATCCGGAATTGCAATGGGAATGAACCAGATAATGGCTTCTCTTGCAAGAGGAATTCAGGCTGTAGCAGAAGCAAATAATTAAACTGAAAAAATAAGGGTGGAATAGGTTACTGTTTCCAGAATATACAATAGTGTGATGTGGATACAATGGCTTTCCCCTTTGTAGGTTTTTGCATAATTTGTGCATTAACTTGAAGAGATTCACTAAGTATAAAGGAGAAAAAAATGGCAAAACTTTCAATTGAAGAACTTTTGGAAGCCATAGGCAGTCTTACACTTGTTGAAGCTGCTGAGCTTGTAAAAGCAATGGAAGACAAATTCGGCATTTCTGCTGCTGCACCTGTTGCTGTAGCTGCTGCACCTGCTGGTGCTGGCGATGCTGCCGCAGCTGAAGAAAAAACCAGCTTTGATGTAATTCTTACTGGTTTTGGCGATGCAAAAGTTGCAGTTATTAAAGAAGTTCGTGCAATAACAGGTCTTGGCCTGAAAGAAGCAAAAGAACTTGTTGAGGCTGGCGGTAAAGCAGTAAAAGAAGGTGCTTCCAAAGAAGAAGCTGAAGAAATTAAAGGCAAGCTTGAGGCTGCCGGGGCAACTATTGAGATTAAATAACAATTTAATACATTTAGTTAAAAGTGTCCTACTTATGTAATCACTAATAATAGGTTTGATTGTTTAAGCAATCAAACCTATTGGTGTTTATAGATTTAAAATCTGAATATTATTCTCCCATTAAATACCTGAAAGGTTTTACAGATTTGTCTAAAAAATTTTCGGAAAATCAATTTTTGCAATAATTTTAGTATAATTACGGCTTAATTATTCAATAATATATTAATAAATTTACTCTAAGGTTTGTTTATCCATGAAACAGAGAAAAGTCGTCAACTTCGGGAAGATCAAATCAAGCATCGATCTGCCAAATCTGATTGAGAGTCAGCTCAAATCATATGAAGGGTTTTTGCAATCTACAGTAACAAAGAAAAAACCACAGGGTTTGCAGGCTGTAT
>CAZEJW010000111.1:0-15238 GCA_964512685.1 uncultured Leptospirales bacterium | reverse complement strand
TTTTGTAAATATTCCCTTAACGTAATGCCTGGGAAATCCTCCATAATAACTGATATTGAATTGTCTGAGTCCCAGATATCAATAATCTCAGTAACTCCGGGCAGAGGATCATCTCTGTATTGGCTGAGAGTTTCAAGTATATAGTCTCTTTCAGCTGCTGAGTAATTTACAGTGTTGATACTTTTTATTATAACTGTTCTATTATTATAAACACTCAGTGCTTTTTCCAGAGATGATATTCTGTATTTATAGATTACTTTGAGTGTTCTGTATTCTTTATTGAGATTCATCGGCTCTTCCCGGAATAATCAGCTATTGCTGCCCAAGTAATGAACCGGGCAGTGCATAAAGAACAATTATATTACACTGTATGTTTAATTACAATATTTTATCTGAAAACAAAAGGAGTTAAGTGAATAATAAAGTACGATATTTGAAGTTGGAGATAAATTTTATAACTCCGGCATGAACAGCTGTACAAAGTAAGCCAGAATCAGAATCAATGTTGCAGAGAAAAGCACTGTGCTGAGAATCTCCTGAGTTTTATTGTTCCTTTTCATTGGATTATCCCCTGATCTTTTTTTCAATTTTTCGGCCTGCCCTGAATGTAGTGTTTAGAATACCACCAACCGGGCAAAAGAACCTGCACCAGAATCTTTTGACAGCAAATGAAGAGAAGAGAACCACAGGCAAAATGAACCACTGAACACCAGCTCCTTCAAACCCGAATATTGTGGAAAACGGTTCAAACCCAACAGATGCAGGATTTGCAGATATGAAAATAATCATCAGTGAAAACCATAGAAGAGCATTTATCACATACTTTGTATTTCGTGCTATAACAGGATTCACTTTTATATTTATCCCGCTGATCTTAGAGGTAATCTCCTGCAGGGTGCCAAAAGGACACATCCAGTAACAATATAAATTTTTCCGCATCAGAAGTGTCATCAGAATTGTTCCGGGTACAAGAAGCCACCAGAAAAGATTTGTTTTCAGGGAAGGAACATATCCAAGTGGAATAGATGCAATCTGCGAAAGTGAAACAGGTGAGTTCCACCAGAATCCGATTAGTATTAACGACACAGCCATTGTAACATAACGCAGGTATGGTATTTTTTTCATTGAGCCAAAAAGAACAAAAATATAAATAATAATAAGGGAGGCTTCCTTTATTCCAAAACTCCATTTATAGCTTTCATCTTTTATTTCCAGACCAAATATTTTTTCACCTGTAGAGTGGGCACTGTTTCGTATGGCTTTTGTTATTGCTTTTGATGAAACAGTTGCTCCGGAAACAGCATCAATATCATTATGTACAATGAAACTGTCGGTTATTTTTTTGCCTGTAAACTGTTCGTGGAAATCATTTTTTAACAGCCTTGCATAAAATGAAGGAGTCTCCATATGCTTTATGAGAATTGTTTTTGTAATTAGTTTGTTTGAATCAATCTCGGTTGCATAAACAATCCGGCCTCCCCATCCTTTTGATTTTGATACAGATACATACCTGTCTTGATTCACAGCAGGATTTTTAATTTTATATATGAGTGGTTTCTGGGCAACTTCAATAAGTTCGGTACCCGGAGGGTAGTGCTTCATAAGTTCTGAGTATACCTGAACATTCCTTCCTGATATTCCGTAAATGAAGGCAGCAGCAAGGGAGGTATATGCCAACACCTTAATTATTTTTTTTAACAGACCGGTGTTTTTTTCGCCGGCAGTTTTATTGAGTCTTCTGTTCATACCTCTCTCCGGATTTTTCAATACTGCTTCCGCATCCCCCATGGAAAAGGGATGCGAAAACAATTTTTAGATTTTATTTATCTGCGGCAGATATTTCGTTTATAATCTTTTTCCTTGTAAACAGGAAGATTATTATTGAGAGCCCGCCGAATATCAGCATGCCCATTCCGGCTGCCTGTGGTTCTCCTTCAGCAAGACTGCTGATACTCCACGCGAGGGCGAAGAAAAGAATTCCTGCAGAGATGATTATTCCACTCCATGCGAGCCATGAAAGTGAAATTTCTTTTTTATTCTTCCAGTTATAAACTGCAAGAGCAAATGCAATTGTAAGACATCCGAGAAAAAACCACATTATTTCCATATCTTCCTCCCTTAACCTTTTTTCCACCAGTTTCTGATTGCTTTTTTATCATACGTGTTGCCATATCCAAAGGCAATATCCATCTGTCTCATAAAAGCATGCCCCTGGCCTGGCAGGAATTTGCTTATCCAGTTAGTCATTTTATGATGCCAGAAATCCGGCTTGTTATACGGACAGCTTGCAATACACGCGCCGCAGTCTCCGCCGTTTTCACCCCAGAATGCATAGCACTTTTCAGCGTCAAGACACCATTTCTCGACTCCACCGTTGTTTGAAACTCCCAGTTTTGTGAATGATGGATTGTCATCCTGGGAAATAGCCTTTGACGGGCAGGCGTCTGCGCATCTTTTGCAGTTTTTGCAGAATTCAATAACCCCGAAGGTCTTGGGTTTATCGTATTCAAGCTCAAGCTCGGTAAAAACCTTGCACAGCCTTACGCGGGGACCATATTCATAGGTTATCAGAACACCATTTCTTCCGCATTCTCCAAGTCCTGCAGCCACGGCATACGGAATACTGAGTGCAATGTCGTTGCCTGCTCCAAATGCCTTGTATCCCAGCTGACGGATGAATGTTGCAAGAGAATATCCAAGAGCAGCCATGTTTGAATACCTTATACCTGCTGTAGCACTTGCAATCCATGAAGGTGCTGTTCCAAATCCTTCGTATTCCATTTCCAGAGCCATAACTATTACAGATTTTGGCTTAAAAGGAAAGTCGTCAGGTGTGTAGGTTTTTTTTGTACGGATATCGAACATCGGGTTATACTGCCATCTTTCGTCATAGGGTGTAATCCCAACCAGGCTTGCGCCAAAGTGTTTGGCGGCTTTTTTTATGATTTTACTGGCCTGTTTTTTGTTTTTGAACTTATACTGCTTTTCATACAACGGCCCTTCCCATGCAAATGCAGGAGTATTAGGGAGCCCTGCTGCAGATGCGGGTGAAAAAGCGTCATGAACTGACCATGATGCCTGGTTCAGCGCTCTGTCAAGATGTGTCCATCCTTCTTCCTTGCGGGGTGTCTGCGCCTTGAACATCTTTGCGTATTTAAGCAGACCCTTGTCGAATCCGCCGTATGCTCTTGAGAAAATAATATTTCTCTGATCCATTGGCCTGTATGAATCTTTGACTTCAACAGGGAAGTTGTCGTGTTCCTTAACGATCGTTTTCGCTGCTGCCTTTGCGCTGAGTTCTTTTTTTTGTGTAAGCACGGCTCCAACCCCAAGTGCTGTACCTGCAGCGCCAACTCTGAAAAAGTCACGCCTGTTAACTTTTGTTTTCTGGTCATTATTTTCTGAAGAGCAGTTTTTCAAGCTATTGTTTTCAGCCATAAAAAACCTCCTGTGGTTTATTCAGTCTTGCCGAAAAAATAGCCTGTAATTGTTAATTTTTCTTTCTGATTTTAAATTAAGGGTGTCCTGATTTTTTCAGGATGTCTTTTGGGTGATATGTTTATAAAAAATAAAGCAAAAGAGCTTGAAAAATGGAGTCTCTATATCAAGCTGGTTTTTTATGCTGAATCTGATATAATAAAGGGTGAGTAAAGTGAAAACAAAATGTATGCCTGTTCTGTTTATGCTGCTTTTAATCTGCACTGAATTATATTCTGCTGACGGCAGTATTATTTCGGTTTTTGGAGATGTAACGGTTCCGCTTAACCTGAGAAACGATGATCTGTCCAGGTTCAGACAGTGTTCTGTTTACGGCATTATAAAAAAGGGCAGGGGGATGAAGAAGCAGTATAATGGAATTCCATTGAAAAACCTGCTCGAATTTTCCGGGGTTATGTCACAAAGGAGCGAATTCACAGGCAGTGATTATTTATTCATTATAAAAAGCAGGTCCGGCAGTCTGTATGTATTCTCATGGACAGATATCTTCTGTGCAGATAAAACAGATGCATTGATTGTTACTGCTGAAGACAGTTCAATAAATCCTGCACTGGTTTACAGGAACAGTACTGGTTTATTATGCGCTCTTCCTGCAATAAAATCCATTGAAGTAAGAATGCTGAATTCAGAACCGGTTAATAAAAATGAAATTTCAGACAATCTGAGAATCCGTGATAAAAACGGAAAGTTTCATTACATAAATAAACTAAAGTTATTTGCGCGGACAAATAATTCAATGCAGAAAAGAAAAACAGACCGTGAAGGAATCCCCCTTGATCTTCTGCTTCGAAAAAATAATATAACAGTTACAGAAAGTGATGCTGTGATTATGAAATTTACTGACGGAAGAATTAGGGCTGTTTCACACACTGGGCTGAATAAATGCACTGTTGAGAATAACCTGAATGAAATTGATATAATAAAAACCCGCGGTGATGCAAAACTCTATATAATAGGAATCGGCTGTGCTGATTCATCTCTTGTGACACTTGACGCAATTTCCTGCATGGGGAAATGTGATGTTTTTATATGTTCTGATGATATAAAAAAGAGATTCAGCCGTTACATGGCAGGCAAGCCTGTTCTTTTTGATCCGTTTATCAACATCGAGGGTTATCAGAAAAAGATGAATCCTGAACTGTCATTTAAAGAGTGCAAAGAGAAAGTCGCAGTTTTGAGAAAACAGAATATTGCAGTGATAAAGGGAATTCTTGCCTCCGGTAAATCCATTGGTTTTCTGGAGTACGGTGACCCGGCGCTTTACCCTCACTGGACATCGTGGCTGTGGGGTCATGTTCCTGAAAAATCTATCGTTATGAGGCCGGGGCTGAGCGCGCTTAACGCCTCAAATGCAATGATCGGCGGAAATGTTGCAGGGAAAGGCTCACTCATTGCAACGGTTCCGGGCGCTCTTTTGGAAAATGAATCACTCCTGAAGGCTGCGGCATCCAATGGAGATACTCTTGCTATTTTTACAGGACTCAGGGATCTTAAGATGCTGAAAAAACTTTTTCTGAAATACTATCACAAAGACAGCCCGGTTCTGCTCGTCTACAGGGCAGGTTACAGTCAAAAAGAAAAGATAGTAAGAACAACTGTCAGCGAAGCACCATGTGCAGCAATGAAGGAAAAGGAAAAATGGCTCGGCATGATATACATTGGGGGTGCAGTAAAAGTTCGGAAATAAATTTCTGATTGTTTTTATTATCCGGATCTGCTCCAGCACATTTTAATGTCAAGGACAGGGCTTGAATCAATAGCATCAAGACCTTCAACAAACAGAGTTGTGTCTTCTATTTTTATGAGTTTTACATCCTGAATTGCCAGGCGTGAAAGGCGGTCGGGTGTTCTTGAGGCGAAAACTCCAACTTCCTTGCCATCGAGCCCTCTTTTAAAAACTGATCTCACTGGTCGGGTTTTGTGCAGGTAGTATATCACTGTTATACTTTCTTCATCTTCAAGTTTATACAGAAAGTCTTTCTGTGATTCGTGAAGAACAATTTTTGAAATTTTACTCTCATTGGCAATGCCGAAATCTGATGATGACCTTTCCTGACTATTGTCAACAAAGCCTATGGGATATATTGAAACAGGTTCAGTGTCACCGTACATGCATTCACTGCAGATTTTTTTATTGTCGAGTTCGAAAAGCCTGGTGGTGTCAGTATCTTTGCCGCATTTTGAACATTTTTCTTTCATGTCTGAAACTCCTTTCTTATTCGGTGATATTTCATTACAGGGCCTAAAAGAGGCAAGGATTTTTTAACCTTTGCTGAATTTAGTCAATCTGATAGGAATAAAAAATGCTTGTTTTAATTTAGTGTTTTGTTTGTGATCATGCAAAGAAATTAAAATTATCCGTCGTTTTAATGGGAGGGGGGAAGGGATACTTCCGGGCTTTTCCTCCTGTTCAGGAATGCTTTAATGTTTACCGACTGACCGAAAAATTTAAAGCAGGTCAAAGGATTATAGTCTGAAAAACAATGAAACTCTCAAAGAAAATGCTTGAAGCCGGGTGGAACATTATCCGGGAAAATAACAATGCCTATACAGTGATTGGTTCAGGTAACCGGAAATACACCTTCTGCCCTGAAACAGGAGAATGGTCAGCCCCTCTTGAAAAAATTGAAGAGTCTCTGCAAAATGATCATCAGGAAATTCAAAAAGGCAATCTCTCCGCTGCCGTTACTGTTTCGAGACTCACAGCTCTCATTCATACAAGAAATTCATCTCAGCCGATTCAGTTCTTATGTAAACAGGGGCTGGTTAAGAATAAAACAGTATTACATCTTGGCACAGGCAGGGATGATCTTGCAAAAAAAGATCTTATGCAGTCTGGATGTAAAAGTGTTGCTGATTATGATCCCAATTATTATCCTGACAGGGAAGTTCTTTCTGATAAATATGATGTTGTAATCGCAAACTATGTTTTGAATATTCTGCCTCCGCAGGAAAGGCGGGAGGTATATGGCCTGCTTTCAGATACTCTTGGTGATAAAGGCGTAGCATATCTTACAGTTCAGGGTGTATGGCCGGTTGAGAATAAATATAAAATTACAGGTGAATGCCATGACGGTTACCTTATTCAGGCTGGTTTCAATGAAACATTCAGAAAAGGTTATACCCCTGAGGGTTTTATAAAAGAAATAAAAAATGAAATCGGAGGTTCTCCTGAACTGATTAAAATGTTTTACAGTAATTCATTCGTTAAGTGGACCAGGTAATAAATTACCGTGTTTTACATCATGTTTCTTTTTAAAACATCGAGAATTTCGCTGATGTTTTTTTCTGCTGCATCAGCATGAAAGCTGCATGATCCTGCTCCTTTGTGTCCGCCACCTCCGTATTTTGAAACGAGCTCTCCCAGGTTTACCCTGCTGCCTTTGTTAAAGATATTCTGTCCAAGGCTCACAATTACTTTTTCCCTGTCGTCTTTACTGTATCTGATCTTCATATCTACAAGAATTTCAGGGAAGAGGGAATATACAAGAAAACGGTTTCCTTTTGGTTCTGTTTCAAGAGAACGGTAGTCTGTTACAGCAGTATTTTCAACAAGACTTGTGTAATCCCTGAGATAGCCGGTATAAATTTTATCCTGCTCTGTAACCTTATCTGCCCTTTCTTTTACCTCTCTGTCTTTTATTGCATGGTTAATATCTGAGCAACTTAAAAGGTTTACTACATGGTTCCAGTATGGTTCATCGCTTTTATTTCGTCCTGAGATTGTTGATGCAAGGAGTGAGTAGGGATGTTTTTCCATGTTTAAAACTTCATCTCTTGTAATATTTCCTGAGTCAATCCTGTCAGTATGTTCTACGAGTTCATCAAAATTCCGGGTGAATTTATCCCTGTAATCTGTATAGATGATTCCAGCTGCTGAAGGTGCTTCCCTGAAAGAACCGTTGAATGAACTGGCTGTTTTATTAGTCAGGTGATGGTCAAACCACATGCCACATCCATTTATAAGCGGAAGATTGGCAATTATGTCATTCTCAGTAATTTTATCAGAATATTGATCGATTTCGTATGGCTCTATCCATAAAGTGGGTGTATCTATATTGAAAATTTCTCTCAACAGTACATCGCATACAATACCGTCAAAATCAGGTCTGGTTACTACTCTCATTTTACTTTCCTTTATCTGGTGACTTTGATCCTTTTTCATTTGTGGGGTTTATTTTGCAAGATAAAAATCAGTCTTTATTGTTTATCGCTTGCATTTTAAAATAAAAAGCTGATGTTTTAGTGAATCAGAAGGCTGGTAATATTTATCAGTCAATTATTCCTGATGATACGATTTTGTTCTATATGTTTTCATTCTGAAACGAATATGTTTTTCAAAAGGAAAGGGATATGAATTTCACAACGTATTTTTCCAAACAGGCCAGAAGACCTTCAGGTGTTTTCGGTCGGTTTTATATGTCACGTGTTTTTGATGAAGGCAATGCTGAACTGAACAGCCTGGTTTATGAGACATTATCTCTACATGAAAATGACAGGTTATTTGAAATTGGTTTTGGCACAGGTAAACTCATTCATGAAATCGCTTCCTGTCTTGACAATGGTTCAATAGAGGGAATTGATTTATCTCAAACAATGGTTTCTATGGCTATCAGAAGAAACAGGAAGTATGTTAAAAAAAGAAAGCTGGTTTTACATTGTGGTGATTTCGATCAAATGAATTATAACAGCGGTCTTTTTGATAAAGTGTTTTCTGTTAATACAATATACTTCTGGGAAAACCCGGAAAACACGATTTCAAAAATTAGTGAGATCCTTAAGCCCGGGGGAAAACTGATCCTTGGTTTTCACGACAGAAGCGAGATGGAAAAGATGTCTGTTGACGATGATTATTTCAGGTATTACAGTACAGATGAAGTAGCAGAATTGCTTTCGGGTAACGCGCTTTGCAAAGATATAGAAATTATTTCTGAAAAAGGCAAGGGGAAAACCTGTTATTGTGCAATTGCAACCAGGCAGTTTTAAAATGACTGGTAATAATTTTTTTAAAGGAGTATAAATGCTATGAATATACATTATCTGCAGCATGTTCCTTTTGAAGGATTAGGCTGTATGGAATCCTTTTTTATAGAAAAAGGTCATAACGTTTCATCAACCCATTTGTACAGGAATGATGAACTCCCGGCTGCTGATGAAATTGACAGTCTTATAATCATGGGAGGGCCAATGAGTATCCATGATGAAGATGAGTATCCCTGGCTGAAGAATGAAAAAGATTTTATAAAAAGAGTAATGGATTCAGAAAAAAAAGTACTTGGTATATGTCTTGGTGCTCAACTTATTGCTGATTGTCTCGGGGCAAAGGTTTGTCAGAATCCTTACAGGGAGATTGGCTGGTACAATATAAAGAAGTCAGATGAACTTAGTGAAAGCATTATTTCTGATGTTTTTTCTCATGAAACAGAAGTCTTTCATTGGCATGGTGATACTTTTGATATCCCAAAAGGAGCGAAACTGATTGGCTCAAGTCATGCATGCAAAAATCAGGGATTTATTATTGAGGATAGAATAGTTGCCCTTCAGTTTCATATTGAGAGTACAATTGAATCAGCAACACTTCTTGTTGAAAATTGTAAGGATGAACTTGACGGTTCCCGTTATGTACAATCTGGAGATGAAATTCTTGCGTATTCTGAAAAATTCAAAAACATAAATATCCTGATGCATAATTTGCTGGTGTCACTTGAGATATTATAATAACTACTTGTAATGATATGTGAATGATAGAGAATTTACCCGGCAGCAGGATACTGCCGGGTTTTGATCTGTTAGATTACGCCATATTCCTTGAGCATTTCTTCTATAACAGTATCCTTAATTAAACCATCCACCCTCTCTTTGAGCTGCAGTAAAAGAGGTATGGCAATATTCGGCTTTTCTCCATCCCTCATTTTTATTGTGCTGTTGAGAATTACTCGAAGGTCATATTGAGATGCAAATACTTCAGGTACGCCTCTCTCAATGTCGAGCAGTGTATACACTGCTATCATTGCAGTTCTCACTGAATACTCGGTTGTAAAAACAGTATCTCTTTCTGTTTCAGCAAACTGTCCAATGAATGCGAAGTTCTGGCTTCCTTCAGGAACAACTTCCGGACGGTCTTCTTTTTTTCTTGGCATGAACTGGGATGTTACATAGGGCATCATGCATGGAATTGAGTTAGTCGATTTTGACAGCTCTGCAATTTCGTCCAGCGGCACCCCAAGGTGATACAGCCACTCCTGGACTATTTCATTGCCAGTACAGTCTCTCATTGGCTTTTTAATATAATCTCCCTCCCGGTCTGTAAACAGGGAGTATACCCATACAACAACCTGGTCTTTGGGCTGGTCTTTGAAATGAGGCTGCCTGTTTACTGTCCAGCTCATCAGCCAGTTTGAATCCTGAGCAGTGACAATTCCGCCTGTTACCACCTTACCTGAATACGGGTCACGCTTTGTAATTTTTTTTATGTATTCAGGGATGCGTCCGTCAAGGCAGGTTACTGTTGAAGATTCCCAGTTTGTCAGTTCAGTGTCTGAGCAGAAAGGATGAGGATTTCCAAATGATGGATCCTGTTTTGCAATGTTTTCCCAGAGTTTCCAGCAGCCCCTGATTGATGAATCAAATACCGGGGGAGTATCATTATCACCATAGGTTGAATTCTCGGTCATGCAGCCGTTTGTTATAAAAACCAGGTCATTCTCAGTGAGACTTATTTTTTCTTCCTTGCCGCTTCTTTGAATAATCATTTCCTTTGCGGTTTTTTTATTTTTCTGAATATCAAAGATTATGTTTTCAACAACAACATTGTACTGAAAATCCACACCATGGTCTTCAAGGTATTTTACCAGGGGCAGAATCAGTGAATCATACTGGTTGTACCTGGTGAACTTGAGAGCCATGAAATCAGGCAGCCCTTCTATATGGTGAATGAAGCGCTGGAGATAACGTTTCATCTCAAGTGCACTGTGCCAGTCTTCAAATGCGAACATTGTTCTCCAGTAAAGCCAGAAGTTGCTTTCAAAGAATTCAGGTGAGAAGAATTCATTTATTTTCACATCCTCCAGGGTGTCTTCACTTACAAGAAACATTTTCATGATCTCTTTTGTTGAGTCTTCGGAAAGGGCGAATTTGCCATTTGTTCCGCCATCTTCTCCGCGGTTTTGTGTTGATCGCATAAGGGAGAAATTTTTATCGTCCTTGTCAAGCCAGTAGTATTCATCCAGAACAGAAGCACCTTCAGTTTCAATAGAGGGTATTGATCTGTAGAGGTCCCACAGACATTCAAAGTGGTTCTCCATTTCTCTGCCGCCCCTGATTATATATCCCTTGGTTGTATCATTGATGCCGTCCATACTTCCACCGGGAAGGGAAAGTTCTTCCAGTATATGGATGTGATCACCCTTCATCTGGCCATCCCTGATGAGAAACGCGGCACCTGAAAGTGACGCAAGACCGCCTCCAACAAAATAGGCTGATTTCTGATCCACCCCCTTTGGTTTTCTTGGCCTGGCAAATGCTTCATAATTACCATTTGTAAATTGCATAACTGAATCCTCCTGAATCTGTAGTTTTAAGTTGGTAAGGTAAGTATTGTCAGATTGATGACAGGGAGATTATAAACGATGGATGATAACGTTATCGACAGGATTGTTAATCCTGACTTAAAAAAGGGTCAGGATTAACAATCCGGAATCTTATAACCGGATTTTTTCTTTTCTGTAACGCTGAGGGCTTTTGCCTGTGAATTTTGAAAAAGCTTCATAAAAGCTTGATTTGTTGTTAAAACCAACGTCAAATGCTATTGACAGTACTGTCCGGTCAGGTTCCTGCAGGAGTATGTGTTTGGCTTCGGATATGCGGTACCTGTTTATGTATGTACTGAAGTTTGTGTTCAGTTTATCATTGAGAAGCTGGGATAACTGGTGTGGAGTGAGCGAAAGCTTGACTGCAAGTTCTTTAAGTGTGAGATTTTCATTTGAATACAGCCTGCTTTCTTTCATCAGGTCTGTCATTTCGTCCAATACAATGTCAAGGTCAACAGACGAAAGCAGATTCTTTGTGTATTCCCGTTTTTTTACTTCATCCTGAAGGTTCTGAAAAAAACGGGGGTATCTCTGTCCAAGTGGATATATGAAGATGAGACCTGCGGATGTGATAAGTGCAGTAATTTTCAGGTATTCAAAAGAGCTCGTTATATATGCAGTGATCATGAATGCAGCTGCAATAAGTGATGAAAATGAATATAGTCCTGTAATTATCATTATTGCATTTCTTTTTTTCAGGTTCAGTACGGATAGAATCTGAAAAAAGAAAATAGTGAGATAAATAACTATCTGAAGAGCTGCAGCTATAATAAGAAGTCTTTTGACAAGCAACCAGGGGTGATTGTCATTGTTAAGGTGAATGAACATCTCCTTAATAAATCCTGTCACCTGGGCAACGATGAATCCTGATTCAATGACAAATACAATAATTGCCGGAATGAATATTTTTAATATTGAGATTTCTATGCTTTCCTCACTGTTTACAAGGAAATAATATGCAAGATAGAGAAGAGGAGCCTGAAGCCACAGGAGGGTCATATGATAATAGAGTATCCAGTGGTGGATGTTAGACAGGCCGGTGAATATTGATATGTACTGGAAAAGGAGTATTCCCAGTGTGAGAAAGAGAAATTTAAGATTATGATTTCTGATGCTTGTTCTGGTTACAATTGCCTGTCCGAATGATGCAAGCAGGGAAATTCCTCCCCCCAGGAAGATGAAATATACAATGATGTCATCAATCATGCTGCATCCCTCCGGGCCATGGTCGAAAAGAAGCCGGGTTTCCTGTGTTGATTAATTATAATATTTTATTTTTAGTAATACTTGTGTCAAGCTGTTTATCCGCAATTGATTTTATTGTCCAGTCTTCACGACAGCGCAGGGCATTGCCGAATTTTTTATACATAAAGTCAGGTTTTCCAAATACTCTGAAACCGATTTCTTCTATATCTCTTATTCCGGCTTCAAGCTGTGTATTTACGGATGCCACAACTTCTGTCATGCCCTGTATGCGTTTTTCAATGAGGCTTACGCTGTCTTTTAGTATCCCATGGTGGGCGGAAACTATTGTTGTTCCCTTTTCAGCATATGGAAGGATTTTTTTAAGGCTTTCCAGTTCTGAAATATAGTTTTCTCCAAGGGTAACATATCGTTTTTTAACAGGAACAGGTATTGCATCTCCTGTATAGAGTATATTGTCAGGCATTATTCTGTAGGCAACGTGTTTTGGCGAATGTCCGGGAGTTGGTATTACCTCGATTTTTCTGCCGGTATCAGTTTCGTATTCTTCTCTTTCAATGAGGCTGTATTCAAACATTTTTGGTCTTCCCCATATCAGGTTCATTATTGGGGATACAAAGGAAAAATTATCGACTTCTTCTGGTGAGTATATTTTGCAGTTTAATTCTTTTTGAATGAGCCTGTTTTTCCCACAGTGATCCTCATGCATGTGGGTGTTTAGTATCATCCATGAGCGCTTATGGTCAAGTTTTGTCAGAAATTCCAGAAAGGGAGTTGAGCTGAAGTTGGGATTTCCTGTATCAATGAAAACATTGTCAACGAGCAGGAAACATCCTTCAATGTGCCACATGCCGAAGAAGGTTCCTGCATAACGGAACATTTTGATTCCGTTAAGGATTTCCGGCTCTTCTATCCTGAAAAATCTTTCTTTTAATTTTAGGCCTTTTTTTGGTTTCATTGGGAATCCTCATGAGGTCATGATAATCAGGTCTGATGAAAGATGGGTGAAATATCATAACAGGTAAATGTATTTATTTTTTTATACATATTGATAAAATCAGATGAGCCCTGTCAAAAACTTTTCTGCAGGCATTTGCATGGAGAAGTAAATTGTATAAGGGTACAATTTACTGTCAAGTATTTTGTACCCTTATACAATTTACTCTGCTGGTTTTATGACTTTGTTAAATTGATGTTATATGATCTTATTTCAATTTTTGATGTAATTTGACCTGCATCATAAGTATTAAAAAGGAATGAGGTGAGGGGGATAAAGAGAAAATAATGATAATAGATATTCTGCAGATACCTGTCTCTGATGGCAAATGTCTTGCTTTCAGGGACAGGTGAGTGAATTTAACTGCTATCCCATAAACATCTTCAATATCTTTATCCCGAAATCAGAATATGGGGGTTTTCTGAAATCTGCATACAGAGCATCATATATATCCTGTTCGTGTTCAATTATAGCAAACCTGAGTTTTTTAAGCTGCCCTTTCCGGAATTTAATATCCTTTGTTTTTCCTGTAGCAAAAAAAGCTCTCTGGCTTTTAAGTGTCTCTTGTATGTCTGGATTGGCTGATATTTCCTTTTTTTTATTCATTGCCTTTACCTCATGTTTTATTTTGTTTATCAGATTACCTGACAGAAATTTTTTTCCACTGAATCCATTGCAACCAGGTGTTTTGCAAGGCGTTTGCCAAGACATACAAGAGTAATCGTTGGTGGCAATCCCCAGGGTTCAGGAATCACTGAACAGTCGCATACATACAGGTTGTCGAACCGTGTTTTTAAATTTGAATCCACCAGTTCTCCTATTTTGACTGTTCCTCCGGGATGTGCTGCAACAGGCCTCGACTGGTATATTTTTTTTGCACCTGCATTTTTAAGAATCTCCTTTGCTCTGGCTGCACCTTCCTTCAGTTTTCTTTTATCCTCTTTGCTCATCTTTTTCCTTATCTGCCCTGAGTTTGAAATTTTTCCTCCAAGTTCATCCCTTACCTTTATCATTATCCTGAGGGTCCTCTTCTGGGCAAACATCCTGTCAAACCTCAGAACAGCTGCAGCCCACATCCTGTCAATTGCAGGCGGAAGTGAACAGTCTGTCATCATATATCCCTCATCCTTTAAATGAACACCGGTTGACATTGGGATCTCATTGCCGGCTTTAACATCATTAACAACACCGCTGACAGTTACAAGGGGATCAAAGAAATAATTGTATCCTGCTTCCTTAATACCTGAGTTTCTGAGAATAAGAGGAGATCCAATACCGCCTGCAGAAACAACTACCTTCTCAGCATATGCCCTGCAGGTTTTGCCGTCTTTTCTGAAGATAACACCTCTGGCTGCGCCATCCTCAATTATAATTTTTTTGACTTTTGCCTGATTGATAATAACGGCATCGTTTTGTTGTGCCTGTTTGATATATGCTTTGGCTCCCCATCTTAAATCATTGTCTGTGTATCCATAGTAGCCGAACTTTGTTTCAGGGGTCCACCTGTTGTGATACATTATCTTGTCAAGCTTCTGCCAGTCATAGCCGAGTTTCTGTGCGCTGTTCATAATTTTTTTTGTCATTGGAGAAATCATGTCATCTCTCAGCTTTTCACACGGCAGCTCTTTTTTTACTTCATCAATTTCACCGGTAAGATCGATTCCGTATTTTTTCATTACATCAAGAGGAACCGGGAACCAGGTTCCGTAATAAAAGCATGTACTGCCCCCTGTTATTACACCACGTACCATTCCAAGATAGTCACTTGTTACAAGCAGGGTTCTGAAGGGATTCAGCTGAAGCCTGGCATATTGACTCAGTTTGTGTGTTATTACAGGGTCAGGCCCCCATTCCAGTATCAGAACCTTTTTGCCATTAGCTGACAGTTCTTTTGCAACAGTTGCGCCTCCGGGACCGGAGCCGATGACTATTGCATCATATCTTTGTTTAT
>CAZEJW010000110.1:0-15260 GCA_964512685.1 uncultured Leptospirales bacterium | reverse complement strand
TGATGGTGTGGATTCCCGTGATGGTGTGGATTCCCGTGATGGTGTGGATTCCCGTGATGGTGTGGATAATAATATCGGTGCAGACACGGGAACGGGGAAAATTAGAAGGGCAGACACGCAGGTCTGCCCCTACGGGGAACACGGGGGAAACCATACGGGCATTTGTACGGGCGGACCTATGTGTCCGCCCATTATCACACCCCCATCCATGACATCTGTTATTCAATGGTATAAAACAATGACAACAAATGAATACATCCGGGGTGTAAAACAACACGGGTGGCCGCGTTTTGATAAAAAATTATGGCAGAGAAATTACTGGGAACATGTTATTCGTGACGATAATGAATTAAACCGTATCAGGCAATACATTCGAAATAATCCTGAAAAATGGAAATCTGACAGATTAAACAGAAAAAATTTCTCAACTGTTTCTGATTCTTCAGCAGAATATAAATCTCAAAACCGGATGATAGACCATGACAAAAAACACTTTCACAGATCTTCATAACAGCTACCTTTCAAGGTGCAGTAATCTTATTGAACAGAAAACCGCGTGGAGGAAACTCGCGTCAGACTATCCTCCTGATCTTACTGCCTGCCCTGAAACGCGCACATCGCTTCGAATCACCCGCGAGGCAGGCGACATGGGGCTTGCAATGCTCTGGATTATACAAACAGCAATAATAAGGCCCATGTTCGATTTATACGGCATTTACACAAACAGGATATTCAAAGATTACATGAAGGATGAAGAAGCAGCAGAAAATACATTCACAGGCGCTCTTGCACACTCTGAGGACAAATCATCACCGGTACTGCTCTCCGGCAATAAACTCACAGGCACAAAGAAATACATAACAGCAGGAGAGAATGCAGACATCCTGCTCATTACAGCAAGAACAGCAGCAGAATCAAAAACAGACACCCTGCTCCTGGTACCGGCATCTGATATCACAGAAGATGAGCTCATCCGCCTTGACCTCAAGACCCTTCTAACGATTGACCACGCAAGGTTTGTGCTCAGCAATCACCGTATCACCAGTGACAGCATAATCTCACAGGATGCAAAGGAACTCAGGAAGAGGGTGCTCATCTCATCGCTTACAGAAAGAGCACTCATGACAGAGGCATCGATCGGAATGCTCATATATCTTGCAGAAAGAATCTCTGGCATGGGAGCCAGTTTTTCAATCACAGAACTCGAAGACACCCTGGAACGTTATAAGCAGTCAACCGACAGAATAATCAGTGAATCTCTCAGGGGAGAGAGAATAAACCCTGATCTTTCATGCTTTTCAGTGATAATGAAAAATATAAACACTCTTGCAGGGTATACAGACAAAAACATGAACACAATAGACAAAGAGTTGCTGTTCCGGATCAATGATATCCTGTTTCTCAGCAGGCTTCTGTCTCAGGGGCAAAAAAAATAATAATTTCCTTGCCAAAATCCTTTCATACTGGAGTTTAATAATAAATTATTCAGAGGAGTCAGTCCATGTTTCAGGATGTTCAGGCAACACTAAAAGCTCTTGAAGAGCAGAAATATATCGCATCAGTTGAAATAGCAACAACAGTATTTCTGGCAGCCAAAATGGGCAAACCCGTTCTGGTTGAAGGCCCGGCCGGAGTGGGCAAGACCGAACTCGGCAAATGCATTGCAAGCGCACTTGGCCATGAGCTCATAAGAATGCAGTGTTATGAGGGACTGGATGAATCCAAGGCCCTTTATGAATGGGAATATGCAAAACAGCTTCTCTATACCCAGATACTGAAGGACAAACTCTCTGCTCTTCTTGAACACGAGAAAACACTTTCAGCAGCAGTTGAAAAATTATCAGGCGAGGAAGACGTTTTCTTTTCTGAAAAATTTCTGATTCCAAGGCCAATCCTTAAATCTCTTACAGGCAGCGAGAGATCGGTTCTGCTTATTGACGAGATAGACAAATCCGACTCAGAGTTCGAGGCATTCCTGCTTGAGGTGCTATCAGACTTTCAGGTATCAATACCCGAGATTGGAACCATCAAAGCTGAAAATATCCCCTTTATCATTCTTACTTCGAACAATGCAAGAGAAATGTCGGATGCGCTCAAAAGAAGGTGCCTGCACCTGTACATCGATTACCCGTCAAGAGAACTCGAGGAGAAAATTGTAAATCTCAAGGTGCCCGAATGCGGCCAGAAACTAATAAATCATATAATCGAAGCCATTCACAAAATCAGAGACTTTCAGCTCAAGAAAGAACCGAGTATAAGTGAAACCCTTGACTGGGCAAAAGCCCTTGTGATCCTGGGTTATGAATCACTTGAGCACGACATTGCAGTGGATACCCTTAACTGCATTCTTAAATACGAGAAAGACATTGAACTTATAAAAAAACACTCCAGGGAAATTTTCGTTCACTAAAGGCGGCAATGTGACTGATCCTGTACACAGAAAATTCTATGAATTCATCGAGATACTGAAAGACGCAGGCGTAAGGATATCTACAGATGAAGTTCTCTACATGTTCACTGCCCTGCCGAACATCCCGGTTGACAACCGTGATGTGTTCAGACAGACCCTCAGGACCACACTCATTAAAGACTATACTGACATACCGGTCTTTGATAAATGCTTTGCGGAGTATTTTGAAAACCAGGCCAGGGTAACACTGTTGAACGAAGATGCTCTCAGTGCCCTGAAAGAAAGTCATAATGTTTCAGGAGACGAAATAAGGGAAATCGACTCGCTTCTCGATACCTTCATCGACAGCCTGGAAGAAAGCACGCTCGAAAAAACAGCAGAAGACCTGCTGGCCATATTTCTTGACGAACTCGAAGAATCAAACTCATCAGGCGGGGGAGCAGGAGGCCTTCTCTTTCAAAAGGGGCCAGCGATTCTCCAGTCATATTCGGGAAGAACTGCTGAAGCAGCAGAAGCTGAAGAAGGCGAAACCGACGAACTGCTCAACCTCATGATGGAGATGCTCAAAGGCAAAATGGGCCGCAGAAAGATTGGCCGTGAGATTCAAAGCAGGGAGGAATACCTCCTGAACAAATTCATCTATCAGCTTACAGCCGATGAAGTAAGAGAGATGAAAGAGCTTGTCAAGAGATTCGGACAGAAACTCAAGACCAGGATATCCCTTCGAAAGAAAAAGATGAAGCACGGCCATATTGACATAAAAAAAACCATGAGAACGAGCCTTCAATACGGGGGCATTCCCTTCAGAATATTCAATAAAGACAGAAAAATAGACAGACCGCAGCTTGTTGTAATGTGCGATGTTTCAGGCTCGGTTAACCAGTATACGAGATTTATGCTGCTTCTCACATATACTCTCCAGAGCCTTTTTTCAAAGGTAAGAACCTTTGCCTTTATAAGCAACATGGTTGAAATAACAGACCTATTCATGGAGATGGACCCTGAAAGGGCTATAAACTCAATATTCCATGACACCAATTTCACATACGGGTGGGGTACAAATTACGGCAGATGCCTTGACATGTTTGCTCAGGACTACAGTGACTCACTGAACAGCAAGACAACTGTTCTCATTCTTGGAGATGCAAGAAACAACAACCAGGACCCGGGACTCAATTCATTTATAAAGATAAAGGAAAGGTCAAGGAGTATATTCTGGCTGAACCCGGAGAAAAAACACCTGTGGGACTGGAGTGACAGCATTGCAGGAATGTACAGGCCGCACTGCATAGAGATGAAAGAGGTAAATAATTTTCTTGATTTATCAGAGTTTATAGATAAATTATTTATTGACGTATAGAAAATTTAATACATCCTTGACTACAATACAGATAATTAATGCTTTACAAATTTTAGCTATACCATTAATTTAATCAGAAACAAATTGATTCATTCCCAAAAAGTACGGAGGGTGAGGTGGACATATCATTCAAGGACCTTGGAGAACACAAAGTCATCGAAGTCAGCGGTGAAGTTGATCTATATAATGTCAGCGAATTGAAGAAGGCGCTTTTCAGCATTACAGACGGACAATACCCCAGCGTTGTGGTAGACATGCAGCATGTTAATTATATGGATTCATCAGGCATTGGCGCTCTTGTTGCAGGCCAGAAAAAGATGAAAGCGCACAATGGAAAATTCGCACTCATGAATATTCATGATGATGTTCTTAATATTCTCAAACTTGCAACACTCGATAAATTTTTCAAGATATACGAAACAGACGAAGAGCTGATCTAAAGATCAGCTCTCTCTTTTAAAAAGCAGCACAGTCATATCATCATGGGGACTTGCCTCCCCTCTGAATTCATCCACATCATCTACAAGCATATTCACGAATTCATCAGCATTGAGATTATTGTGATCTATCATCATCCTGAGTACTTTGTCCAGTCCGTATTCCTCTTTTTCCGGATTTCTCATCTCAGTAATACCGTCAGAAAACATGATTATCATATCGCCGGGATTCAGTTTTACCTTTGCCTGTTTGTAATCAACATCCTCCATAATGCCTATAGGAACACCATCGAGCTTGGTTGCTGTACACTGTTTGAGTTCCTTCCTGTAAACAAGAAGAGGGCCGTGTCCTGCATTGGAGAAGGTAACCTCCTCTGTTCTGCGATCATAGATGAGAAAAAACAGGGTAGCGAATTTATCTATGGCAAAGTCAGCACTCAGGGAATCATTGATTGCCCTTACAACATTAGCACAGTCAATACCCGGAAGAGATACATAGGATGTAAAGACAGTCCTGATCATTACCATTACAAGAGAAGCAGGCACACCCTTTCCTGATACATCACTTATGAGCGCGCCTACCCTGTTCTCGTCAATATCGAGATAATCAAAATAGTCACCGCCCACTCCCTTTGCAGCCCTTGTGAATCCCTTGATCTGAACTCCCTTTTTATTATAATAACCCATTGGGTTAAGGCCTTCCTGGATATCCTTGGCAACCTCGAGCTGCTCATCCATTACCCTCTGTTCAATCTCCTTTTCCTTTGCATCCTTGATAAGGGATGTCATCTCATTGAACTCCCTTGCCAGCTGGCCAAGCTCATCAGTAGTTTTAATATTTATTCTGTGATCAAGGTCTCCGCTACCGATCCTGGCAGCGCCAAAGGATAGTTTCTTTATAGGATTGATGGTAATTGTCGCAAGAAGGATGGCCCCGAATACAGAGACAAACAGCATTATCAGAGATATATACAGAATATTAATCACTGCCCTGTTGATCTCATCCTGAATAATACTGTCTGAAAGACCGATTATTACCACGCCAATCTTCTTCTTATCTACACGGTTTAAAACCACCCTTGAAAAATCATACAGAGTCACACTTTTTTCAGCAGGGTCTGTATATTCGGCAACCGAGATTTCCCCTTTTTCATCAGAGAGGTTTCTGTTTACTGAATCCTCAAGATTCTCTCCGGGAACACGTTTAGTCCTTTTGTCAAAATACTGAATTATTCTGTTGTCTTTATTGAGGATAAATGCATATTTTATATACGGCAGTCTTTCCAGGTCTTTTATTGCACTGAGGAGTGCAAGTTCATCAATTCCAATTGCCTCCTGAGATGTATTGGCAAGGTGAACAATCTCCCTGTTTATTGAACTGAAATACTGATCCTTTAACAGACGGGATTCACGAACAACAAAATACCCGGTTACTGTTACAATGATTATTGCCACAAGAGAGATTATTGCCAGAGAAAATTTGATCCTGAGACTGAATCTCACACCTGTTTTGATCTTCTTTTTCTTCTCATCCTGGGATTTTTTATCTTCTTCTGGTTCTTCTTTGTTTTTAATTTCTTCTGCCGCCATTATCACCTTCCGAGGAATGCAAGACACTTCCTTATATTATTCTTTGCTTTCTTGTTCTGAGGATCTATCTCCAGAACCTTCTTCCATTCATAGATTGCTTTTTTAAAATCATTATTGGAATAATAGTTGATTCCCATGTAATAGTGCTTACGTGCCTGCTGCTGCTGTTTTGCAGTTAGCCTTACAGGTCTAACCCCAAGATTCGCTCCGGTAATTCTGAGCATGGTTTCAATCTTGTTTACGCTCACAATCGCCTTGAGGTTGTCAGGATCGTTTGCTGCAACCCACCTGAAATCGTTAAGAGCCTTGCCGAGATTTTCCTTGCCGCCGATTCTGAAATAATTCATGGCACGCCTGTATCTTTTGTCAATCTCTCTCCTGTCTGCAACATTTATTTTTTTACCGCCGCCCTTGAGTCCGCCCCTGGCCTGACCAATGAGTCTGTTTATGCCCGGATAATCAGGATTGATTGATTTTATAAGTTCGAACTTTCTCAGGGCATCCCTGTATTTCTTCTGTTTGAGAAATTTATCTCCGTCAGAAACTATGCTTTTTACAAATTCCCTGTACCTGTCAGGATTAAGTTTGTATTCACACTTCAGCATATACTCTGACGCGATTCTGTTTTTTGGGAACAGAGAAAGAATATTGTCCCACTTCTTTTTGGATTCATTGTATTTTCCCTGTTCAAACAGGGTTTCGCCTGCAATAATCAGAGAGCTCACTATTTCATAATAGGGAGAATTCTCATCCACGACTTCTTCTGCAACAGCCCTTTGCGCATCTCTTGCGCGCTGCATGTATTTTTTTGCCTGCTCATTGGATGGATCAAGAGAAAGAGTGAGGGCAAATGCCGAGATTGCCTCCCTGTATTTCCCTTCGGAAAGAGAAACCATTCCGTTCTGGAATTCCCTGTCAATTGACCTGAGATCTTCCTGCCTTCTCTTCCTGAGATATTCATCCCTCAGCCGGCTAACGCTTCTCAGCCTGGCCCGTGTATCCTTGTAATCAGGGATAAGGGCCAAAGCGCTTTCGAAATCCTCTATTGCCAGATCAAAACTGTTTCGCCTGAGATTTCTGATACCCGAAAGATAGAAGTCCTCAGTCTGAATCCTTGTAACCTCACGCATTCTCTGTTCTTCAAGCTTCTCCGCAATCTTTTCAAGGTAATCTTCAGCCTCACGGTTTTCAGGATCAATGGTTAATACCTGGGTGAATTCTGTTTTTGAAGGCTTGTATTTTTTTGCAGCATAGAGCATTCTTCCCTGTTCAAGAAATCTTTTGATCTTTTCATAACGGATACGGTTTTCAATAGCCAGGGTACACTTCCTTTTGCCTTCCTGAGCCTCTACATCAAGGGGAACAATAGCAAGAACGGCTACCCAGTCCTTTACTGCATCATCAAACTTCTTTTCGTCCATCTTTTTATTTGCAAGATCCTTGAGAGCTCTTAGCTTCTTCCTGGTTGTGAGAGAGAGTTTACCCCTGGCTTCTTCAGCCTTTACCTCTTTCTCCAGTTCCGCCATTCTCAAGCGCAGTTCCTGAAGTTCAGGATCTGCCGGATCTATTCTGTAAGCAATGATAAAACTGGCGAATGCCGACTTTGCCCGTCTGATTATAAGTTTCAGGTTTTTCTCTATATCCTCATCAGTGAGTTCTTCAGAGTGACGGTTCAGTTCAAGGGTCTTTCTGGCAATTTTGAAATTAAGCTTTGCTTTTTGTATGGAGAAATCCTTTCTCTGTTTTTCTTCATAGATTGACTCGATCTTTCTCTGCACAACCATATTCTCGGGCTCTATATCAAGAATATTGAGCCACAGGGCCACTGCTTTATTGAATTCCTTTTTCTTGTAATGCTCCTCGGCCCTTTTGTCCATTTCCCTCACACTCTGGGCAATAAGAGGACCATTTATGCCGAAAACAATCAGCACAAAAAGAAAAGAAATCAGAATACTGATATTTGTTCCTGTAGATTTCATAATAACTCTTAGAAAAATATAATCCTTAACTCCGGAAGATTCAAGATTCAACACCTTTGCCCCTTTGCTCCGGGATATTCTTTTTCACTGTAAGGGGAAAATCGCTCTCAAAAAAAGCCTGAACCTGTGTGCTGCCAGCCTTGAATAGAATATCAGCTTTGTTCCATAGGTCATAACTACCAGGGGAAGCAGCACAAAGAAGAGCAGCAGCAGGGTAACAGCAGATCGGTCTTTGAACTTTTCCATAAGCTGAGAAGCATAATGCATAACCGGAGATCTTTCAACCGGAATGCTTACCCTGATCTTTGCCACCGCAGGAGGGGTCCAGTGATATTTTTTTATGCCTCTTTGCTGTGTATAATAACGGGATATTACCGAAAGATAGTAGTCTCCGTTTTTAAGGTCCTTTACTGAGATATCGCTTCTCCTGTAATTAACCCTCTGTACAGGTGTTATCTCTTTTCTGTCAATTGCAATGGAATAACCGTCAATATTCTCTTTGGGCAGATTTTCAACCACAATACCGGCATTGAATGAATCTTTTTTGAGAATCCCATCCGCTCCGAAAGGCAGTATAATTTTAACAAAAGGCAGCGGAGGCAGTTTCTTCCGTATCTTTTTCTTTTCATCTATCCTGGCAAGTCTCATTAGCTCATCAGGATCGATATGTTCAGCCTTTCCCACTATTACATAGTAATCTGCAGTTTTGCCTGTCATATTCGTTTTATCAACAGCTGCAATATTGAAGAAATAATTACCATCGATCAGATTTTTGAAATTAATGGAAAAATCCTTTGTAAACCTTTCTGGTTTTGAGGCTGAATTCCTTGAAAAGCTGTATACAAATCCCTTTAGCCTTTCCCTTCCGTCAATTGCCCACCTGAACTGAGCTTCGCCTGCCCTGCCGGGTTTTCCCGGATCAGGATGAGTTGGAGAAACAAGCACCGGCATTGGAAGAGGAGTGGAACTCACCTGAATCCTGTAATGAACTGTCCTGCTCCAGTTGCCTGCACCGTCAATTGCCCTGATATGGAAATAATTCACTCCATCCTCGAGATCGGGAATAACTCTTCTGTTTATGCCTGCCTGAACATTCTGGATTGTGGGATTGATATCCCTTATATGCCTGCTGTCTGAGGGTTTGGTCACCATCACTGCGTATCCAGCGATTCCGGATTCATCATCGGGTTTCTTCCACTTAACCTGAGCCACTGCCCTTCTTTTCCATGTACCCTCAGGGTGAGTATCGGAGTAGACATCAGGCGGATCAACATGTACATCAGTCAGCTTTACAATAAGCCGGCCCTTTTCCTGCCAGAATACCGCAATCCTCTTTCCGGAGCTTACTGAGAATGGATTTCTTGAATTAAAACGCCTTTCCGAGAGTTTGACATCCTTTTCAGAAAGAGACATTTCATTTAAATTGAATTTTCTTGAATATATAGAACTCGTTTTATCACGAAGGTCATACCATGACACAATGATATCCCCATTAACTCTTGCAAGTGTCGGGGAGAAACAGTCCACATCCGTTTCAGTTATGCTTACAGCCTTTGAATCCCATCTTTCACCCGCATCATAGCCCCTTATGAGTTTGATCCTCCAGTTGCCAGAATCGTTGTTTCTGTACACACAATAGACAGTATTCCTGTAAAAAATAATCTGCGGCGATGCATCGTTAAATTTACTGGAAGTGATAGGAACACTTCGCGACCAGGATTCACCATAATCGGAAGACTTGATAAAATAGAGGTCATCAGAAAAATTAGCTCTCTTGCCCTGCCATACAAAGAATATATATTTCCCTTTATTGGCTATTGCCGGGAAAAAAGCCCCCTTCATGTTTTTGTCTACCTTCATGAGCGAGCGCGCCTTACGGAAACCCTGTGGCATATTTTTTACAGTATGATAAAGATTGAAGTATTCCTTTTTATATCCGTGAAAGAAGAGATGAAGCCTTTCCCTGTTGTCATAAAAAATTCTGGGAAGCATCTCGATCTCATTGCCGAAATTCAGGGGAACAGGCGTTGACCAGTTTGCTCCCATATCTGATGATGATGAAAGAAAGATTCTGTTCGTTACCTCTGTTTCTACAAGGCTGTGCCAGACAACTGTGACAATTCCGCTGCCGGATACTGCAACATCCGGGTTTATTGCGGTTTTGGAAGATATATCCGCGACCTTTACGGGTTTCAGAAAACTCACCCCGCCGTTGAATGACACACAGACATATATCGAGGCATTGTTGTCTCTGGATGATTCAAAGGCTACGGCAATATAGTTTCCTTTTGAAGCAACCTTTAAATTTTCTGCTTTTATCCCGTAATTGGTAAGGATAACACTCCTGTTCCAGCCTATGGGATTAGTCTTTACATTGTCATCTCCGGCAGCAATGATTATAACCAGAGCCAGGAAGATAAAGACAAGCGCAGACCACAGGATCTGAGGAAGATATGAAAACCTGAAATACAGATTTATTAAAAAGGAATTCCTTTTTGCCATTTAAGAAACCATTGAACCAGAATTTACACTAAAATAACCTTATAAAACAAGAGGTGTCAAGATATTATTATCATCGGCAAAAGAGAGATAATTGACAAGCAGCAGAGACCCGGGAAACCGCTTCTCTGCTGCTTACCAATATGTTTTACTTAAAAAAAACTTGTAATTTCAGGTTCATGTATTCAAAATACCCGATTCAATCCTGACTGTAACAGCCTTGATACCAACAGCTCAGGTTTATGGTGCGCAGGAGATCTCCCCATGAACCTGACTAAAAAATATTGAAAACAGAGGTAAAATGAAAAAAACAGGCATATTTACAACCATTGCTCTGCTTATAACATCTTCTGCCATTATTGGCGCTGAAAAAGAAACCATTGAAAAAATTGACTCACAGTGGCATAAAACATACAGAAGCATTTACACCAATGGACTGACCCCCTGTACAGTCAAAAGCTTCAGGGAAAATGCAATACTGTGTAAAAATGAACTTCGCAAAGCGCCAGATGATTATGAACTTCTATGGAGATATGCCAGGGCAGCGGCACAGTATGCAGAATCCGCGCAGGCCCAGAGGAAAAACTGTCCCGGATGGGAAAAAATATGCAGAAAATACGGACTTGACGGGTTTTACAGGGCAACACAGGCGTGCAATTTAAGGCCGGGGAATCCTGAACCATTCTTCTGGAGAAACTACTGCATGGGTAAATATGTACTGGTAGGCGGGGTTAAGCCCTTCGTTAATGCAATAACAGAGGGTTTTTTAGATAAATCCGAAGAAAGTGTAATAAAGGGCTATAATGCAGACAAATCATACCTTGATCATATACCGGTTTTCGCCCGTTTCCAGTTTCTTTCACATCTTCCCTCAGTGCCAATTCTCGTAAAGGGCAGCAAAGAAGACAGATTCAAAGAGGCAATGATCTATTTCAATGAACACAGAAAATATATTTCAGGAAGGGAAAAGAAAATATTTGAATGGGATATAAGAGCGCCCTACACTGCTGAATTCATACACATGGCCATAGAAGTTCTGAAAATAAAAGGGAATGAGAAGCATGACCTTCTGACATATGCCGAACAGATGTGTAAAATAGGCCTTAATGGCCCAAGGTCTTACTACGTTAGCTGGAGCAGAAAGCTGCTTTCGAAAACACTCGAAATGAAAAAATGAGATTGCAAAGCAGCCCTGCCGCCTTGAGCGGCAGGGCTGCTTCAGCGTTATATATTCTATAAAAAATGTTATTGCTTCATGAATTAATTTCATGTATATATGTCACGAATTGTAATATATAGTCAGACTGAAACAATGTCCTGATTCCAGCCCTGCGGAACTCGGATAAGTATCTGAAGACTCAGACAGTCCCCGGGCATCCATCAGGACATTGTTTCAATTTATTTATAATAAGTATTCAATACAAATAAATCAGGTTTTCAGGCTATACGTTGGTAAAAACTACAAAACAAAGGGATTAACGTGGATCTAAAGGATATAATTCAATCAGACTCTGACAGACTCTTTATCGTTGACCGTGAATGCAGGATAATCTTCACAGGAGAATCAGAAGATGATGACAAACCCTTCATCAGAATAGGAAACTGGATAGATATGCCGGTTGAACTGATTCCCCTTGTGGAAAACATCATTATAACAGACAGTATTGCAGGCAATCCCTCTCATGAACAGTTCAACATCGATATCACCAACCTCAGCAGCAACAGGTACATCGGAAGTGAAAACATTGTGTCACGTTATCAGAATTTCGAAACTCTTTTCGGGCTCGACCTCGAGAATGCCTCAATTGTAAATATTGAAAAAGATATCCCCGAGCTTTCAAGAGAAAAAAACATATCAGGGAAAAACCAGTTTATCGGGGTATTCTACCGCAATGGGAACTTCAAGACACAGAAGAACAGAAAAGAGATATTCGACCTTCTGGATGAAGAGTCAAAGTCAATCGATTCTGTAAAACTCAATCAAAGGCTTCAGGAAACAGCCAGAGGTGACCGTTACAGGGGAAACGGGATTGTTGTTATAGATCATAATCCTCTTTTTTACAGGAGGAATACCTTTACATCATACCTGTTCCCTTATAATTACTTTAACGACTTTTATGAACTCGACATAAGACCGGGATCAGTAAAAAGGATTATATTCCCTTCAGGGAATTACATCAATCTTACCCCGTTCTTTAAATGGCTCCATTGCGAACAGAAAAATATCATGATCTGTTCTGACCGTACTGGTGACCTTAAAATCATCAATAACCTTTACAGGAAAATCAATATAACAAATGAAAGTTTCTCCGGCCTTTCAATAATGGAAGGTGAAAAAGAAATTATAAATAATATCGAAGGAACCTATAATCTCTGCCTTAAATATCCGATGCCTGAAACCGAAGATTTAAAAATCGCCTATATAAAAGCTAAAAACGGTACAGAAGAAATTATAAAAGATGATTATGACGCACTGTTTGTGCAGTATTCCGTTTATGAAGATACAAATCTTCTCTTTAAATCCACATCAACACCTGTTGCAGTCATTGATGACGGGAACCCCAACATTTCGCGTATTCCATCCATGGAAAACCTCATCATAAGGCCCGGAATTCAGTATGAGTTTCAAAAAACAGCGTCACACGAAAAGGCTGTCGGCTTCTCAGGATGCAGCAGAGATCTACACGATGCGCTCAAGAGAGGAAACAGGGAACAGATACTGGAGGCAATCAACACTGAACTGGCATCAGAGGAAGATGAACTCAGGCAAAAAAAATCTCTTTTCAACATCAATTCCCTTCTCAGGCTGCACATTTTTACGACTACTGACAGACAATTCTCAAAACAGCTCAGGGATATATGGCAGCTGATTACCGCCAAAAGTGACATGGATTTCATCTTTGGAATGAGATCGCATGTCAGGGTAATACTTCTGTTTCACAACAGGGCAATATTTCAGTTTATAGATGAGATCAGCGAACTAACGGTCAGACCCAGAGAAGGTTTTTACTTTGATAAAAACCATACCCTGCAGAAAGATCCGGTTCCGGGAGAATCCTCAACCTTTGAACAAAGGGTCGATCTTGACCGCAGGCGGCTCAGGATGCTGCTCGACCTGCTCATAGAAAAAGAGAATCCAGGTATCAGGCACGACAAAATCGCCGAACTGGATGAAGCAATAACAGGGAGAAAAAAGGAATACTCTGACGGCAGCAGTATATCCTTTTTTAAAAACAGAATCACAGGCACCAGTCAGGGGGATGAAGAAGCTGTTGACCTTTTTAACTCTCAGGATGATAAAACAAAAAAAGGCATTTCACAGGCAGGCGCAGGCAGCAGACTTTTGAAAGCAGCCGGATTTATGAAAAAAAATGAATCAAAAGGAAACAGGCCCGGAAGATCATCACTCACGGGTGAAACTTCCCGTTCTGACAATTCACCGGAATCAGGGAGCGCTTCAGGCCCATATGATTCATCTGTCTTCCAGAAAACTTCGGGTACCGGTGATTCATCCACCTCTCAAAAAACTTCTGGCTCTGATAATTCAGGAATAAAAAAAATTGTCATTCCCGCCTCAATACTTCTGGCTGCAATACTTGCTGTACTCTTTCTACTGACATCGGATTTCTCATTACAGAATAATACATCAGATTCCACTGATACTGCCGGGAAAGGACAGGAAACATATATAAGGGACTGGGAATGCAAGGAAGAAGAAAGAACAATTCTTGACAGGTACAGCATAAAAATATCCGATCATGATATTTACGTTTATGCAAACAGGGTTGCTCTTAAAAACGGATACAAGGAACTGAGTTTTAATAAATTCAGGGAGATGAATCCTCACTGGATTTATCCTTCAAATGTATTTATAATGATGGATGATGAAAAAATCGTTGTTCGCAAGGGAGACACCCTGTGGGGACTGTCCGAAAAAAAACTGACCAGGATGAGTATCAAATTTTATACCATACTCGAAAAAATCAAAGACTCTACCTCTCCAGATCCCAAAGATATCGCCAGCCTCAAGAACTACTCGTTCTCAGATAATCACAGGAACATAATAAAGGGCCTGAAGAAAAAACATGAAACTGACAAAAGATAAAAGTCTTTATTATATGGAACCCGTAGAGATAGAAATTTATCTCAAAAAAATCGGCAAGGTAAGAACAATCATCAAGGAGATGTTCATTGACCTCATTGATGTTGACCCGGTAAGTGAAAACAGCAGGGAAGTTTTTGAATACTTTAATAAAATAGATGAACCCATTGACATAATGGAAGTACAGAATAACTTTCCGCAGTTTATAAAAGTAATTTATGATTCATATTACAAAAACATGGATCTTTTTGAAAAACTCAGCATGCACTACAAGCAGGGCCTCACCGGAAGTACTGAATCATGGAGGCAGGCACTGTATCTCAATGAACTTCTTTTAAAATACGAACCCACTATCGCTTCAACAAAATTCATTGGTGACTTCCAGACATACAATCTTAATTATACCATTATAAAGCTGAACAGGCTAAATGAAAAATTCCTTCTCGAGGATTCTACAGTTGCCTACCTGATAAAAAGAAGAAACCTTGCATACAGATCGTTGCCCAGAGACAGGGAATTCGAAAAACTCGTTGAGCTTTGGGAATTCAATATAAAAGAAAAGTTCTATTAAACAGAAGTCATTATCTGTCATCGTATATTAAATTTAATTGAGATGATTATTCAGGTAAAGATTCATTTGTTGCACATACACCTCCCCCTTTGCGGGGGAGGCTGGAAGGGGGGGTGAGAAGTTTAATTCCTGACAGGAATAAAAGTAATTTTACATTTTTAATACACTTCGACCAGCGAATTTCTTACTGATGCAACCTCACCGTTTCCAAGCCCGACAAAGATATCATTCCCTGTTACAGCTGCCGATGTCCTCACATCAGAAGAGAATGTATGCTTCCACTGGGCTTTTCCTGAATCCCGTGTTAATGCG
>CAZEJW010000109.1:0-15266 GCA_964512685.1 uncultured Leptospirales bacterium | reverse complement strand
ATGACAGAAAACCTCACTTTTGTTAAATCCAATATACGATGACACAGAAAGTTTCATACAACTCCCCTGCAGCGCTGATAAATTTTATTCTGCTCATAAACCATAAAAAAATATAATTCAAAATTGAAAATTTATTGATCTATAGGAAAAGCATGTTTAGAAACAACATGAGTATTCTATTTCAGAAGATAAAATATTTTCTTCTGGACTTGGGTGCAGTATTAAAATTTGTCCAACGCGACAATGGGAAGGTATTTAGGAAAACATAAATTTTACACAGGGGAGAAATAAATGGAATACCTGCGAATATGGAAAGAAATGGACATCAGGGAAGTCCAGGAGCACATTATAATGGTGGACGACATGCTGGGTTTTTGCCCGGGATGCAAGGAGCTTGGAATTGACCTGAAGGAACTTTCAGCCTGCCCCTCATGCGGGAGGGAGTTCAAATATGTTACTGCAGCAGAATCGTCAGGCGGTAAAGCAGACATTGTTATTCGTCTGAAAAAGAAACTGCCAAATCTCGTTTTTGTTGACTATGACGACTACCAGAGACTCACAGGAAAGAAAAAGGCAGAGAGCCTTTTTAATATATAAGAGTTGATAATGCGGGAGGGCGTTGCTGAAGCAACGCCCTCCCGCATTATGGCTCAATCAGCAACACATTCTTTTAGAACTGCTTCTGTATCATACGATTCTATTCTGAAATCCCCTTCATATTCAGTGTCAAAGGTTCTTTTCAGGAGATCCGGTGTTTCAAGGATGTTTTCCTTGAAAGCGCGCCCTTTTTTCTTGATCATGTGTTCTATTCTGAGTGCGGTTCCTTTTGGTTCTTTCACCTTCCAGCAGCCTGCCATTCTCACTGGGGAGAATCCCCTTGTATATTTTGCCTTTTTCTTTGAACTCAGGTGTTCCCTGTAACGCCTTACAGGGTCAAGGGTGTAACCCGTATAGAAACTGCCGTCCCTGCACTCGAGGATATATATCCAGTGTTCTTCTTTCATTGATTATGCCTGATTATTTTGTGGGGACAATTGTATGAATACTGCGTGTGCCGTCCATCGTTAAATCCACACGAATAGGCCGCTTCACCCTCTGCCTGGACGCATCATATATTATACTTATTACAGGCATGACATCCCTTTCAGAGTGAATCTCAACAACTCTTGCAATCTCACCTGTATTGAGAACAACGAGAGTTCCAACCGGAAGAAGGGGTTCCTCCAGCACAAGAGGAACAATCTCCCTGATAAATCTTGCCACCAGCACAGGATTGAACTGAAGTCTTGACATCTTCATAATAATGGAAATCGCCTCACGCGGAGAATGGGCTTTACGGTAGGTCTTTTCTGTTGTAAGCGCGTCATACACATCGCATATGGATGTAAGCCTTGCTCCCATGTGAAGTTTGTCATCAGGGAGTTCATCAGGATACCCTTTGCCATTATACCATTCATGGTGCTGATGGATAACGCTAATTGCAGACTCAGAAAGCTCTCTGTATCTTGAAAGATATTCAGCTCCTTTTCTGCTGTGCTGTTTTACAGCCTCATAATCTTCATCAGTGAGTTTCCCGGCCTTGAGTAAAATCTCTCTTGAGAGTGTGAGTTTGCCAATATCGTGAAGAAATGCACCGTAACCGATTTCCATCTGCATATTGTGATCCAGTCCATGCCTGCCTGCAAGGGCCATGGAAAGAAGCCCTACATTTACAGAGTGGGTATAAGTATAATCATCGTATTCCTGGATTTCCATAAGCTCGAGGAGTTTTTTTTCATAGGATGACAGGTATTCATAAAGATCCCTTACAAGCCTTTTGGCTGCAAAGAAATCAGGCCTGCGGTTATTATTCATTGCGTCGAGAAGCATGTCCATTATGGAGTCCGCCCGGTCTCTGAACCGTTCTATACCTTTTTCTTCTTCAGGCACAGGGGTATAGTAGATGAGATGTACTCCCTTTTCAACAAGACTTTTCAGTATCTCTCCGGTAAAGGATGTATAGGCAGGATAGAGGAAATTATGATTCTCATCATAGGTGTCTCCGGCAAGGGTTGCCCCCTCCACCATGTAATCCACTTTTACTTCAATACGTCTTGGTTCCGGTGTGCCTGTATCAGTGAGTTTAGGATCATTAGCCATATGATTTTCTGTATTTTTTATTTATTTATTGCAAACGCTCCGGCAGCTGAATAAGCATATCCCGGAACAGGCTTAGAGTCAAGTAATAGACTGCTATAATTTCAACCTCTACAGAAGGTAATATTTTTCAATAAATCCATTACAGTGTGAAGATACTACTGAAATATCTTTTTTCCATTTTTCAGCAATTTTGACCTTGCCTGTTCAAGGCTCATAGTCCTGCCCTCTTCCACTGACTTTTCGGATTCATCCCTGAGTTTTAATGCTTCAGGAGAATCAAGCCATTGATCAAACTGAAGATGTTCAAGCAATTCCTTTTTCTTTTCCACAGGGAGCTGCTCAATCAAAGAAAAAACCTGTTCATCAGTTAATGTAACATTTATCATTATATTCACCTTAATCCGGTTTCATATTAAAGATATTACAGCATATTAAATATTACCAGAGTTTAAGCTAAATTAAAAATAATTATAAAAGAAAAAGTCAAGTAATTATCATAACAGAGCATTCAATGCCCTGTCCGGGAAATCAGTGAAGATCCCGTCAACACCGTAATCCTGCATCATCTTTATATCTTTTGGTTCATTTACAACCCATACATAAACAGCAAGCCCGTGTTTGTGAAGACTATCAACAAGCTCAGGTGTCACATTCTTAAGTTCAGGGTGTGCTGAAAAGGCAGAGAGCCTGCTGGCTGTATCAATATAGTCAAAGCGCTTTTTTGATGACAGAATACCAATTCTGTATTCACTGCTGGTTTTGCAGAACTCCTCAAGGAGGCTGTGATTGAATGATGAAATAATGAAATCATCCCTGCTCCATCCCCTTTCATTCACAAACTTCTCCATTAAATCATATGCCGGCCCCGCAGTACCTGCACCTTTGAGTTCGATATTTACCTTTGCCCTTCGGTCAACAAGCTCGAGCACTTCTTCAAGTGCGGGTATTTTTTCGCCCCTTCCTGCATCGAGTTTTCTGAGTTCTTCAAAGGTCTTTTTTTCGACTTTTCCGAAATGGCCTGTTATTCTGCGAAGGCTGTCATCATGAAAGACAACAAGCTCTCCTGACCGGCAATTGTAGACATCCAGCTCTATCATATCAACATTGAGATCCAGCGCTTTTCTAAAGGATTCAAGTGTATTTTCCGGTTCATGCCCTGATGCTCCCCTGTGGCCTATTACTATCATTGCCTGTACATGCCTCCCTGCTTTTTTCTGGGATAAATGCCACTGAAACACAGAGGCATGGATCAATCTTTCACTGTATAATTTCAAAATGTCAAGGGATTTAGATACTGGTAATCCCTTGGAAGAGATTATATTTTACTCAATATTTTACTGGACAGGGATTTGCAGGCACTGTTATATGTGCGACAGATTATTCAATTTCAGGTAAACAGCATGGAAAATTTTCTTGAAAACATTTTTAACAATCCCCTTTATACTTTTCTTGCGGGAATGATAATTCTTTTAATAGTATACTCATTCGTAAAGAAATTCCTCAAGCTTATTGTATTCTCGGTTGCCGCTCTTATAATATATCTGGGCTATCTTGCATACACAGGCCAGGATATTCCAATAACCAGGGAACAGTTTATCCGTCACAGTACCGAACAGATAGAAAAATTCAAATCAGGTGCATCTGAAAAGGTTAAAGAATCCGGCAGGGATGCACTCAGGGAAATGATAAAAGAGGAAACAGAAAAGCAATGAAAAAAATATGTATTGCACTGGTATTGCTTTTATCAGCATGCAGCAATTCAGAAAGGATATCTCAGGATTGTGCTGAATACCTGGAAAAGACATCAGCCATTGAACGCTCTTTTATTGAAAATATTCCGATTTATTCCGATTACGCAACTCCTTCAAAAGAAATGGAGCTCAGAAAATATCTTTTGCCATATCATTTAAAAGCTGCAAAAAGATACGGAACGTCTCCCCTTCACGATATCGAGGAGGTTTTAAAAGCTGTCAGTGAAAAAAGGCTCACTGAAGTGAAGACAGATGAGGATACAAACTTTTATTTCTATAACGTTCCGGCAAAGAACCGCTTCCTCACTCCAGGAGCCGCAGGAGGTCTTTTTCTACTCACTGAAAGATTTCAGAAGAGACTGGCAGCAAGAGGTAAATTCCCTCCGGTAAAAATTGCAGTGTCTTCCATGTTTCGTACGGTTTCATATAACAAAAAGCTGATGAAAACAAACGCCAATGCAAATATAAAAAGCACTCATTCTTCAGGAATCAGTTTTGATATATTCTTTGACGACTTTTATGTAAAACTGCCTGAAGCAAAAACAGCGGACAGTGATACAGAAAAGATGTTCAGAAAACTCAAAATAAAACTCGGATTCCTGATGGGTGACGCGCTGAGAAGACAGTTCAAAACAGTACTGCACGAAACCCTGACAGAACTTCAGAAAGAGGGCCTTATTTATGCCATCATAGAAAAAAGACAGCGTTGCTATCACGTATCAGTACTACAGAAGTAAAACTAATCATTCAAATTCAACGAGCAGCAGGGTAACGTCATCCTCAAAGCTGTCAGTTCCTGCATATTCAACAAGATCATTATAGAGAGAGTCCGTTATTTCTTTTTCCTTATACATTATAAGATCTCTGAACTTTTCCCTTAAACGGTCCTTGCCGTACATTTTTCCTGACGGATCAAACTGTTCAATAATGCCATCCGTATAGAATAAAATCTTGTCACCTGCGCTGTAGGATTCTTCCACGATTCCGAATTCTGCGTCTGATATTATTCCGATACCCGGCCCCTGGCATTCTATCTCCCTGATTTTCGATTCACTCTGTTTCCATATCATTGGTGAATGATGTCCGGCTCTTGAAAAAACAACCTGCTCCTTTTGCCGGTCAATAAAGGCAATGTAACCGGTTGCATACAAGCGGTTTATGACATTCATAAAATGCTGATTCAGGAAAACGGTTATCTCAGACGGTCTTTTAATATTTTCATTCGTGATAATTGACAGGGCGCTCTTCATTACTCCTGTTGCAAGAGCTGCAGTTATGCCATGACCTTCAATATCGGCAATTATAAGCATATCTCTTCTGTCATCGAGTTCTGATATATTGAGAAAATCCCCGCCAATTTCCATGCATGGACGGTACACATGAGAATAACGGATTCCCCTGCCCGGCCACCGGTTCCTGATTTCTGTGTCTGCATCGATGAAGAAATCCTGAACCCGTTTTGCATAAGAGAGATCGCGGTTAATCTTATCGAGTATCTCACTCTTCTCCTGCAATATATGCTGTGAAAAAGTGAAGTTAGATGTAACGTTTCTGAAACGTGAGAATGTCTCGAGCAGGCAATTCTTATAAAATTTATTTGCGATATTAACATCCTCGGCAATAAGAATATTGAAGTCATCTCTTTTGAGCCTGAAAATCTCCACTTCTTCCAGGCTCAGAATATCTGCCGACCTGGGAAGTTTATCAATCAGAGAAAGTTCTCCGAAGTATGAACCAGCATAGAGATTCTTGATAAATATCTCTGCATCATCCTCGATTCTGGAAACCTTGACAGCACCGCTTTTTATTATAAACATGGAATTCCCCAGCGTTCCCTGTTTAATAATCTTAACTCCAGGGGGAAAACTTATAAACTCCAGGTATGGAATCATCTTATCTATTTCTTCGGGTGTGAATCCCTGGAAAACAGGGATATCCTTTAATATTTCTTCAATCTTTGGATACATGTAATCCTCCGCATTCCTTATCAGGAATTTGCAACAGGCTAATATCGATACAAACGGAGTCAATGCCTTTTTATTTTTAAACCATGATTAGTCATTCTGAATTGATTCTGTTGATAGTCTCAAAATACCTGCTGTGTATGCCATAATTTTCACGGTATTCTACAACCAGTTTCCGCATAACCACGTCATTGCCGCAGTAATATGCCGACAGTACTGCCTTCAAATGTGCGTTTTCTTTCTGAAGAAATTTACGGTTTCTTGTTTTGTATACCTTAAGGTATTCGTCAAGAGCTGCACTGTATTGCATTTTATTAAAGAGAATCTCCCCGCTGTAAAATCCGGCAAGATACATCACATGACGCCTCAATCCGGGTTGTGATGATATTTTACTGAACATGGCAAGAGATTCATCAAATCTTGATTCTTTGTATAATGAAACCGCTTTTGAAAAATCATCAGCCAGCCTTTTGTTTCGTTCAACATTGTCTTTTTCATTCTCTCCGCGAACTGCTGTAACAATCGTTCTCGGACAGTAATGCCTGACATCTTTTGAAATTTTCCTGTAAAAAGAAAAAAGAGAACCTGCTCTTCCAATATCCTTTTTCAAATCTGTTTCTGTAAACCTGAAAATAACAGGCCCTTTCACTGAAACTGTCCCGGACATGCAAGTTGTTATCTGGAGCATATCATTACCTGCAAGACGGAACACATCATCCTTCTGAACTGAAATGCCAGGTTTAACCAGTGCGGTTTCACCATTTCTTGAAAAAACTATCTTTCCAATACAGAATGTAATCCTGTTATTCTTTTCATGCTCCTTTGCTGTAAGATTAAGACAGGGCATTGCTGTCAGCAGCAAAATAAACAACAGCAGATTTTTTCTTTTCATATTTTCATCTCCCGTAAATCACAAAAGGGGCCCAGTAATACGGATCTGAATATTCCTCTTTAAGAGCTTCCCTGGCAGAATGCAATGCATCAACAGGACTCATCCCCCTTTTTAAAAGGTTTCTGTAAAACTCTTCCATAAATATATACGCAGCCTCATCATCCACAGGCCAGAGACTTGCCACTACATTGCGTGACCCTGCAATGAGAAATGCCTGAGGCAGCCCGACCATTCCCTCCCCCTGAATAAAAGGGCCCATGGATGTTTCACAGGCGCTCAACACAACCAGATCACAATCAAGATCAAGGGTCTTAATTTCACCAAGCCTGAGAAAACCATCTTTCTTAAGACTTCCATAGTTTTTTAAATATCCCATATATTCCTTCTTTTTGAACTTCTTCACAGCATCAGGCAGAGAGAGCACAATCGCGTTAAGCGAAGGATCATCATCAGAAAAAAGTCCATGAGCGGCAAAATGAATAATACGGTATTTCCTGAGTCTGCCGCTTTGATCAAATTCAAAAATACGGTCTTCATTAGCTTCAATATTTTTAAGCATATGCATCTGCCCGTGGCTTTTGCCATATGCAGTTTTAATAACCGCCTCCACTTCCTCCGCGGTTCCCGGCAGATTATTATATAACGGAGAATAATCTTTACCCGGTATTTTCATTTCGGGAGCTGACGATACATACGAGAGTTTGGTTCCAGAAGAACGAACTCTTCCTCTCTGAACAGAACCTCCCGGGCTGTGGCCAGAGCTGTAAACAGGATTACCTACAGCAAGAAGCGGGTAATCCCAGTTTCTTTTTTTCTTTTGACTGATTTTAAACCATACTGCAGGCGAATGCGCAAGCACGATCTCTCTAGCTACCGGAGATTTTCTTTCAATCTCCTTATGAAGAAGTCCAGTTGGAACATAAAAAAGCGGGCCATCAGGAATCAAAATAATTTTCTTTGACCTGCCAATATGTTTTTGCAAGGGAGTAAGAATTCTCGCATAAAGACTGCTGCAGAGAGAACTTCTCAACAGAATAATATCTTTATACCTGATTTCGCCCCTGATATAACCGGCTAAATTAGTACCCGAATGCTTTCTTTTCTCCGGTGAAATATCCGGGGTATTGTTAGAGCTGGAAGCATAATAATAAACTCTGTCATTATTTATCTTATATCTGCCGGGTTCGGCTTTTCTGTTCCATATTATTCTCTGCCCTTGCGGGCCGCGAATATCCGTATACACAGCGGTCTTTGCAGGATATTTAAACAGCGTATGAATATTCCCTGCCTCTTCAGTAATTTTATCCGCTACCGGGGCATCCTCATCCAGAGATATACAAATGAGTTTACCGGATGCTGTAATTACAAAAGCGATACTCCTGTTTTCGCCTATCGAATAACTCACCAGTACCTCATCAGGCTTCAGTCTGCCTGCAATCTGCTTTACCGTTGGCACAGACGGATGCCTCAATTCAGCATAATCAGGATATTTTTGAATCAGTTCATGCTCGAAATCATCTCTCGTTTTTTCACTGTTCCAGATTTTTTTCAAAACGATTTCTGCTTCATCCTCTTTCCCGGCATTGAGCAGGACTGACCTGTCAGAGATCAGAACCTCCAGTTCTTTCCCAAGCCCAAGCAGAATGTTCTGATCCTTTAATGAAACCTTTCCCCCTGCAAGAGCCTGCTTCAGACTCATATCCTCTGTAATGGAAAGCCCCTTTTTCATACAGTCGGCCCGGAAGGCTCCTTCTGCCTGATTCATGCAAAGCCTGATATCGATCAGCTGATCAAACATATAAACATATCTGTTGAGGAATCCAGATTTCCCGCGACCTATTTCAAGGCGCCATCTGAGTATTTCCTTTATTCCTCTTTCGTAGAATGATGCTGCATTCTGATATTTCTTCTTTTTGTAATAAAGATACCCGATATGACTCAACACCTGAATATAACCGTCCCTGTCTGTGCTGTTTTCGAGTACACTCAGAGCTTTATTATAATAATCGAGTGAAGTATCCATGTCATCCAACGACCTGAATGCCCTCCCGAGGTTTATATATGCATATGCTGTATGTGAATGATTCTCGCCGTGATCCTTCAGGTAGACATTCAGAGCTTTTCTGTAATACTTAACTGCCTCTGAATATTCACCGGTTATGGAATTGGCAAGGCCCAGATTGTTATATGTCACCCCCAGAAAAGGGTGATCTTTGGGCAGGGTTTTCTCATAAACAGAAACAGCCTTTTCATAATATTTAACTGCTTCCGCATACTCTCCCTTTGGTTCATACGCACCGCCCAGATTCACATATGTGGTTCCAACAAACTGATGATTCTCCCCATATGAACTGATATACAATTGAAGGGCCGTTTTGTAATATTCTATTGCACTGTCGTAATTTCCCTGTGTTTTGTAAGCTCCGCCTATATAATTACAAACTGTACCGACCGCTGCCCTGTTATTGCCAGGTGCTTTTTTATAGATCTTCAATGCTGTAAACAGATATTCAAGAGCCCTTGAGACATCTCCCTTTGCCCTGAATGCTTCACCGATGTTCAGATATACAGGTGCAATATTTATACTGTTTTCATTATAGATTTTCCCGTAAATAGCGAGTGCCCTGTTGTAAAGTTCAATTGCACGGTCATGATTGCCTGTTGCAGACTCAGCATAAGCAAGGCCATTACAGAGAAACCCCACAGTCTGAGAATCAGGACCGAATATTTTCTTCGCGAGTGCAAAGGCTTTCTTTGCAGGAATAATAGCATTTCTGAAGTCACGTTTTTTTGCAGCCTTATCATATGCCTGATAATATTGAATAAAATTCTTATATTCCGGATGAGCAGTAAACGATGTATTTTCAGCACTCCCTGAATCGGTTTTGCCAATCAGAATTACAGTAAGCACAAGCATGGAACATATCAAACGGAAAAGGCATAACTTCATTACACCCGGGGAAAATGCTGTTTTCATATATTGACTGTTTAACCTCCGGAATTATAAAAATTATACTATGAGAAAAATTTAACAAATTACAAGTATTTTTTAATGTAATGCTCCGGGGTCTGAAAATCAGGCGGGTAACTCATTACTGTTTAATATTTTCATGAATTAATTCTTAAATACGAATACATTTTCTTGACAGGCAGGCTCTTTCCAGATCAATAAATATACAGTAATTTTAAATACTTTCCGGTTTTAATTAAATGTAAGTATTACCGGGCATCAAGCACAGAAACAGTTTAATTCAATAATATACCAGGTGTTCTATGATAAAAAAAATTTCCGGCAATATACAGATGGTCTTTACTGAAGACGGTTTTACAACAGCCAACTGTGTTCTTATAACTGACAGCACAAGGCTGATGATTGACAGCGGAGCAGGAAGCATGCTCAAAGACACTGAACCTGAAAAAGCGGATATCCTGCTGTGTTCACATCATCACCTGGATCATATACAGGGTAATGATCAGTTCATCAACGCAGAAATATATGCACACCCTATTGAAAAGGATGCAATGCAGTCACCGGACAAGACTGCAGCAACTGATGGATGGGAAGCGCTCATGGACGGTGATGTTCTCTCACATGCAAAGGAACTTGGTTCTCTTGAGAACAGGTTTCTTGAAGGCTGGCGCGTGGATAAACCTATCGAAAACAGGCAGATCTTTGACTGCGGCAAAACTGAAATAATGGCAATCCACACTCCAGGCCATACTGCAGGGCACATGTGTTTTCTTTTTACAAGGGAAAACTTTATCTTCACTGCTGACATATGCCTTACTCAGGCTGGCCCATGGTATGGAGACCCTGATACTGAAATCGATGATTTTATAAAATCAGTTGATCTTGTAAGGGATTTAAAACCTGAACGGCTTGCAACAGGTCATCTGCAGAATATACTCTCAGAGAATATTGACGATACTCTTACAAAATACAGGGACAGGGTTTACAAAAGAGAGAAGAGGATATTTGAATCAATCAAAAACAATCCCTGTGATATTCATGAACTGGCAGACAGGAAACTGATCTATGCAATTCACCCAACGACATTCGTACTGTTCTGGGAAAAGGCAATGCTCATAAAGCATATTGAAAGACTCATTAAAAACGGTTCAATTGAAAAGATAGAAAATTCACGTTACAGGGCAGTAACAGGAGATTGCTGAGTTCAATATTTAAACAAAGCAGCTTTACTCTGTGAAGGTAAAATAATTATCAAATGTAATAAGTCTGAATTCAGAATCAGGGTACCCTGAACCGAATGATTCAACAGTTGATTTTTTTATTTTCCCTTTTTTCCATTTGAATTCATATGCATAAAATTTGCCATCGTATTCTTCAATATAATCAATTTCTTTCTGATCATGTGTTCTCCAGAACCAGCAATTCCTGTTTAGTCCGTGATACGAAAGGTATTTAATTCTCTCAGCAATCATGAAATTTTCAAAAATCTGCCCTGCATCCTGCCTTAAATCAATCATCTGAAAGGATGATATTAAAGCATTCCTGACACCAGTATCATAAAAATAAATTTTTTCTTTTCTCGTTATTTCATTTCTCTGATTTCCTGACAGAGGCTTTAGTCTGAAAATAACAAAGGCTTTTTCCAGGAGGTCAAGATACCTTTCAATTGTTTCCCTGCTTGTACCCAGTTTATTCGCGAGTTCATTTCGCGATATTTCATGACCGGTCTGAAATGCCAGAAGCTTCAATAAATTAAAGACAAGTTCCGGTTTTTTAATATGTTCATATTCAAGAACATCCCTGTAGAGATATTTTGAAGAAAGATTCTCAATAAGAATCTTTGCTGTATCTTCATCCTTATCAACGATCTCCGGATAAAGACCAAACCTCATAAAAAAAGTAAAAAGTGAATCCAGTTCATATGGCCTGTAATACCCTTTAAGTTCTTCAAGTGAAAATGGCAGAAGCAAAAACTCTATTCCCCTTCCTGTAAGTGGTTCACTTAACTTGCTGCCCAGGCTAAAGCTGCTGGAACCTGTAGCAATAACCTGCACTTCAGGCAGTTCATCATGAAGCACTTTAAGGGTAAGCCCAATATTATTCACTTTCTGAGCTTCATCAATTACAATAAGTCTTGCATCTCCGATCAGTCTTTTAAGCAAAGACGGTTCCGGATTTTCAAACCTGTCTACAACCGAAGGAATATCACAATTATAATAATCTCTTAAGTTTCCATGTTCTGCCAGAATCTCTTTTGAGAGAGTGGTTTTACCTACCTGCCTGGCTCCGAAGATTGTAATTATTTTATGCTTAAAAAGCCAGGGGTCTATCTGATTTTTTAGTAATCTTTGTATTTGATTCATTATTAATCTTCTCAATGTTTTCGGGATTTTGCATCACGTTACTCTATATATCAGCTTAAAAATGAAGGTTTGTCAATAGAATTTATACAAAAAATGCAGGTTAACCTGCGTTTTTTGTATAAAAAATGCAGGTTGATTTAATTATAACTTTAATTCAGGGGTTTGTTTGATTTTTGACGTATTTAAGAGAAGTTATAAATATGCTGAGACGTTGAACTGTATCGCCTCAGCATAATGAAGAAAATTAATAATAAGATACAGTTGCCAGGATTCCACCGGTTATTTCATACCCCTCGTCATTCCCTCCCATGTCTTTCATTAAATCACGGAAAGAAAGCGTTGGGCTTATTGCAATAAGGCCTGCAAGGTTTATTTTCAGAGTTGCAAAATATTCCATTGCATAATCTATGTCTGTTCCGTCAGCAGGATATTTAACCATGGAAAAACCGTATCCCAGATATGCCTTGAAATCATATGAAAATTCATACTCAAATTCAATAAAACTCTGCACATTCCATGTATCCTTTATCTCCCACTCGCCTGTGGCAATATTCTCGATTGCCATTGCTGCTCCGCCTGTATAAGTTGAATTACCGGCAGACTGCACAGAGATTCCATAGTTGGCAGGATTAACTAAAAATCCACCGCTCATATAAACAGCAAAATCCTTTGTAAAAGAGAAATCAAGATTAAGGTATGCAAGGTATGAATAAATCCAGTTTTTGTTGAACTTGACATCACCCTCAGTCTCATCTATATAATACACGCTGCCTGCAAGGCCACCGCCGATTCTCCAGTCTTTGCCCTTGTATTCATAACCGGCTGCAAATTTGGGAATGAATGACTTGATATTTTCAAGAGGCTGTCCGGTTGTCACATCACGCTCTACAGTTACTTTCTTATATTCGGTTGCCGCACCTGTACCGGCAGTTGGTATATTTACCACTTCCTCTACAGTAAGTTTATTCGTTGGCACATAGGGTTTCATGATGTCTACATAAAAACCGGCAAACACGAGCTTCATCTGGATAACAGGATCTTCGTAAAGAGAACCGAATCCATTTGACCTGTAATAATCTGCAAATTCATGAGACCATGTAACAAAAGGGCTCCATGACTGGCCAATCATCAGCTCTCCAAAAGAAAGCTTATACTCGCCATATGCTTTTCTTATTTTTACGTCCCTGTCATTCTCGACATCGTCAATACCAAGTTCAAAAACACCGCTGTACTTCTTGTAATTGAAATTGAAACCGAGGTTACTGTTATTGTTGATCCTGTAAACAAGGTCAGAGTCAATGGATGAGTCTCCGCCTGAATTAAAAGTCTTTGCATACTCTCCGCCAAAATACAGGTAGAGATTACCATATGGCTTGATATGGTCAAATGCGTTTTCAGCAAACAACTGCGATGAAAACGAGATAAACATCAATAATGCAGGAACAATAAATTTCTTCATGATTCTCCTCTAATAATAGATATTTTTTCTGATAACTGAAGGGATACTTACCCTTCCAAACCTCATTTTATTTATCTGCTTCTTTCTTATTCAGGGTTGAATACAAAGCCCTGTTTATCATTCTTCTGTGTTCCATCACCCTTTCTTTTTTTTTCATCTCGAGCAACGTTTCTCTTACTCCGGGCTTTTCACGATTCTTTAAAAGAAAACGGTACATGCCTCCCCTGACGATGTCATTCTCTTCACTGCTGACATTTTCTCTTACAAGATCAATACTGTCTTCTGTTGCTTCACGGTTATAGAGAGATGTTATAATAACACCCTTAACACTCAGGTTTGTTTCGGATTTGTAATTGTCGCAAAGAATCTCATTTACATCATCACTTTCTATGCGTGAAAGTGCGCTTGCAGCTGCCGATCTTACATTTGGATTATTGGATTCAAAAAATGAACTGACAGGTTCTGTAAAGTCCCTGTCTCCGGTATTTGCTGCAGCATGGATGAGAGCGATCTTTTTCTTTGTGTCATTTTCAGATCTCAGTTCACTTCTGAGCTTTGATTTAATATCATATGCTTCGTTTTTTTCGGATGTTTCTGTGCTTTTATCCATTGTTGATGCAATGGTTCCAAGAGAGAGAACAGACGTGCAGCCGATATTTTTTTGCACCTCATTTTCATCCGTGCTTCTGTAGTAGAAATCCCACAGGGTGGCTATTGTATCGCTTCGGGGTTTCCCCAGCTGGGCCATTCCAATAGCAGCCTGGATTCTGTTCTCCTGAAGAAAATTGTCATTTTCAACAATTCTCACAAGAGCCTTCTGTGCATATTCATGGCCTGCCCTTGCAAGAGCATGAGTTATAACGGCTCTCTGTTTTGCATTGAGTTTTTTGTTAAGAAGATAGTCAGGAAGATCCAGCGCTGCTTCAGGGTACAGTTCAAGATATTTAAGGATTTCCTTTATGGATGAAGACTTGAAGCCGGGATATTTTTTAAACAGGATATCGCACAAGCCTTTTATTGAGGGATTCCCGAATTTTTGTTTGAATTTCTTTCTCTCTGTGCGTACAGCAAGGGATGTTTTATTCTTTTTAAGGGATTTCCATTCAGATATATAATCATCAGATGTTTTACTGTCCTGCCATATATCTGCACTGTTTACCGGGTCAGATGTAATGAATCTGAGTTTCACACGTGAAGATGTTTTCATAACAGTTTCTTTTCCGGATTTAAAAAGAAGAAGTTCCCTTCCCTTTGCATTTTTTATCCATACATGAGATGAATCATACTCAGCATTGAACTCTGAGTGTTTCACTGTAAGAACAAGTCCGTTCTCAGGATCAGCTTCAGGGTATGACAGCTTCTTCTTCAGAAGAGAATTTTTGTTTCTGGAGTATTCGGATTCATAGAGACCATTACTGTCACGCTCTGTTTCAGTCCAGTTTGAAAAAAGAGACCTTTTAACAATAAACTGAAAATCAGTTATGCAGTCTTTAATATTCTTTTCATCTTCAGAAGCGATTTGGTTACTGAAATGAAACTCTTTGAACCTGCCGTCAGGTGAAATATCCGCAAAGAATATACCAGAGAATATCTTTTCTGCATCAGGATTTCTTATGCCTTCAAATTTCACTGTCACAGGATTCATCTGAAAGGCAGCCCTGATGTTATCTTCGGTAACAGATTCAATTCTCATGATAAGGTCAGCTGTGAGGTAAACCCTCTTGTGC
>CAZEJW010000108.1:13145-15325 GCA_964512685.1 uncultured Leptospirales bacterium | reverse complement strand
ATGATTCTAGGTCAACAACTTTTTATTATGCTGGAATATATGAAGAGTATTTTTGCATAATAAATAAAAGTTGTTTGATCAAAGGCTGAATCGTTTTTCAGGATCGTTTAAAGGTGTTATTGAAATTATATTTGACTAAACGAACGCAATAACGTACTTAATATATATGAACCCGGAGGTTTATTATGACTATAATTTCAGCAACAGAAGCAAGGTCAAAGCTTTACAGGCTGATTGATGAAGCAGCATCTTCACATGAACCTGTAATTATTACCGGGAAACGCAACAAGGCAGTTCTGATTTCTGAAGGTGACTGGCGTTCCATACAAGAAACACTTTATCTTCTCAATATTCCGGGCATGAGGGATTCAATAAGAGAGGGATTGTCCTCATCTGTTGAGGAATGCTCAGAGGATATTGAATGGTGAAATGGAGAATTATTTATACCAGGCAGGCGCAAAGGGATGCAAAGAAAATATCAGAAGCAGATTTGAAGGTTAAAGTTGAAGGTCTGCTTGAAATACTGAGAGACAATCCATATTTATCTCCTCCCTCTTTTGAAAAGCTTGTGGGTGATTTATCCGGTGCTTTCTCCAAAAGAATAAACATTCAGCATCGTCTTGTATATCAGGTAATTGATGAAGAGAAAACCGTAAAAGTTATCAGAATGTGGACTCACTATGAATGAATCTCCCCCCAGCCTTTTCTGTCTTGACAAATACCTTTTCCCTGCAATATCCTGATGAGAATTTTTTCAGGGCATTTACTGGAAAAAAGGGAATAAGCCTCTTTCTCTTGCTCTGAAAGTATTTTTGGGAACAAATACTGATGTATTTAATTGAATCAACCGGATAAACAGATGAATCTATATAAAGCAGATAAAGAAAGTATAAAAAAGGCAGCAGGCATAATAAAACAGGGCGGGCTTGTTGCTTTTCCAACAGAAACGGTTTACGGGCTTGGCGCTGATGTATTCAATCCTGTGGCTGTTGCAGGCATATTCGAGGCAAAAAAACGGCCCTTTTTTGACCCCCTGATATCCCATATATGCAGGCTGGAGGATGCAGAGCTTCTTTCAGACAATATCCCTGACCTCTTTTATAAACTTGCAGAGCGCTTCTGGCCCGGCCCGCTTACAATGGTTCTGCCCGGATCCCCCCGGGTTCCTGAAATAGTCACATCAGGCCTTGAGACAGTTGCTGTGAGAATGCCCTCACACCCTGTTGCACTTGACCTTATAAGGGAAGCAGGAACACCAATAGCAGCACCAAGCGCCAATCCTTTTGGATATTTGAGCCCCACATCAGCAATACATGTGTATAAACAGCTGGGTAACAGGGTTGACATGATTCTCGATGGAGGCAACTGTCACGTTGGAGTTGAATCAACAATAATCAGACTCATTGAAAACAGAACGGTTCTACTCAGGCCAGGAGGAATTCCTGTTGAGGAAATAAGCGAAATCACAGGCCCTGTTGAAATATCACATGAGAAATCAGATCTGCCTGATGCACCGGGTCAGCTGCCCTTTCACTATTCACCAACCACTCCTGTGAAGATTGTGAATAAGATAGGCAGTGATATTCTTTCGCAAAATAACGCAGGGTTCCTGTTTTATCTTAAACCTGAAGATATGCCGTCAGGCGAAAGATATATGTGCCTGAGCGAAACAGGCAGCCTCAGGGAAGCTGCTGCAAATCTTTTCAGCAGTCTTCACACTCTGGACAGTCTGGGGCTTGGGGTTATTTATGTTGAGAGGGTCTCTTCAGAGGGTCTGGGACTTGCAATAATGGACAGGCTTGTAAAAGCATCAAAGAAAGGAGAAAACAGCTATGAAAATCAATGAACTCATTAAGGTTGAAAACACATCAAGAGGATCTTTCTTTGAAGGATTCACTTCAGTGTTCAGGTCTTTTGATGAAGTAAAGAAACACAAGGGCACTGTGAAATATTTTGTTATCCCCTTTGTTCTCAATCTTTTTATTCTTTCTGCAATATTCTACCTGTCATACTATTTTATTCAGCCAGAGCTTGCGGGCCTTCTGAAAGGGGATGAGTGGTATATTTCGGCAGTAAGGTTCATACTGACACCGGTGCTCATCATTCTGCTGCTTCTCATAACGGCCCTTATCTATTCAATAATAGGCAATATTATCACTGCCCCATTTAACGATTTTCTT
>CAZEJW010000108.1:0-13135 GCA_964512685.1 uncultured Leptospirales bacterium | reverse complement strand
CCTGCGGTATATATTACTTCAATGTTGTTCCGGCCTTTGGGGAACATATAGCCTTCTGTTAATATTATTTCAGATGAGGTTTCCATATTATCACTGCCCCATTTAACGATTTTCTTTCGGAGAACATAGAGAAGCAGGTTGCAGGAAGTGTAAACGAAGAGCCTTTCTCTTTTGCAGCTCTTCTGAAGGATATAACCAGGATGTTCGGAAACATTATCAGGATGCTTGGCCTCCTGGTACTTGTGAACATATTTTTGCTTGTATTGAATTTTATTCCTATTATAGGGAGCCTCCTGTATACAGTGCTTGGATATCTTTCAACCTCATTCTTTTTTGGTTTCCAGTTTTTTGATTTCCCATTGGAAAGAAGGCGTTTTAATTTCAATCAAAAACTGAAAATAGCCTGGTATTACAAAAGGGCAACAATGGGAATAGGCACTGCTTTTTTTATACTTTCATTTATTCCGATTGTCGGTTTTCTTGCTCTCAATCTTGGAACAATAGGCGCAACCCTGTTCTTTGTTGATAACATAAGACCCGGACTGGAACAGGAGTAGCCAGTAATCATGAACAGACCGCTATTTATTGTTTTTGAGGGAATCGATGGCTCAGGTAAATCAACTCAGGTTGATATTGTTTTTGATTTCATACAGGAAAGAGGAATCCTCTCAGTGAAGCTCAGGGAACCGACTGACAGCGAGTGGGGAAAAGAGATAAGGCAAAGGCTTCTGGGGGATGAAGAATTCCCTGTAATGGAACAGCTGAGTCTTTTCATAAAAGACAGGGAACACGATGCTCAAATGAACATAATCCCCGCGTTGAATGAAAACAAACTGATAATAATGGACCGTTATTACTTCTCGAACGCAGCATACCAGGGCGCAATGGGACTCTCCTGGAAGGATGTAATAGCAGAAAACAGGAAAAGAAATTTCCCTGAACCGGACAGAGTCTACCTTATAGATATCACTCCTGAAAAAGCCATGGAAAGAATAATTGCAAGAAACCAGGGCAACAGTCCTGACCAGTTTGAAAAAATATCCTTTCTTGAAGAGGTGAGAACCGCTTATCATAAAATGTCAGATGAAAGGTTCTGTATAATTGACGGTTCCGGATCTGTCGGAGAAGTAACAGAAATAATAAAGCAGGATTTATTGAAACTGATATAGTTATATTATTTCAGTTCGAAGGAAAAGAAAAGGTTGAATTTATGTTAAAACGGGTATTCTTTATTTTTATTTTCTCTATTGTTTTTATGATTTCTCTCCGTGCTGCTGAGAACCCATTCCCATCCATGCCTGATGCTCTGTCTGTATCACATTCGACAGGACCTTTCTCTCATATTGCGAATCCTGTTTTCACTGATGTTCATACAGCAAGTAACTTTGCCTACAGGTATTATACGCTTGAAGACAGGAATGACGCCAATCATTTTTTTGCTCTGAATATGGCAGGTTTTGCACTGAGCTATCTCTGGTATGAGCATCTCTATGACAGCAAACTCGACAGGGTTGTTGATTCTGATACCAACTATTTCAATATAAGCCGTGGTTTAATGACTGACCATTTTGGTTTTGGACTGGGCTATTCATTTTCACGAAGTGAAACAGAAGCACATGATGAATACAGGGCATGGAATATTGGTTTTTTGCTGAGGCCATATCAATATATATCTCTGGGAGTGGATTTGTCTGATATGTGGGCCAGGGTAGACGGTAAATCCATCAGGCGAAAAGAAACCTATTCTCTTGCTCTAAGACCGGGAACAGACAGGCTGAGCCTCTGTTTTGACATTGAAAGAAAACGCGGGCAGGGATTCAGTGACCTCGGTTATTATTTTTCTGTCGAAGGCAGGCTCAAATATGATATTTCACTGTTCCTGAAATCTGATATTGATGGCAATTTTAATTTTGGAGTCAGTGTTCCTCTTTTCCTGAGATCAGGGTCATCCACCACAGTGGCATCTGATTACTATATGTCGAATAACAGGGGTAGTCAGCCTTCGTTTTACAGCTTCGCAATTTCCCTTCCAAAAGAGATGTACAGGGATGCAATTTCTATCAGCTCTGATAATTCATATCTCTACCTTAGATTTGACAGGGCAATAAGCGAAAGAAAGCGGAAGTATGTTTTTGGAGATGATACAATTGCCTTTTATGATATTATTAACGCAATAAAAAATGCATCGAGTGATGACACAATAGACGGTATTGTAATGAGAATTGATGATGCCACTCCGGGGTTCGCGCAGATTCAGGAAATACGTTCTGAATTAAAAAAGCTCAGAAAAAAAGGAAAGGTTGTGTATGCCATTCTCACGACCCCGGGAAACAGGGAATACTATCTCGCATCAGCAGCAGACAAAATATACTACAGCCCGGCAAGTACCTTCTATCTGGAGGGACTGAGCGCCTCGGTTTATTTTTTCAAAGGTCTGTTTGACCAGGCTGGAGTGAAGTATGAGTCTGTACGCAGAGGAGAATACAAATCGCTCAATGAACCTTTTACAAGAACATCCATGTCAAATGAATACAGGGAGAATCTTGTGTCACTCCTTGGTGATCTCAATGACCAGTTCATTAGTGATATAATGAAAGACAGAAATATCCCCAGGGAATATATTGATAAACTTTTTGCTGCCGGTCATATTGATCCTGAAAAAGCCAAAAAAATGAAATTTATTGATGAGATAAACTATCCGGACAGCTCGTTGAGAGATATAGGAGATATTTCCCTGGTAAAACTCAAAGACTATATTGACGAAAAACGGATAGACCATTCCTGGACAGAGGCCGGAAGAATAGCTGTGGTTTATATGACCGGTTCAATAATAAGAGGTAAATCTTCAGATGGAAATTTTGTAAAAACGACCGGTAGTGATTCATATTATTCTCTGCTCGCGCAGGCGTTTGCAGACACATCGGTTCAGGCTGTTGTAATCAGGGTTGATTCGGGAGGAGGTTCTGCTGTTGCTTCTGAACATATGTGGAATGCCCTTGTTGAGATGAAGAAGAAATATGACAAGCCAGTGGTTTTTTCGTTCGGGAATGTAGCCGCCTCAGGCGGATATTATATAGCGTGCACAAGGGACAAAATTTTCGCAGACCGTGGAACTATTACCGGGTCTATTGGTGTTATTGCCGGAAAAATAACGCTAAAAGAGTTGTATGAAAAACTTGGAATTTCAAAAGAGACTGTTAAATTCAGTGAATTTGCGGATATTTTTTCAGAATCAAAAGACCTCTCTGAAAAAGAGAGAAAAGTAATACAAAGCGGAATTGATTATATGTATAAGCGTTTCACTGGCAGGGTAATCGAGTCAAGGGGATTCACCCGGGATGAAGTCAAACTGAAGGCAGAGGGAAGGGTCTTTACCGGCAGCCAGGCTAAAAAAGAGAACCTCGTTGACGAAACAGGAGGTCTTTCTGCTGCAATTGGTTATGCGGCCGGTCTCGCAGAACTCGATGATTACAGGGTGGTATCGTACCCGGGTTCAAAAAACATTTTTTCTTCTGTAATAGAAAGTTCAAAGTCAGATTTAATTGTCGATTTTGTTATGAAGATGACTGAAAAAGCTTCACTTCTGATGTATAAGGATGAGCATGTTCTGTATATCACTCCATGGTCGGTCGATATAGAGTGAAGTAATAATTTTATTAAAATTGCTGACAAAACGGTCATGCTCTTATTTTGTTGACAAATAAAAATTAAGATATATAGTAATTTAATACCAAAGAATAATCAGAAGAAATTTTTAAGGTTACATCAATAATTAAGTTTTCCCGCCAGCCTTAGGCGGACGGAAAACATAAGTACTGAATTTCACAGTAGTTATAATTTATTGGAATTTTAAAAATATAATTTTTAAAGGTCCCCTTAAATTTTATTCTGCAATAATTAAATTGCCACCAAAAAAGAGAGGAGTGAAGCTCATGAAAGTTCATCTTATAAATGGTAACCCCCAGGCCCTTTCTGCAATAGAAAAATCACTGCAAGAATCCAATATCACCCTTTCTGTCTCAGATAATTATGAAACAATTTCAGACGATATTAAAGAAAACTCACCATCAATTGTTATCTTTAACTGGATAAAGGCGGATTATGATATAATAGCAGCCTGCCGTGGAATCAGAAGGCTCAAGATTTCCAAAAATATGTATATCATTGTTCTCCTCGCCAGGGAGAAAGAGGAAGAACTCAAAAAAATTCTTTCGGCAGGGGTGGATGATTTTGTATTTAAGCCATTTGGCAGAAACGAACTTTCTTTAAGAATTGAAGTGGCAAAAAAATATATTAAACTCGATGAAACCCTGAACAGGAATAAAAAGAAACTGCTCAAGCTCGCAAAGGAAGACCCGCTTACAAATGTGCTTAACAGCAGGGCAATCCTGGATGAATCACTTAAAGAGATGGGAAGAGCCGCAAGGGAAGAGAAACATATAACCGCTCTCATGACTCAGATAATCAATTTCAGGGACATCGTTGATTCGCATGGGGCCATGATGGGGAATGCGGTTCTGGTTGAATACAGCAGGAGAATCATGTCGGTTTGCCGTCCATATGACAAGGTTGGAAGACATGGTATATTCGATTTTATCGTTGTTCTTCCTGATGCCCTGGGAACTGACGCAGAGAAGATCGCTCAGAGAATAATTGCTTCTGTGAGTGAAAAACCTTTCAAAATACATGGTATTGATGTAACTGTTGAACTGGCAGCAGGGATATCAGAAATCAAACCTACGGAAATTGCCAGGGAAAAAGACGCAGGCGGAATGACAAGGAATGATCAACTGTTAGACGCTCTGATAAAAAGGGCAGAAATGGCGCTCGAAAAGGCGGCAGAGAAAAAATACAACCGTATTGAAACCTATATGGTATAGGAATTATTTTTTTATCATATTGGACATGGTTCTTGCCAGCTGATCACACCTGTCGTGATAGGGGTTCCCTGACCTTGACTGAATCCATTTGAAGTAAATATCCCTTGTTTTTATCAGGGAAGAGAGCCGTCTCCATACATCGCTGTTTTTAGCCGGACGGTTCATGGCAGTCATGTATCCGTTCATTTCCCAGTTGGCAAGCCATTCTTCTACTCCCTTAATTACATATCTGCTATCTGTATGAACAATCGCACAGTCCCCATCGTCAATACTCTCCAGAAGTTTTACAACAGCAAAAAGTTCCATCCTGTTGCTGGAGCTGTCTTTCTCTATCCCTGAATTTTCAATTATTCTTTCGCCGGGAAGAATTTTGATGCCAGCCCATCCCCCTGTCCCGGCTGGTGATAAACTTCCGTCAGTGTATATCCGGATTGCGTTTTGGGGATAATCGAGTCTGCGTGATATCGTGTTGAATGAAAAGGGAATGTTTATTTTTTCAGGATCATCGATTCTCATGGATGTCGCGAGTATTTTTTTCAGCCTTGATTCATTTTCTTTTAGTGTAGGATACTGATTTGAATATGGTTCAAGAAAATCAATCTGATTTTCGAAAGGGAAGTAGTCAAGATTCTGAGGGAGAGGATTTCCTTTCGAATCATCTTTTTCATGAACCGAATATCTTCTGCCGTCCTGAATGGATCTGAGAAATCGCAGATAAAATAATGGGATTTGTTCTTTGCTGTTCATTTCTGTAAACACCGAATTTATCTTATTCAGTTAATCATTATTACAGAGTTGTATTAATCAACAACAATTCTATATTAATTTTTTAAACAGTTATGAATTCATATGATGTATCTGAAAAGTGTTAGTTTTTTGAGCAGTGTTCAGATAGGAGACATTTTTAAATAATTTTCTGAGTTCGATATTCCTATATCGCGTAAAAAATAGATTATTGGTTTTTATTATCTGGTGTATTCAGCGCGGTTTATATCTCCCGGTATACATCCTTAGCAGAAGCAGCATGAGAAAGATTTAAACATCCTGCCAAAATCCGGAAAAAAATTATTATATCCGGAAATCCATCCTGAACTTCATAAAAATTCTACATTCATCAGTTTCTGGCATGATTTATGCATTATTAAAAAACGGACAATGAAATATGATTCATGGAACCGTTCTGAATGATTCAGTTTTTTGTTTATTCAAAAATAATTCATTTGTGTGGGACTGCCTGTGACGGCTTCACGCAACTGAATGTTTTTAGAAATTGTTCCTGAATAAATTATGAATATCTCAGAGGTAAATATGAGTAAAATAATTGTATGTTACAAATGGGTAAAGGCGGAAGAGGATCTCAGAATTGATCCATCTACTCTGAATGTCGACCTTGGTAAAGCCAAAGGAAAAATCAGTGACTATGACCGTAATGCAATTGAAACCGCACGGCTCATCGGAGTCGAAACAGGTGAAGAAGTAGTTGGCCTTACGTTCGGTTCTTCAGATGCCAAACCCTCTCTTAAGGATTCTCTTTCCAGGGGACTTTCACAGGGCTTCCGGGTTAATGAAGAATCAGCATCACTCGCTGATGGCTTTGTTACATCTAACGTTCTTAAAGCTGCTGTTGAAAAAATCGGTGACTATAAACTGATCGTATGCGCGGAAGGCGCGGCAGACACCTATGCTCATCAAACTGGCCCCAGAATTGCAGCTCTCCTCGGGATACCGGTAATATCCTGTGTCAGTGAAATAAGAGTCGAAGGCAATAAGCTGACCGCGAAAAGAAAACTTGAAGACAGCATAGAAACAATCGAAGCAGAACTTCCCGCGGTAATAACCGTACTTCCTGAAATTAACAACGCACCAACTCCTGGGCTCAAGGCAGTTCTGGACGCAGGAAAGAAACCTGTAACAGAATTCAAATTCAAAGACCTTGGTCTGGCGGATGAAGAAACCGCGCCAAAGGAAAGCGTTAGTTCCTTTAAAGGATATGTGATGTCCAGAAAAAATATTATCTTCAGCGAGGGAAGCGCACCCGAGAAGGTAAGCGCTCTTGTCGCTTCACTTAAAAAAGAGGGGGTTCTGTAATGAGCACAATTTTTGTATATGCGGATAAAACACAGCTCAGCGGTGAAATAATGGCTCTTGTTCGTGAGCTTGGCCATGATATTTCTGCAATCTGTTTTGATGAATCCCAGGCGTCCAGGCTTACGGAATGCGGAGCTGATAATGTATATGTGATTAAGGGAAAGAGTGACTGGCCGGAGAGCTATTCAGCAGCAATAGCCAAACTTCTCAAAGAAAATAATGCAGCTGGATTCTTTGCAGGTGCAACCGTAAGAGGACGTGATATAGCCGCGCAGGTCGCTGCACATATGGAAGCCGCACTTCTTTCAGATGTCAGCGCTGTAGCTTTTGCTGATGGGGCCTTCAAAGCTGAAAGGATGATGTATGGAGGGGCAACCGTTGTAAGCGTGGATGTAGCGGGCTTTGCAGTCATGACTGTACAGGCAGGGCAGTATGAATCCGGTAAGGGTAATTCAGGAAAGGGAAATATTATAACTGTAGAATCAGAATCTGATGCACGGGTCATTCTCGTTAAAACCGAACCGGTAGTTAAAGAGGGTGTGGATATTTCAAAGGCGGAAAGAATTGTCTGCGTAGGTATGGGATTTGATAAAAAGGAAGATCTGAAACTTGCAGAAGACCTTGCTGAAGCAATGAATGCAGAGGTCGCGTGCACAAGGTGTATTGCAGATGACAGAGGCTGGATGTCTCCTGATCTCTACATTGGCATTTCAGGCGCGAATGTAAAACCCGATCTTTACCTTGCGTTAGGCGTTTCAGGTCAGATTCAGCACACTTTCGGGTGCCGTGATTCAAAGATCATTGTTGGTGTTAACAGCAACGAAAAAGCGAATATATTCAATGTGGCCGATTACGGGATAGTGGGAGACCTCTATGAAATCGCTCCGCTTTTGGCTGAAGCTGTAAGGAAATGATGAAACAGACCACTTAACGGTCATTATATGTGAGGAGGGTTATGAGTGAGCAGAGAAGATAAATTTGATGCAATAATAATCGGAGCCGGGCCTGCCGGAACAGCCTGTGCTTACACTCTGGCTAAAGCTGAAAAATCGGTTCTGGTTATAGAAAGAGGGAGCTCTGCCGGCAGCAAGAATCTGACAGGCGGCAGGGTCTATACGTATGCACTTGATCTTGTTGAGCCCGGTCTCTGGAAAGATGCGGTTCTCGAGAGGAGAGTTACTCATGAGCAGTTAATGATGATGAACGGTGATAAATCACTTACTGTAGATTTCTCGAATCCTGCGTTCAATAAAGACGGAGAAATCCCCCAGTCTTTCACTGTTCTGAGAGCAGAATTCGATGAGTGGTTTGCTTCAAAGGCAGAGGAGGCAGGAGCGATCATAGCATGCGGAATCAGGGTTGATGAACTGATCGAGGAAAACGGCAGAATCGTTGGTGTAATGGCCGGAGAAGATGACATGTATGCTGATGTTGTGATTGCAGCTGACGGGGTAAATTCATTCATGGCCAGGAAGGCCGGCCTTGATTGTGAGATCGAGGCAGAGACTGTTGGTGTGGGTGTTAAAGAGATTATTGAACTGCCGTCAAAAACTATCGAGGAAAGATTTCATCTTAAGCCGGGAGAGGGCGCTAGCCTCCTGATGCTTGGATGCACAGAAGGAATTCACGGAGGCGGCTTTCTTTATACAAATAAAGAGAGTATTTCGCTGGGATGTGTATTCACCCCTTCTGAAGTGCAGGCTAACGGCAGGCAGGTGCATGATATTTTTCAGGATATGAAAATGCATCCCTCTGTTTTACCCCTGCTGGAAGGAGGTAAAACAGTTGAATACGGCGCTCACCTTGTAAGGGAAGAAGGCTACAGGGGAATCCCCAAAAAGATTTACAGGGATGGATTCCTTGTTATCGGAGAAGCTGCAGGATTCATTGTCAACCTGGGTTATACGATCAGGGGAATCGACCTTGCTCTTTTGAGCGGACTTGCCGCAGCACGTGCAATTATTTCAGCAGAAGATGCAGGCCCTGCCTACATGAAAGAGATTGAGAATCTAAAGCTTCTTCCATCCATGAAAGCCGTTGATGGATATTTTGATCTTCTGGAAATACCCCGAATGTATGCAGACTATCCCGGAGTTGCTACAGATCTTTTTGAAAAACTCTATACTATCAATGGCGATACTCCCGTGAGTATCAAAAAACAGGCTAAAGAGGTTTTGAAAAACAACAGGCTTTCTTTATGGAAGCTTTTAAAAGACGGCATAAGGGGGTACAGATCGTTATGAGCATTCAACAGATGGAAGCGGCTGACCTGCTCAGCCTTAACAGATTTGAAGTGGATGAGGAAGAACCTCATATTGTTCTCGACAAGGAGGCATGTAAAAAATGTGAAGAGAAACCATGCCTCTATGCGTGCCCTGCTGTTCTTTACAGGCTTGATAATAACGGGGAGATCAGCTTTGATTATGCAGGCTGCCTCGAATGCGGAACCTGCCGGATCGTGTGTAAGAACAGCGGTATTGTAAAATGGGAATACCCCGGGGGAACTTTCGGAGTGAGCTACAGGTATGGCTGATTTAATTGTATTGAACTGAACATTTTAAGCGCTGATCAATAACGCGCTATTAAACAACCTAAGGAGAAATTGATTATGTGGTTTATGAATGAAGACAGACAACTGATGGTTAATATTGTCAGGGAGTTCGTTGAAAACGAAGTGAAACCGGCAGCAATGGAAATTGACAGAACATCGGAGTTTCCGTTGAAGCTTTTCAAAAGAGCCGGTGAACTTGGTTTTCTTGGAGTGACATATTCTGAGGTGTATAACGGACTAGGAAGTGATTATACTACTTATGCGCTCATCATGGAGGAGATATCAAAAGTACTGCCTGTTCTCTCCGTGGCAATGGGCGCTCATACCCTTCTGGCCGGAGGTCTTATAAACATGCTCGGTACAGATGAGCAGAAAAAGAAATGGCTGGTACCTGCCGCGACAGGAGAAAAACTGCTGGCATGCTGTTCAACAGAACCTGCTGGTGGAGATAATCATATCGAGTTTACTACAACGGCTGTTGAAGACGGAGATGACTGGATAATAAACGGAAGCAAAGTGCTTATCTCTAATATTGGTGTTGCTGACCTCTATGTGGTACTTGCTGTCACTGCCGATAAGGTAGACCCGGTAACAAGGGAAGGAATAAGCGCGTTCATTGTTGAGGCAGACAGGGAAGGCCTTATCGTGGGAAAGGCAGAGCATAAACTCGGCTGGCACGGGTCGGCAACAGGCAGTGTTTCATTCAAGAACTGCCGTGTTCCAAAGGGGAATCTTCTTGGCCTTCCTGGTGGTTGCATGAAGGGCATGTTTGTAAGCGCAACAGACGAATTTTTGAGCTGTGGCCCTGTTTGTCTCGGAATGGCTGAAGGTGCATATCAAATGGCATATAACTATAGCATGGAAAGGGTTCAGCGCGGCCAGAACATGTTCGACAGGCTTCAGGTAACCAGGCACAAGCTCACTAAAATGTGGATGGAAATCGAATCCCTTAGAGCAATGGTCTACAGCGCTCATGCAATGAAAGACCGTGGTGATCTCCAGCTCGCTCATGGACGTATGCTCAAAATAAAGGGTGCTGAGATTGCCGAATACGTTGCAAGAGAAGCTATTCAGATTTTTGGCGGTGTCGGAACCATTGTTGAAACCGGAGTGGAAAGATACTGGAGAGACGCAAAGGTTATGGCAATTGGTGGCGCGTCAGTCGAAGCTCTTACAGAGGCCATTTCTATGATGCTCAGAAACAAGATGGTCTGAAATAAGATATTGACTGGCGGGTTTCACCGGATTTAAGGATCAAAAGCATATCAATCCGGAGATTGTATAAGACAATTCAAAATCAGTATTTATTCTTAAAAATACTTTTTGGCGCAAATGAAAGCATATAATTATCCCCGCCCCCTTCGGCGGCTGGGATAATAAAGTTTAGAAATAAACGCTGATTCAAAATTGTATTATTGGTAAAATTAATATCATTGTTAAAAAAAACTAACAGGGGAAAAATATGAAATTAACCGGTAAAGTTGCAATAATTACAGGAGCAGGTAATGGTATAGGGCGTGAAATAGCACGTGAATTTGCAGTACAGGGCGCAAAGGTTGTGGTGTCTGACTGTGATAATGAAAGCGGTTCAGAAACAGTTGAACTAATAAAAAAGGAAAAACTTGACGCTGTTTTTATTCAGGCAAATCTACCGAATGAATCTGATATCGACAGGATCGTGAGTTCAGCAGTAGAAAATTTCGGAAGAATTGATATCCTTGTGAATAATGCAGGTGTTGGAGGAACGCTTTCATCTCTTGCCGATATCACAATTGAAGAATGGGACAGTGTAATTGGTGTTAACCTCAAGGCTCCGTTTCTTCTGGCCAAAAAAGTTTTACCTGAGATGCTGAAAGCAGGGAAAGGGAACGTAATTAATATTGCATCAATGGCAGCTTATGCGGCCGGAAGAGGTGGGGTTGCGTATACCGCTTCAAAGCATGGACTGATTGGCCTTACCCGTCAGATATCAATGATGCATGGACATCAGGGAATAAGAGTAAATTCAATATGCCCGGGACCTATTGAAACCCGCATGATCAAAAGGCTCCTTGAGATACCTGAGCATCCATTGTGTCAGAAAATCAAGGCGTCACCTGCCGGAAGAGCAGGTCAGGCCGAAGAGGTGGCGAAACTTGCTCTTTTCCTGGCCTCGGATGATTCTGATTTTATACATGGCGCATCGTTCAATGTGGATGGAGGTTATACGATATTTTAATTTTGACCTCCTTTAAGATTTTCATGAGGGGCCGCCAAAATTCCGGCAACAAATGCAGTTCAAAAAATAATTACTGAAATTGAAAGGAGATTACCATGTATCCATATGAAAAAAAATTTGATCATGTTGTAAAACTCGAAAAAGAGAACAATATTGCCACGATAACTCTTGATTGCCCGGAGAATATTAACCGCATCAATGAACAGCTTGTAGATGAGCTCGGAGCTGCTCTTGATAATGTACACTGGGACAAAGATGTCAGGGCTGTAATCTTAAGAGGCACAGGGGATGTTTCGTTTGGCCCCGGGGATATCGAGATTATTAAAAACAAGCTGGCAAAGAACCTTCTCGAGGCACGTGAAATCATGATCGAGATCGGGAATGTGCTTAAAAAGATGTATACAATTTCAAAACCAATAATCGGAGTTGCAGAGGCGGGATGTATCGGCGGCGGCTGCAATATCCTTCTCTCCAGTGATATCGTCATTGCATCTGAAAAATCATTCTTTCATGAAGTGTTTGTGAATTATGCGCTCACCCCGGATTCAGGCGGCCTGTGGGCTCTTCAGAGACTGGTTGGTCCGATGAAGGCAAAGGCAATAGCCATGTGCGGTGAACCGGTAGGCGCAAAGGATGCTCTTGATATGGGAATGGTCTATAAGGTAGTTTCTCCTGAAAAGGTCTATGAGGAAGCATATGCGCTTGCCGCTAAGATTGCATCCAAATCTCCTGTTGGTGTAAATCACATCAAACAGATTTCCAACCGTCTGCATGATTATACAATGGACACCTATTTTCAGGTAGAAGCAGATTATCTTTCTCTTGGCGCGTTGAGTGATGATTTTAAAGAAACAAATATGGCCATGATGGAGAAAAGGAATCCGGACTACAAGGGTTATTGATAAGACTTGCCATAACGGGTCAGAGAGATTTGGAGGAATATCTCTGACCCGTATAATAGAATAAAAAAATAAAAAACCGGATGTATTATGGTATAGCTATGAGGTTATAAAATGAAAAAAATAAAAATCTTCATTACCGTTTTGTTTACAATGATTTACACTGGAGCATTCGCAAGCTATATTGATCATCTTCAGACTCAAAGTGCAGAGTGGGCTGGTAATCCTACAAGAACAGCTGCAACAGATTCACTTGACTGTGTTTATTACAATCCAGCCGGAACAGTATTTATGGAAAACGGTCTTCATACCAGCCTTACCCTGCAGGTTATAGCTTTCCCTAATGAAGTTGAAATTACTGATTCAAAATATCCAGGACAGCAGAAATATAAGAGTTCCACTCCCCCGGCATATGTCCCCAGTATGCTGGTTAATTACAGGCATGAAGAATGGTCTGTTTTTGGCGGATTCTGTATTATCGGAGGAGGCGGTTCACTGT
>CAZEJW010000107.1:0-15357 GCA_964512685.1 uncultured Leptospirales bacterium | reverse complement strand
AAACCAATTGCAAAGCTTCAGGCAATCCAGTGGATGATTGCTGACATGGCAACTGAAATCGAAGCTGCAAGACTTCTCGTCTACAAAGCTGCCGACCTCCTGAACACAGGAGACAGAAGACTCGCTTCAAAAAATGCTGCAATGGCAAAACTCTATGCAGCGGAATGCGCTCACAGATGTACTCATAAATGTATTCAGATACATGGCGGTTATGGTTATGTTAAGGAATACATTGCTGAACGACTTTACAGAGATGCCAGAATAACTGAAATTTACGAAGGCACTTCAGAAATTCAAAGACTTGTTATAGCCTCCAACGTTTTAAAAGACTACGAATAGATCTAAGACAAACCTCAATCCCCCCAATACTCCTTATCCTCCAGGGCGGCAGTTTTTAACTGCTGCCCTTTCTTTTAAACTACCCGGAATAAATCCCGGTATTACATTATACAGTATTTCACTCACCGATTCCGTATTTTTCTTTAAGGAAGTCAATAGTTTCAGTTGTTAGTCCTGCTTCGATAGATTTCTTTACAATATCATTATACTGCTGGCCTGCTGCAATCTCAGCAACAGTACTCCTTATTCTTATGCTCGCATGATCATGGAAAGCATCCAGGTATTGATAGACTTTATTCCCCCGGGCTTCAGGCCATGACACTGCAATTGAAATAAGGTCGAGCAGGTCAGGCACACTGTCTACCTGTGAAAGTGAGAGCTTACTCTCTTCAGACTGAAGAACAGGCCAGCGAACCCAGCTGAATATCTGAAGGATGTCAGCAGGTATGTCATCTGCAAGCTCTGTTATACACCAGTGATCATCACGGTACTCTTTCATCATTTTCATGTACGCTTCATCCTGAGGAAGGTAGAATATATTCATTACAATAACATAATAGGAAAAAATCTGAAAACACTCAAAGTGAATTACAGAACCGGAGAATCGTGCTTTAAAAACTGCATTTTTTAAATAAAGGGAACCTCTAAAAATTATATGTTTATAATTCCAATAAATTATAACTACTATTAAAATCAGTACTTATGTTTCCCGCCCGCCGAAGGCGGCGGGGACAATAATATTCTTCCATTTGCACTAAAAAGTATTTTTAGGAATAAATAAAAATTAATTATTGCCATTATGTTATGTTTCGACGGAATTCATGCTGAGAATTTCCAATTGTTTACCATGACATATTGTTTATAGATTTAATCAAAATTCGCCCAACTCCAGTTTTATAATTGACTTTTATGAAAACAGTATCAATTCTTTTTTCAAAAGGAGGCGTTATGCTCAATCTTTTCGATGAAAACACATGGTATTATGATGAAGACATGCTCTTCTGGTCTGTGTATATAGAAGAATATGACCTTGAGTTTTCCATTGAAGACAGCACCAGAAAGCTCACTGACTCAATGATTGAAACTGCTGTGAACAGCTTTGCAGACATGGATTTTATCTTTCATGAATCAGAAAAAATTATCATGTCACTGCCTCCTCATCCTGCAGAAAAAGGAAAACAGGACTGGAAGTGCGATTACATACTGATACCTGAAAACACCAGTGGCAGAATCGAGGCTCTTTGGTCTGAAAGCAATTTTGATATATACAGGCTCTGGCATGTTTGTTTTATCCATAAAAACAAATCCTGGCAGTTCCTTGAACTCACGAATTCATCGATATAATATCATCCCTCTTTAAGGAATACGATACCCAGGAGGTGTGCCACTCCCCCGCCTGCTATTAACACACCCGGCAGGGCTGACCACATGGCCACTCTCATAATAATATCTTCGGCAGCTTCCGCGTTACAAGCCATATGAATGTAAAGAGACCATAATGCTGCTGTAACCAGAGCTCCTATCACCCATATTTTTACAAACCTGTTTGAATTGAAGTGATTTTTTGCAGCGAGAAGACCAGGCAGGCCAATCATACCGCCGACAATTACAGATACACCAAATGAAATAACCACTACAACAATAAAAAATGCTCCTATCATACAATCCCCTTTTTTCTATTTATGATTCGATTTTTCCTGAATGATAATTTTCCCATGCCCGGATAATACCGGCGGTAAAGTGAATGAAATATTATCTGTAATTTCAAGCTTTGGGTTAAAGTTGCACCCTTTTACATTATCAGAAAATGGGACAAACCATGCTGCATAATCAGCCTGAAAAAGATACCTTTTAAAATACAGGTCATAGGCTCCTGCTGGAGAATTAGGAATACCCACCTTTTTTGTATTAACATCAACAATTACAATCAGACGCTTCAGTGGATTATCCGGTTCCGGCAGCCACAGAATATACTGTAAACCGCCAATGGAATCTTTTTTAAAAACATATGCATCCTTAAGCAGCTTTTCATTTGCATAGACTGTGCAATCGCATGGAGGATACAGAACATCTGCCTGACATGCCGCATATTTCAAAAGTATTATATGTGATCTGTACAGGTAAAAAGATAACAGGACCAAAACCGCGAGTAAGACAATTGTCAGTTTAATAAATTTTTTCATTTTCGTTTACTCCCCTGGTACAATAGAATCATAATTCCAGTAAAAAACCCGGCCTCCCGAGTTGAGTATCAATTGTTCCTGCTTTTCTGCAAAAGCAAGATATTCTATATAAAATGCTTTGAAAAACCAATGATGCTTTCCGGGGAAACGCATAACATTGAAAGTCAGCGCTGTTGAATCCCGGAAAAATGTATCCACATAATTCTTTTCCTGCCTCATGATACACTGCACAGGCCTGCATTTTGAGTATTCCATAAAATTACCTCTATAACAGTCCGCCGGTTCAGGGGCTATTGAAGGCTCTGAAAAATCAATAATTTCCGGAACTTTCCATCGGGTGATAATGTATCTGTGGGTTTTCGGTTCCTGATATGAGAACTCCGGTTTTTCAGCGCTATCCGTACAGTCCGCAAGCACAGATGTAACAAGGGCTGATCCATCTCCTGTGAAGCAAATATCCGATGCAGCCGTTTTAAAGGATTCGTAATTACAGATCAGTTCAGTCCGCTTTTCAAGATTACTGTCATACAGAAAAAATCCGGTTCTGTCATGGACAAGGAGGCTGTCTGTCCCGGGCTGAAGGGTCATGGAGAAAAGATTATCATGTTTCCTCCGGGATTCTACAGCCCGGCCGGTAATATTGAATTTCTGAATTAAACCTTTATTAGCCAGCCAATAACAGCAGCAGTCATTTGAAACAGCAAGAAGCCCGCCTGGAAAAGTTGTATCAATTTCTCCACTGATGTCATCTTCCCTGTACACCAGAATATCCTGTTGAAAAATGAGCAGCACACCAGGGGATTCATCGTGATATTCCTCTCTGAACATGATGCCTGTTGTTTTCTGATCGGGTGAAGAGGCATGACTGAAAACTTCAAGGTTCTCTGCTAAGCGGTGCAGTTCTTTTTGCTGGCGAGTTTTTCTTTCGACAGCCGTTATAATGATTTCCCGGATACCGTGAATAATGATCCACCTGTCCTTCAATTCGATTATATATGCATGACTGTACTGCCAGGGATATTTTCGACTGAAATAATCCACCCACCTGAAGGGACAAAGCGCCATACGGGGATCGTTGTTTTCCCAGTGAGGTCTCGGCAGAAGATCATCAGCTGATGAGCGTTTCACCGCAGGACCGATAGCATCGATTACTTCGCAGAGGATTACCTCATCCTCAATACTGTCCAGATGATCAGCAAGATAGTCGAAACCAACACCGATAAGCTCGTCTTTTATGATCCTGCGGGCCGCATGAAGAGCTTCCCTTCGGCGGTTTTCAGCAAGGGTTTCCCCCGGCCTGTGGTAATTCACAATATTAAGACTATCTGCAACAGGAACAATAATTGTTCCAGGTTCAGGGCCGAACTCCCAGACCTGACTGTAAATTTTTGCCTTTAAAACAGTAACCCGCCTTTCAGGAAATTCAACAATTACAACTTCCCCCGAGCGAAGCATATAACCTGCCGTAAGCCCACCCTCCCGGACTGCAAGTGTATTGAACCTGGAGTCTAATATCTCCTCATGGAAGAGATGGTCCCAGGACTGCCAGCGGTCGTTTTTTTTCTCGTAAAAAGATATACCTCCGTAAAGAGATGTCTGGTTATTATTGTCATAGAGGGTTTGTTCAAAGGGTTCAAAGAAACCGATAAGCGGCTTTTCAGGATGGCTCCGTGTAAAAATTACATTGTAGCTTCCCGGACCCGAAAGCCAGAGAGCCTCTTCCCGCAGCTTCTCTACCAGATCCGGAAAGTATTCCAGGGTTTCGGGATCCAGCAACCCGGCAGCGAACCGTTCCTCCATTTTAAGGATAACATATTGATCTTCAGATGCGTCACGGATTAAATACTTTAAGGGCATAATATCCAGAGACCATATAATTGAATCGAATTCCCTTTGACGGACATCTCCTCCGGGAAGATTAACTACAGCAATAATTCCCTCCTTCTGATGAAAGAAAAGAAAGAAAGATTCATCGGGACAGAAACGGAAAATATGTTCAGGATCAAAATCCAGGATGATATCATTTTCAATCCGTTCCTCAAAGTTATGGATAAATATGATTTCATCCTCGTTAAAGAGCTTCACCTCTGTTTCCGAAATAAGCGCAATATAATTTCCGCCTGAACTTATTACAATTCTATCAAATATCTCATCGGTTTCGAGAAGAGTTGATGTTTGACCCCGTTTAAAGTCAAGCCTGAGAACCATCTGGTTGCCCGAATCAAGCTCACATACTGCAGCACAAAAATTTCCATTGTATGTTATATCAAAGGCAGTTATAATTCCAACCTGATATTTATCACCGAAATACTCTTCATAACGTTCAGCCATTTCCTCATCGGAAAGTCCCCGGCATGAGGGATCTGTCATGGGATTTTTATTTCCGTTTATGTGATCATTAAAATCAATACGGGATTTGGCCCTGCACAGGGCTTCCATTGGCGCGCATTCCCAATTCCAGGGAAGAACTCTTGCATCAATTGGCAGTTTATCATCCAGTACAGGAAGAATCTGATCGACAATCTCCTGAAGGACAGAACCGGGTTCCTTTTCACTGACTTCATCTATCACTTCCCGAAGGTCTCTCCATTTATCCATGGGATCGAGGTAAGGGCTTCTGTTCAGTATTTCAAGGAGTCTTGTGTTATAATCCATATCTTATCCGTTTTTCACCGATTCTAAATATTTTATATAATTCTTCAATCCTGGATTTCCAGAATTAACTCTCTGTCCATGTTGCCCAACTCAGGCAGAAAAAAATCACGTAACGATCGCTGACTGCAGCGAATACCACTTCTTCACCACCGTAGATAGTATCAGTTCCTGCAACAAAGGTACCGGGATTTTCAAATGGAGCAGAGATATCCAAAACATTAGTAAAGTATGTGAATTCTTTATTCAGAAAGTTCATCAGAATTGATAATTCTGATGAGGTCAGTGTTTTATCCCTTTTCTTTTTATCCTGTTTTACACCTGTAACGTTATAGGGCATAGTATAGCTGAAGAAGTTCTCGATAAGTATTCTGCTTTCTTCGTATGAAATCTCATTAAATTTGCTGAATTCCTTCGCCTCTGTATTTGACCAGTTGAGAAGAGCAGTGAGAATTTCTTTTCGGTCTGCATTGCTGCCATCTTTTTTATAGATTAAAAACTCCTGCAAAAAAGGGATAACCTGGTCATCTTCAATAACAGGTTTAATAAAACCGAAGATTTCTTTTTCAAGCGGACTTGGATAAAATGCCAGTGAATCATAAGAATCGTTCTGAACACCTGACATATCAAGATATTGAATTATCAGTGAAATACATTCTTCAATCTGAAAATCATCAGTCACCTGTTTGGCAATATAGTAATCTAAAATTTTGAAATAATAATCATCAGGGTTATAGGATTCATCAGCAAAAGTTACCCCATACTTTGTTTTTAAAAAAACAGTAAGACTTACCAGAAACCTTGCCAGTAATTCTTCATCAAAAAAATATATTTCCTGATCCTCTTCATCAATATAATGCTGCATAAATTGTTTAATGGCAGAGCGAGCATCACCGCGTATCATGTTTTCCATAATATTCAATTCTCATGTTTTCGGCTTTACCTGCTGTGTCTCTGAGCCTCAGCAGGAGGTAGTCCAATTATCAATGACATGGAGGGAATGCTAGTCAGAAACTTCCCTTATTCCATTATAGCATTCCAGAGCATTCCTGGATAAAATATTATCAGGATCATCCCCATCAGAAAAATCATCATGATATGTAATATACCAGTTATTTACAGCATCCTTAAGAATCCATGCAAGGGAGCGCTCTACTCCATATATATCAACAAAACGAATATCATTATAATCTTCATCATTTGCACAATCTGAAAGAGCATTATACACTGCTTCTGGCTGTGCCCCTGAGACAGAATTAATCTTGTTATAAAAATTCCTGAGATGATTTTCACATTTCGAAAGTATTCCGGATATTTCCCTGTCTCCTTTAAAATCACTATGCCAGTCAAACAGATCGATTGATATTTCAAGCCCTGGGATATCCAGTTTAGAAAAATATGCCTGCCATGGTTTTCGTTCTGGCCTTACAGAAAACTCCGTTACCGGAAAGTTGGCTATCAACCTGTCGAGCATCATAAACCTGGTATGAGGTATCATCCATTTTGTAAAAAGCGGATCTGCAATAAATATAAACTCTGTTTCAAAAAAGTGAGATAATTTTTCATTGAATATCATTTCCCGGGTAAAAAACATCTCAGATGATACCTGAATACAGAGAAGGTTTTTTTCGAAATTATACCGATTATGAAACAAGAAGATAATCACAAGGCTTTCAGGAAATTCTGCTTTCAGTTTATTCTTGAGTACATCACTACAGTCACCGAAACCTGAAGCAAAATCAGTCTCTGTCATCCATGGAGTTTCACTATTCCACCAGGCCAGGTTCGCAAGAGAGTTAGCGCGCGTGTCAAAATACAGTTTATGCTCAGTTTGCATATATCGTACATATTCCTGAACATTCCACTCCTGAACAGATTCTATAAATTCCGAGGGTATGTATTCATGTAACAGTTCTATTGCTTTTTTCATAATCCTTCCAGACAATCTCTTACTTTCTCCTCAATAATTTTCGTAATAGCCTTCTCTTCACCTTCGGATAAAGAAGCCATTTTAAGAGGAAATATTAACTCGAGATCTACCATAACGTCGAGCATGCTTTCTTCGATTATAGCTTCAGGTTCATCCCCTGTTTTTGAACGCGCACTCTCGATACGGGCAGAATTAATCATCATACTGAGAATTTCTGACAGCTCATCTACCCCTGGCATTGCCTGTGAATTAAATGGCTGACACTCGTCAAAACGGTTTTCACTGAATTCAGGAATCTTGTATTTGATAACCGGGCGGTCAGAAGCTGCAATTTCACAATCCGGCTTTAAAACAAAACCTTCAGCAACATTATTTTCGATTGGTGGAAGTCCATATTTTTCATAAACACTGCTAGTGTATCTTACCGGAAGTTTCTTTAAACTTTCATACGATCCATATGCCAGAACAGGCACTGTCTGCAATGAAGTTTTTTCAACAAGTTTCACCACTTCTGAAAAACTCATAAAATACATGATCTCATCTTTAATAAAAAGAATATCAAACACAGCATATTGAAGCGATGGAGAATACCAAATCCCTGTCTGAACCGGTGTGAAAAGATCGTTATTTCTGACATCGCTGTGGGGATATGAACCTCCGAAGAGTTCTCCATAGATATACAGGCTGCCTGTTCCATTGTAATCAGAGTATATTTTAACAGCTGAAGCTTCAAGAACACTGCGCAGCACCTGCCATCCGAAAAAGGGTTCATTATCATTCAGCCATGCCTTTCGCTTACCGAATTTCACTTCACGTTCATTAACACCAACAACAAACTGAGCACCATGAATTTTTTCTGTTGCAACCCATTTCTGAGGATAATTACAGGTGTTATTATCAGGAGTTGTTTTTATTTTTGGATAATATATGTGTTCCATCATTGTTTTTTTTACCTTCATCATTAGACATTTATTTCTCTTTTTAAGATCAGCCTTTTTAATTATTATCCAATTGTCTTTTCGAAACCCAGGGCAGCAGTTCACGCCTTAGGATTTCCACAACCAATGGATATATTTCTTCAGGTTTGAAATACATAAGGTCTCCGCTAACAGGATCACCAAATTCGCATATTCCCTCAGTCTTCCCTGGCCAGTTATGACGGACAGTTAGCATTACACGAAGCACTGAAAAAAATTCTTCGGGAAATTGTTTATCCCTGATCGCATCGCTCACCATATCCATTATCTTCTGTGATGCATTTTCGACCGGAGACTGCCACATGTCAATTTCATAGATCTCATCAATCTCAATTTTCTTTTTCCCCGCAAGAACTTCATTCTGCTGTATCAGAGCGTCAATACCCTCATACTCTTTATGGCTTTCTATCAGTACAACAGCAGAAGCAAGGGTATTCACTGCAAGAAGAGCCCGCTTGAAAAATTCACTGTCAAGGGCAAGAATTTCCCTGAAGAGTTTTATTTCAGCTAATTTAGGAAGAGAATCATCTGCAAGGCTGTCATCAAACTTGCCCGGCACAAGGAGCTGCCACAGGTCAAGCGCCTTTTTATGACTTTTATTTTCACGCATATGCTTCTGCAGTTCATGGGCACTCAGACGGAAAAGATCCCGGTAGTCCCGGCATGATTGATAAGTCCTCTCAAGAATATGTTTCATTTCCTTAACGCAGTCTTTGCAATATTCACAATAACTTTCAGTGATGGAGTTAAGGGTTGATTTTTCCTGGGGCCTGATAAAATCCCTGCACATCACTGAAATTTTCGGGCGAACAATCCCTGCAAAGAAGAGAACACCCTGCGTTTCTTCATTGCAGGGATCGACATTCTTTTCAAGAAATGGAATCAACTGATCTTCATGGCAGTTATACGCAATAGAGAGCAGTGCCTGTTTGCCAACGGTATGATCCTTTCGATATAAAGAAATATATAAATTCTCTGCCAGTTCCATAAGCTGATCAGAGGGATGCCTGGAAACATAATAGAGAATTGCCTGTTTCAATGCAGCAATATCTGCATTTCTATCCTGATTTTTTATTTTGTTGAATACCCTTGCAATGAAGGCTTCAAGGTCAGAAGAATGTCTCCCGTTATGAGCAAGGGCAATAATGTAATACCACACCAGAATCTCATAGTTAAGAGTAGTCTCAGGCAGAGAAAGAAGAGACTCTTCCAGAATTTCACCTGTCTTTTCATTTCCCCAGAGGCTGAGAGCCGTGAGAACAGCCTTCAGGATTTCCCCATCCTCAGGATCTGTTGGCGCTATTGAAAAAAGCGCATCATGGAGTTTCTCAGTGAACTGCTGAGGCATTTGAAGCGGCGGCAGGGTCAGGCCGTTATCTGAATAGATTTTTCCGGCTATAAACTTCTTCAGTTGTATGTAAAACTCTCTGGTTCCGGGCTTCACATCCGGCATATCTTCAGAGTTATAGAATGTCTGCTTAAATATTTCGTTATTCATGTATAAATACCCTTTTGATAATTCCCGGTTTTAATATTATTCATCACGATTATAATCATATTGAATAATTAATCACCTTGCTTTTGCGCATAGCTTTTCTTTTTAGCATTTAAGCTTATATTAAGTAAATTTCACCAGTCAGCCCATTCCCGCAGTTCTGGCGACATATCTTCAGGCAGTCCCCGTCTTTCAGTTATATATTGTTTTATTCTTCCTTCAGCATAGCTGAGTTCAGAATATGTATAATTTCATCATCATTTGCCGCCTTCAGGGGATATAATCCCCTCCTGTTAACCAATAATGGATTTGCATTCCAGCTAACGAGGAATCTGACTGTTTTTACCTGTTTCGCAAGCACTGCATCTAAAAGCGGCGTGTTACCTTCTGAGTCACGCACATCCACATCTACTCCTGCTACGATTAACCTGTTTATAACATCTTCATGGCCCATTACAGCAGCTGCATGTAATGCAGTTTTACTCCTGCATCTTTTTTGCCTGTGTGCATTTTTGCTGATAAGAAATTCAACAATTTCAACATGATTGAACTTACTGGCAAGAAACAGAGATTCACTTAATCCACGATTATAGTCTTCGTATCTCTCTGAATGAGATACAAGAAGCTTCAGATCATGAAGGCGACCAGTTTCTGCAGCCAGGATCATTGCTGTAGAAATTTTACCAGCCTGTTTATACGATCTCCAAAATTTATCAGCATCACTCTTTTCCTGTTCCATATCAGGTTCCCTTGACATATCTTTATTTATACCTGCCATTTCGTTATGAGAAACATCTTTCTCTGATCCAGCAGTAGAACAGGTAACAGTGAACACAATACAGGAAATTACTAAAAAAAAGGATACACAGTTTATCTTCAATAAAACTGAAATATTAAACATAACAGTCATCCTTTCCATATGAGAAAAAAATCCCGCAATCACTGTATTTCTTTTTCAATTCTTCAAGATCAAATATTTCATCTATTCATTGCTTGTATTCTTAAAAAGGATCTCCAACAAGATGTTCTATTGATTCAAAGACAGTATCTTTATTATCAATACAGTATTTTTCTTCCTTCTTTTTCAGCATTTGTCCCAATGATAATTTCATAATCCCATCTCCCTGAACAGTAATCAATGATAAGTGAAGACCCCTGACATCTCTAAGGCTTACCGGTAGAACTTTTCGACTTCAGGTACTCATAGATTCTGGCATTTCTCCTGGACCATCCCAGAGCCGTGCTTCCTGAATTTGTTTTAATTTTTAAATCAGCCCCCCTGTCTACAAGCAGTTTCACAACTTCAAAATTTTTCTCATGCTGTGCTGCAAACATCAGGGCTGTTACGCCTTCAGCATTGCGCAGATTAAGATCAGCATTATTATCGCAAAGGTATCGAACAACATCAATATGACCATGAAGAGCAGCGTGCATCAGAGGTGTCTCTTTGTATCCCGGTGCAAAATTTGGATCAGCCCCGCTTTTCATAAGGAACTTTACAGTTTCAAGATGACCATCACCGGCTGCAGCAATCAGAGGATTGAGTCCCAGTGTGACATACTTTTGGATTTCAGCACCTTTTTTTATCAATAGTTTAACTATTTCAAGATGCCCTCTTCCTGCTGCACTAATCAGAGGAGTAGTCAGCTTGTATTTATCAACAGCATTTACATTGGCCCCCATAACCAGAGCATTTTGCACACCCTTCAGGTCATTCTTTTTGATCATAATATATAAATTCTGATCAGGGTTATTTTTAAAGAATATCATATCATCATTGGCATAGGCTATTGATGATGTAAAAAGAATCAGAGTAATTATAATTTTGTATTTCATCTTATACCTGCAAATCATTTATTATTTTCTTTATATTGAAGCGCCAGCATTTACGATATTCCTCGATTTCTTCAATTGGCCCGTCTTTTTCGATATTCAAATCAAAACCAACGGGATTAAAGATTTCCCCTGAGGAAGGTCGGCTGAGAATGTTCTCTCTCCATAAGTTATCTATTATCGCCAATTTGAGATTATTGTTTTCGATTTTAATTACCTGTTTCTGTTCAATCAGAATGATCTTCCGTAGTTGTTCTTAATTAAAATTATTCATAGACTTTCACTGGTTTATATTCAAACTCATCACCACTTACATAGATTATATTTCCATAAAAAACTTTTACATTGAGCTCATTTGATATTGAAGTAGCTAAAGCATCAATTTCAGATTGTTTAAAAACTCCGCTTTGTTTTTCAAAATCCATCCGAAAAGGTTCATTGTAATGACCTTCACCATCGGTATGGGACCTTGAAAAATTATAGTTCAGGCCATCTGTCTCAAAATCTGACTGGCACCACTCCCAGACATTTTCACAGTCCCAGTTGAAAGCTTTAAGATTCAAGGCTCTTCGTATTTTTTCTGTTACCGTTTCAAGGTCTTCAGTAATGTATAGCCATAAGCTGATAGTATTTTTTTCCATCTTAAAATCACTTCTTTAATTTTGATAATTGCAGTGATTCATACCGGTAAACAAAATAATCCCTTTCCAATCACCCAGGATCTTTTCCATTTCTATAAAATTTATTTTACCTCTAATATCTTCATTATCATTGGCTATCCATTCAATTTTAAAGCCATTTGAATAAGTACAATACAGGTCAATCATCTCCTGAGCCAGATTATATTCTTTATAATTATTATCTCTCAGAACATTTCTATATTCCTCAACTAATGGTTCAATCATATCTTCATCTTCAAGATCAAAGAGGTCTTCTTTCATAGTATTGAATTTTTCCATATTCATTGGAGCCATCTCTATTGTAGTTTATAATCATTCCATTATATATCTTTGCCCCTCAATTCCACATGACGGCCAGCATAGCTTTTGGGATTACTCCGTATTGCTGACGCAAGCTGCAGAATATATTCCTTTCCGCTCTTCATATATTCTGCAGTCTCATCCTCGTTGAGAAATATATTTGTCTCAAAAAGACCAACTGTTCCGCAAAGAGCTGTCAGTATCAGACTGCCGTCACTGTCTTCATACAAAGTGTAGTTCCACCTTGAATTGAAAATTTCTTTCATTTTTGATTCACTCATCAATGTATTCCTAAACTTTATTACATAAAAAAATCCATTATCCTCACCGCCGAAGGCGGCGGGGATAATAATCTTCTTTCATTTGAACTGAAAAGTATTTTAAAAAACACTAATCCTTTTAAACAGTTTCAATAAGATCATCCCAATCATTTGACTCTTTAATTTTTTTATTGAATACCCATCGCTGGTGCTCCTGGATCTCTTTCATGTAGTCAACAAGAACGGCTCTGTCATAATGCAGTTTTTTAAGCTCTGCAATTCTATCCATGAGTTTCCCAATGTCAGTCCTGGATAAAACAAACAGTTCAATTTTAATGATATCATCCCTGTCGAATCGCTTCAGCCCTGGAAAGCATTCCCAGGTAACACTCTCTGTTCCCACACACTGCCAATAGAGTTCCACATATTGATCATGAAGTGGGAAATAGTATTCCTCCATTCTGTCATTAATACTCATGACCATGAAGATATTCATGTAAAAATTGAGGATCAGTTTCCGGGTATCAGTAAAGCCTGTTTCAAACCTGGTTTTATGAGTATGGAGTTTATCATCTTTAGTCACCATGTGTTTCAGGGAGATGGCGCAACAGGGATATTTTCTGAAACGCCATTGCAGTCTGCTGTTGTTTAACAGAAGGCAGTCTGACATAGTTGTGAGCCGCACATCATGCCAGTTGCGTCCGGTGGAATATTGTTCTTCGCGACAGCATGATTCATTATGCCCGGCGTAGTAATCCTCATGAAAATCAAAGCTGCGCACCCGCGCCTCGAAAATATCTTCATACATAAAGGTATACTTCATGGCATCTGTTACGCTGCCAGAGATGAGATAGAAATGGGCCAGTTCCAGATATGGTGCTGCATGATGGTACCTGTCCATATTGATTGCCTTCAAAAGGTATTGCTCATAACTCTCAATATCACCCTGTTTCAGATAAATACGTGCCATTCCGGCATATGCCTCCATTACTGAAGGTTCAAAGGCAAAATGAAGGTAACGGTTTTCATTAATGAAATAGTTATCAGAAGGGGGACTCTCGTTGTATGACAGCTCAATAAAACGTTCATAGAGTTTAAAGGCAGATATATCATCCCTGTTTTCAGGGCACTGCAGGCATTCAGCCAGGTAATAATGGGCCTCAGCATTATCCGGTTCCTGTGCTGTAATAATCTTAAGATCGTCCTTCATCTGGGGCAGGCAGAAGTATTTCCATGCAATAAACACAGATTCCTTCCATGACTCATAGAGATCATAGGGCAGTTTAAGATCCTTACTAAGATATTCAAACTCCTTTCTGTACAGGGCAACGGATGTAGCCCCGGTCATCCTTTTTATAGTACTATCTTCCGTGGAAAAAATATTTTCCTCACAGAGATGCCCCCAGGAATGGGTTTCCTCAAGGTATTCATTTTTGAAAGTAATGAAGCTGTGTAATCTCAGGAATTCAATACGTTCTTCATCCGGCAGATCAGGAACTGCTGCAAGCAGTTCTTCCTGGGTTTCAAAAAAACCGTCAAGCAGTTCCTGTACAGGCTCTCCATAGAGCGAACCTGGATTTGTGCTGCGTGGCACATATCCCAGAACCGATTTAACATGACAAAACCATGCCTGATAATTTCCTGGAACAGTCATTCCCTGTTTCAGGTCTTCAAGATTTCGTTTAACTGGTTCAGGTTCCCAGCCGTAATTATCTTTTTCTCCAAGATGAAATATTTCATCCAGGGGATCATTCTGAAACACTGAAAGAAAAAGGGGTCTGAGATTAATATCTTCCCTGGCTGCTTCGAAGATCTTCCTGTCGAGAGTCATGGCTGTCATAAGATCATAACGTGCAGCATCAGGATCTGCAGCCTCTGTATCCCCCTGCATCATATACCTGCAGCGCGCCCTGAGGTACAGAGCTTCAGAGTTATTTTTCTCTGCCTGAAGAATGTCATTACAGAGGGACAGAGCATCTCCATATTTCTGTTCATTGAACATGCCTGTTGCTGTTTCTATAAAAAATGTTATTTCTTCGCTCATTATCTATTTCCTGATAATCTTCAAGATAAAAATTAATCAAAATTATTCAGCATCCGCTTCCTCAAATTCCATGCCTGAAATTCCTTCAGATTCAATCTCCTGTTTCAACTGCTCTGAAACAAAATAATATCCATTCAATCCCTTTACCCTGAAAAGATGATGACCTGCCAGCTTACTTTTCCTGAGTTCAAAGTTGCGGATAACCCGTTCTACCTGATGCTGCTCCGGAAATTCACAGTACAGAGTTTTATTTTTATCAATGCCATTCAGCTCAACGGTTCCATGGAGCAGCCTGTATTCCCTGTAAGAACCAGTGCTTTCATGGATAATGCGGGAATCTGTTACAAGAAATGATTTTTTAATATAAGGAAGTAAAATCTTTTCCAGTCTTAAAGAAACAAGCAGCCAGATACCCGCGTTATTTGGAAAATCAGTCAATTCATCAACCGGATAAGGACAGACGAAATCGACCCGTTCATTATCTTTCATTATTGCAACCGGATTAGTTGGCATGCCATGAGTTACAGGAACAGGCCATAAATTTTCATCATTGTGGCCTGCTTCAATATCATGACTGATTTTATAATACTTCATTTTCTTTTTTACGATCTTTACCCGCTTGTTTTATTGCATTTTCAGCAGCCTCAGGAACAGCAGTCCATTC
>CAZEJW010000106.1:0-15699 GCA_964512685.1 uncultured Leptospirales bacterium | reverse complement strand
AAAGGGACATCTGGTCAAGGAAATAGATGCTCTTGGCGGAGAAATGGGTGTCAATATCGATAAAACCGGAATACATTTCAAGATGCTTAATAAGAGCAGGGGCCCGGCAGTTTGGGCTCCGAGGGCCCAGGCGGATAAGAAAAATTACCAGAACAGGATGAAGTATATTCTTGAACAGGAAGAAAAGCTCGATGTAATACAGGATATAGCGGAAGAAATACTCGTCGAAAATAACAGGGTCTTCGGTGTGGTTACAGTAAGAAAGCAGGAGCATGTTGCCAGAGCAGTCATTCTTTGTACCGGGACCTTCCTCAAGGGACTCATCCATATTGGAGAGTATCAGGAAAAGTGTGGAAGACTTGCGGATTTTTCAGCTGAGAAACTTTCTGATTCCCTGAAGTGCGCCGGGTTGCCTGTTATGCGAATGAAGACCGGAACCCCTCCAAGGGTAAATGGAGATTCAATAGATTTTGACAGGTGCGAAATTCAGTATCCGGACGAAGAACCTGTTCCATTTTCATACTCTACAAAAAAAATCATTGCCGATCAGATTCCATGCTGGATTACCTATACAAATGAGAATACTCATAATGTAATCAATTCAAATCTTCATCTTTCACCGCTTTACGGGGGGGTTATTCAGGGGGTAGGGCCAAGGTATTGCCCCTCTATTGAAGATAAGGTTGTTCGATTTTCAGATAAGCCAAGGCATCAGCTTTTTCTTGAACCTGAAGGAAACAGCACAAATGAATTTTACGTTAACGGATTTTCAAGTTCGCTTCCCGAAGACGTCCAACTTGAGATGATAAAGACCATTCCGGGTCTTGAGCATGTAAAGGTTATGAGGCCGGCATATGCGGTTGAATATGACTATGTTCCCCCGACCGAACTATATGCTACTCTCGAGACAAAGAAAATATCAGGTTTATACCACGCCGGTCAGATAAACGGAACATCAGGATATGAGGAAGCGGCAGCCCAGGGGATGATTGCGGCAATAAATGCAGCCCGTAAAATTCTCGGAAAAGAACCTCTAATATTAAAAAGGTCCGAAGCTTATATAGGTGTCATGATCGATGATTTGATAACAAAGGGCGTCACTCAACCCTATAGAATGTTTACGTCGAGGGCAGAGCACAGACTTTTACTCAGACAGGACAATGCGGACAGAAGGCTTATTTCTTATGGTTACGATAATGGTCTTGTTTCAGCGGAATCGTTCAGTCAGGTGAAGGACAAATATCGCAGGATTGATTCATATATTGAAACTCTCAAGGGCAGAACGCTTGTTGTTGATGAAAAAACTGCGAAGATTATTTCAGATAAAGATCTTTCTATCCATGGACGGAATAATATCGGAAAACTTCTTCGCAGGCCAGAGGTTCACCTGAGAAATATACTTGAAGCCCTTGGTGAAGAATATGATGAGAATATATCACCTGTTGTAGAAATGGAAATCAAATATGAAGGATATATTAAAAAGGATCAGGAGAAAATAATGAAGATGAGCAGGATGGAAGAAAAAATCATTCCTGATGAACTTGATTATGATTCAATTGAGGGGCTCAAGGCTGAGGCAAAAGAAAATCTCATAAAGTTCAGACCAAAGACGGTAGGGCAGGCTATGAGGATTTCAGGTGTTGATCCATCTCATATCTCTATTCTACTTATTCATATTGAAGCTATAAACAGAAGAAAAGGAGACGTTCCACGTGGAACATAAAGAACTGGATTTTATATTAAAGAAAAAGGGTCTGTATTCACCCGGGAAAGTTTCTTTGCTTTTACGCTATGTTGAACTTGTTTATGAAGCCTCTTTCCTTATGAATCTGACCGGACATAAGAATCTTGAAGAGATGATTCAGGTTCTTTTGATTAAATCGATTGAGCCACTTACAAATGAAAGTGTTCCACGTGGAACACTTTTTGCCGATATGGGAACCGGCTCTGGTTTCCCGGGAGTTCCTCTTGGTATTCTTTTTGAAGAGAGCAGGGGAGTTCTCCTCGATTCAGTAAATAAAAAGACAGAGTTTATTTCCCGTTCTCTTAAAACTATTGGGGTGGGAAATCTTTCTGCTGAGAGCGTAAGGCTTGAGGATTATGGACATGGAAACAGCAGGGGAGCATTTGATCTTGTGGTCTCAAGAGCGATGGGAAACCCATACTTTTGCCTGGAGCTGGGGGCTCCTCTGCTGAAGGAGGGTGGCAAAATCTATCTTTATTCCAATCTCGATCAGAGATCTCTATCCTCCGGTATTATTGATCATGCCGCAGTTTTAGGGATGACGGAAGTCCCGGGAGAAAAATATTGTGAATTCGGTTTCGAAAAGCAGGGTATTCTCTTTGTCAAAGAGGGACTGACTCCTTCTGAATACCCAAGGAGATTCGCCAGAATAAAAAGAGAAGCACTTAAGTTTGACAGTAAATGAAGATGATTAAGCTCATGGTAATTATCACGCTGATTATCTGTTCGGGTATTGTGTCGGTTTTTCCGGATGCGGGAGATGTCGTTCCCGGCCAGATGGCTCTTGGTTTTAGGCTGGGAATGACTCAGTCTGAAGTAAGATCTGTGAAAAAAGGAGAACCCCGAATCGTGTCTCTTGACAGGAGCTGGTCCCTCTTTAAAGAACTCCTCGGAGTTGATGAGAACTGGGAAATCCTTTTTGATTCAGCCTGGTATTATGATACTGCCGCCCTCGTTTTTAGGGATGGCAGAGTCGTGGGGATTATTGTCCTGGAGCCGAAGATGCTAAGAAATGGCCGGTCAGCTTACAGCCGTGGAGTGAATTATGTGGTCCTTCTGTATGGCAATCAGGGGCTTGATGTGAAAAGAAAAGGTCAGCATTCCTTTTATGGCTACCCTGAGAAAGGTATAGCAATGCTGGATGATAACTCTGATGATACTGTCGATATTATTGTAATTTGTAATCCCGGTAGATAGCTCGGGTTCAATGTATTTGTTCTGGAGAGGTTTGCTCTGATCTCTGTGTTTTCAGTTGGGATTGCTTGATTATCCCAACCCAATCTGCATTGTTTGTTAAATATTATATCCTTCCATCGCATTATGCCGATTTAACCATTTCTGTCAGCCTGAATGCATCTCTGTCTTTAAATCCATACTCATGGAAAATAATATCTTCAATTGTTTCCCTCGTTCGTGATGCATGTAGGGACTCTCCGGGTAATTCGGATAGATTCCTGCCCAGAATAGCGAGTTTTTGTCCTGTCTTCTCTCTGATGTTTTTAATCGGAAGTCTTTCAAGATTCCCCCTGAGAACCTTTACTGTAAAGAAGTTGTTTTCATAATAATATTGCATAAGTCTTGAGTTAAGTATACATGTAAGTGTGTCTGGATTTATGTCGAATTCAGGGATAAATCCGTTTACATTGTTTAGAGAATGTATTCCCTGTTTGTCTGTAGCAAACGTAAGATTCTTCCCGATGAATTTGTAGAGGATTTTATTGTTTGATCTGTATAGTTCATCAGGTGCAGACTGCTGAAGGTCATCGGGATTGAATTTAAAGTAATGATCGCTGAAGTCAATTCTGTACTGGCTCAGGTCCTGTCCGGTGATAATTGGATCAGGGAACTCGTCTGTACGAATTTCTGATATATGTTTCGAATTATTTCCGGTAACAATTCCAAGAAAGAAACGTGACCTGTCTTTGAGATAGAAACAGTCCTGAGAATGAATTGTTTCTATGAGACTTACTGCCTTTTTTGAGTACTTAATGTTGAAAATGCTTTCATATGTTCTGTGATAATTATCCTGAGGAATAAGAATTGTTTCACTCGAATTTGCTCCGGGGTGAGTGACCTTTACAATATTGCGTTTTCTTCTGTCTTCATCTGATTCGTTTCTGAAGAGGAAAGATATCGAAGGTGCAAAAACACCCTTAAACCTTTCGCCCCACATCGCAATATTTATTATGGAATTATTTTCAAGAATCATCTGTCTTGATGCTTTGTGAGCCTTGATATTAAGATATGCTTCGGGAGTTAGAAAGGAAATATATCCATTGGGTTTTAGAAGAAGACATGATCTTTCAATAAAGAGGGTAAATGTATTGATTCCTGACACTGCTGATCTGTAACTTTTTCTAAAATATTTTTTTTCTACAGGAGAAAGTGTGCTTCCCCAGGGCGGATTCCCAATGATCAGATCATATTTCCCATCTGTTTTATATCCGTCAGAAAATTCAAAGTCGTCTCTGTATAAATAATTGAGGCTTTGTATGTTGGTTTTTACATCCTTAAGGTTTGAAATTTTTCTGATATTGTATTCTGCTATTTTTGCTGCAAGAGGATCTGTATCGTTTGCAAACAGGTTTCTTTTTATTATCAGATGTTTTGCCAGTTCCTCATGAATGCCCTGTGCCTTGTAGCTAATAAGAAGTTTTTTGTATGCTTCAATAAGAAACTGGCCGGAGCCACATGCCGGGTCAAAAATTCTTGCTTTTGTGATATTCTCAATTTTGGCAAAGGAAAGATCAATCATATAGCTTACAATATCTCCGGGAGTAAAGAACTGTCCTGATTTTTTCTTTTCGCTTCGGCTTCTGATAGACTGATAAATATATCCGATTATGTCTCCATCACTGATTATGTCGTATTTCTCCGCAGCTTCCCTGAGATCTCCGAGAGTGGTTGATATTGACGGATGTAGTTCGAGTACACTTAGAAACATCGGCTCTGGTGATATCAGTCCGGTTATCAATTCAGATATTATGTCGTTTTGCTGATTCTGATCTTTTTCAAGTAAATAATCTGAAATAAGATTTATCCTGTAATCAATGAACTTCTGATGCTTTTTTATGTAAGAATTAGTAGATGTTTTTTTCATAGCCTGTAGATAAAAAGGTTGTAATATCAATATTTATATCGATATTAATGGCAAAAGGATTAAGCTTATTTATTAAATAAAAGGCAAAATATCTCTTTTTAATTATTAATATTTTGGGTTTAAACAATAAAGGGATACGTAAGGCTATATGTTGAAAGTTTTTTAATTGGCCTGAATCCCAAAAAAATAACAGGAAAAGTCTATGAGGAAAGTTGGAATTATTACAGTCAGTGACAGGTCTTCCAGAGGAGAACGTGATGATCTCTCAGGACCCGAAATTAAGAGATGGGCAGAAAGAATGGGATATTCTGTTGTCTCGGAAATTGTCGTTCCTGACGAGTTGGATGATATTGCGGCAGAGATGATCAGAATGTCTGATGAAGAAATTTCTCTTGTGCTGACAACCGGCGGTACAGGTTTTGCACCAAGGGATGTTACACCTGAGGCAACACTTTCTGTGATAGAGAAGAGGGCTGCGGGATTCGCTGAAGTTATGAGGGCCGAATCATTCAAAATTACTCCGCATGCAATGCTGTCGAGAGCGGAATCCGGAATCAGAAAAAAAACTCTCATTGTAAATCTTCCAGGGAGCCCAAAAGCGGTGAGAGAGAACCTGGGATTTATTGAGAAAGCAATTCCGCATGCACTTGATCTTATTCGTGGTGATGTATCAGATTGCGGCAGTGATTGATAATCCGGCAGCTACCTGTTCTGTTGTTTCATGACATTGGTAACTGATTTATTGTTAATCTCTGGCTGAAAAGCTTCATGTAACTTCGCACAAAAATAATTAAATAAATTTTATTTCATACAAGGGAATTGCTTGTTTTATGCTGTGATGGTAATAAAATATATTTATTGCGTCTGTAGCCCTGCAGACCTTATCTATCTTCTGAGGAACAATTAATGAGAAAGAATGACTGCTGGAAGGAAGAAGGCTATGTTAAATCCTTTATTGTCGATATGGATGGTGTTATAAATAAAGGAAATTCTCTTCTTCCCGGAGCAAAGGATTTCGTCGAAAAACTGAGGTCAGGAAATCATAAGTTTCTTTTTCTGACAAATAATTCATATCATACCCCAACCGAACTCCAGCAGAGGCTTTCGGTAATGGGTATAGATGTTGATACAAAACATTTTTATACCTCGGCTATGGCAACAGCGAGTTTCCTCAATTATCAGATGCCTGGATGTTCGGCATATGTGATAGGGGGCACTGGCCTTATTCAGGAACTTGAAAAGGCAGGAGTGACCTTTACAAGTTCTAAACCGGATTATGTAATCGTAGGCGAAACAGATAAATACGATTATAAGAGAATTGCTGAAGCTTCATTGCTTATTCAGGAGGGGGCAAGGTTTATTGCTACAAATCCTGATTTAACCGGCCCGACTCAAAGAGGACCGGTCCCTGCCTGTGGCGCTCTTGTATCCCCAATTGAAAAGACCACAGGGGTAAGGCCCTATTTCCTTGGAAAACCTAATCCTTCAATGATGTATCTGGCCAGAAGAAAACTAAATTCACACTCGGCCTGCTGTTTCATGATTGGAGACAGAATGGATACGGATATTGTCGGAGGGCTTGAATCCGGCATGACCTGTTGCCTGGTTTTGTCAGGAGTGACAAGCATTGATATGGTGGATAAATTCCCTTATGTGCCGGATTATATTTTTAACAGTGTAGGAGATATTGACCCGGACACGATTCTATCGAGAAGAGAATCTATTGAAAAAAATGAAAAGGATGAAGAGCTGAAACAGGAGTTAAAAGCTGATTAAATATTTTACCTGTTTTAAAAAGCAATACTGAGAAATGCAATATCATCATCTCTCTCTTTGAGTGATGAAAACTGATCGATTTTCTGCAGAAGAGTCTCGGCAAAACTGTCACCATTGAGATCATTGTTCTCTCTTATAAAGGATGCTATGCGTGCTTCCCCAAACTCCTGCCTGCCATTATCTTTTATTTCTGAGAGCCCGTCTGTGTAAAGGAAGAGCCTGTCTCCATTTTCAATTTTTAATGATTTCTCTTCATAAAAAGTAACATCGGAGATTCCCAGAAAAAGACCGTCAGTGTCGAGTGCGAGAACCCTGTTTTTTGCTTTTCTGTAAAACAGTGCTCTTGTGTGTCCGGCATTTGAGAATCGAATTATATTTTGTTCCGGATCGTAGATTACATAAAAGGCCGTAATATACTGAGAGTCGATGAGGATGTTTCTTATTTCTCTGTTGACTCTCGCAAGAAGTTCTGTTGTGCTGTTGGTTTCCCTGGAATATACCGAACAGAGCATTTTTGACATGGTCATTACCAGCGCAGCAGGAATCCCGTGTCCGGTAACGTCAGCCATCAGGTAACCCTGCCTTCCGTCATCAAATCTGTAAATGTCAAAGAAATCACCACCAATATCCTCTATGGGAATATACCTTCCGGAAATTGAAGGATACATGATATCAGAAAAATCGCTGGGTATAATATATTCCTGAACCTTTTTTGCTGCATCGAGTTCTTTTTTTATCAGCTCATTTTTTTCGAAAAGTTCATCATGTGTTGATTTGAGTCTTAGGAGAGACAGAACCCTGGCCAGCAGTTCTTTCTCGTTGAGGGGTTTTATCAGGTAATCGTCTGCTCCAATTGAGAGCCCTTTAATTTTTGAATTCAGATCATCAGATCCGGTCATAAGAATTACGGGAATGAAGAGGTCTCCTGTGATATTTTTGAAACTTGATAAAAAACCGAATCCGTCAAGATTTGGCATAATAATATCGAGCAGAATCAGATCGTATTTATTTTTTCTGAGAAGGTCAAGACCCTGTAGGCCATCCTCTGCCTCATCAACTTCGAGGTTTATCTCTGAGAGGGTTTTAATAATAACTGCGCGGTTCAGCCTGCTGTCATCAATACAGAGAACCCGCCATTGATGGTTTTTATTTTTTTCAGCCATTGATTTCTCCTCTTATTATTATCGAAAATAATTTTAATTAAATGAATTAACTCTGTTTTTTTACAATGATTTTAAATGATAATTTCTTATTTTTTCAGGGAAGATTTTTACTGCTGATTTTGAATAGGCTTATACTGCCAAAGTAATTGAATCAAATATGGATTAAGTAATAAAAGCTGGACATATAAAGGCGTTGAATATTCTTTAATCAGCATCATTGATATTACATCCAAAAAAGAAAAAATATGAAAATACTATTTATCCAACTTCCTCTGCTTGATCACGCCAGGGGATATTTGCAGGGAAATATTGAATACGGTCCGTCTTCTATTGCTGCTTATATTGATAAGAATTTCAGGCATAAACATGATCTGCAGATTCTTCCGGCAGTGCTGACAAATTTTTGCTCAGATTCGGTAATTATCAGATATATTGAAAATTATTCTCCTGACATAATATCCTTCTCATGTTTTCTATGGAACGTTGAGAGGCAACTGGCCATTGCGGTTCTGATTAAAAAAAGATTCCCGGGAATTAAAATAATATTTGGCGGTCCTGAAATTACACGAGGATCTTTTATTCTCGAAACTTTCAATCCATCAGTTGATATTTATTTCAGCGGAGAAGGGGAATGGTTTTTTGAAAGATTTCTTTCCGGCCTGGATCTATCGGTATATCAATCTTATATCAATGGAAATCTTTTTATGGAACAGCCATCGTCAGAACTCATTCAGGCTGATGAAATTGTTGAACCTTTATCAGGGAACAGAATGAATTCAATGTGTGACGGATCAGTTTTTATTGAACTGACAAGAGGATGTCCTTACGGATGTGAATACTGCTATTATTCAAAAAACGGTAAGAAGGTAAGGGAGATTCCTTTCAGTCACTTGACAGATGTACTTCAAACAGAAAAAAATATTTCTGAAATATATATCCTTTCTCCAAGCTTTAATAGAACACGGGATTTCAGGAAGAGTCTTGAAGAGCTTGCCGATCTAAATCACGGAGTCAATCTTCATACTGAAATGAAAGCAGCAGGAATTGACAGAGAAACCGCTGTTCTAATAAGAAAGGCTGGTTTTAAAAGCCTGGAGGTTGGCCTTCAGACCCTTACAAAAAAAGCTCTCAAAACCGTAGGCAGGAGAGGGGATCCGCTTAAAGAAATTGCCGGCATGAAAATCCTTCGTGATGCCGGAATTGATTTGAAAATTGGTATAATTCCGGGATTACCCGGCGACAGTGTAGAAGGTTTTTATGAAACTGTTGATCTTCTTATTGAAGAAGGGTTCAGTGAACAGATCGAACTCTACCAGCTTATGGTTCTTCCGGGGACTCTTATCAGAGATCGCGCTCTCAGGGACGGAGTATCTTTTCAACAAAAGCCGCCTTATTATTTTCTCGAAGGCTGGGGTTTCAGTGAGGATGATATTGCTGAAATAACATCAAGTGTTGAAGAACAAACAGGAAATTATCAGAGTATATATTCTTTGCCTGATTTCACAGAAGGGGATGGCCTCTTTTGCTGTGCGCTGTATTTTGATGCTGATATTTCAGAATCCTGGATTGCCGAAAGGATAATTCCAAATATCGAAACGAATATATTTTCATTTCATATTAAAGCAGGAGATATTCTTCCCCTGAATAAAATGCGGGATTTAATTTCTTTTCTTCCAGAGAGTGAACTTTTTAATTTTATAATATACAGTGATTTGCCCCTTCAGGAAAATAATATCAGAGAACTTCTTTATGAGACTGAAACAGACTGTTTCTACGGCAGAATAAACATTCACCAGCCTCGTGAATATGCTCAGCGTCACAGGTTCTATCATGTAACGGAATCAAAAGATTTGTTTCTACAGCTTTTTGATAGTTATGAATTCATTGAGCCTGTACTTTCTCTTTCTGTTGAAAATATTGCTTTACTTAAGCTTCTCGATCCTTATGACATTTCTGTATTTGTAAAAAAAGGAATATATGAAGGGGTGAGAGAAACCCTGGTTGCAAACTTTCAGGACTGTACTGAAAGGGTTGGATTCTCATCCAGAGATGAACATGAGGATTTTTTAAAAAAAGCTGGCGTTGATTATGTGAATTATCCATTCACTTTTTCGGTGAAGAAAATCTGATTATTTTCCAAGAAGAGATTCGATAAAATTACCTGAACAGTATTTTATATTGAGATCCCTGATTATCTGATATTCCTCTTCTGTTTTGATATTTTTTGCAAACATCGGGATATCGAGCTGCTCAAGGAAAATCTGCAGCCCGTTTATTACCTTCATCCTGTTCTTATACATATAAATATTTCTGGTGATATTTTCAGAAAGAAGAATTGTCCTGAAATCGAAGAGTGAAATGTGAACCAGAATTTTACTGCTGATGTAGCAGTTGTTTAAACCCAGAGAGGTATTTTCAGGCAGATCATTGACCATTGATTTCATTGAGTCGGAAAGCATTTTCTGTATATGATATTCATTTATCAGGAAGATAATATCCTGATTCCTGAATGCATCAACTGCATATTCAGCACATTCAAGAAGTCTCCCCGGATGTTCTATAACAAAGCTAAACGGAATGTTCATGAGAACAGGGCATGACAGATCTTCTGAGAATGCTTCCCCGGCCTGCATCATAAGGTCTCTGAGCCGTTCTGTGGTTGATATTGATTTCCACATAAGGGAACCAAAGGTGTTGCCAACATTCAGGTCATTTTTCATGGCAAGAAAATGAAATGATTTTGCAAGGTCATGGGTGTTGTAGTAATTTTTTATTTGGAAATAATCACTGAAGCGCCTGGATTTATCAAAACTGTTGAAGAGATTCAGTGTTTCTTCAAACCGCTGGTTTTTATTCGAGAGCATTGTTTCCCGGGATCTTATATTGTCAATATCTCTGTACATCTTTCGCGGGTTATCTCTGTTAAGGGATATCACCCCGCTGGCATAACTTATATCGATGTAATACTCTTCAATGATCATGCTGATAGACTGTGCAATATCTTTACACATATCATTGAATTTTTTTAAGTTAAAAGTGAAATCGACCACGCTGGGAAACAGGATAATAAATTCATAATTAAAAAAATCTGATATTCCAATATATGTATCAGAAGGAAAAATCAATTCACAGGACCTTATAATGGAAAGTTTTATATTCTGAAGATCGTATTCGAAATTTGATTCTCCATAGTAAGTGTCAATTGAATCCACCGGATAGAGTTTAATTATAAGAGTTCCAATGCTCATAACATCAAAATTAAGATTGGATATTATTTCAAGCTGCTGGGGAAGATAGGGAAGACTTGTTATCGGATCATGAGAAAGTTCACTGACAAAGGTTCCTCTTCCGGTTTTAAGATATTCCCAGAACTTGTCATTTCTTGCCATTATTGGACTGAAGATATATACCCTGTTTCTGCCATCGTCTTTTGCAGCATAGAGAGCCTGGTCTGATCGAGTTAGCAGTTCAGAGACTCCTGAACCCATTTCCGGGTATTCTGATATTCCAGCACTGAAGGTAACTGAAAAAGTCTGACGGTTTATTTCGAAAGTGTATAACGAAAATTCGTCGAGCAGCAGATCTATCTGATTCCTGGCGTTTTCTGCGTCAGTTTCCGGAAAGAGAATAACGAATTCCTCTCCGCCGAATCTTGCAGGGAAGTATTTAGAAGAAATTCGTTTTTTCAGCATTTCTGCAAGGGTCATGAGAACTTTGTCACCCATTTGATGTCCATAATTGTCATTAACTTTCTTGAAGTGATCTATGTCAAGAATCGCAAGGGAAAGTTTTTGCTCAGGGGAAAATTCGATTTCTCTGTTGAATTTTTTTATAAATTCACGTCGGTTGTAGAGCCTGGTAAGTTCATCTGTAATTGAAAGGAGATAAAATTCCCTGAATTTACTGAGTTTTGATTTAACAACAGCTTTTAGTTCTTCGCCTAAAAACGGATATGTAATGTGATCATCCGCACCCCTGTCAAGGGCAATGATTCTGCTCTGTATGGAACCCGGATCATCCGGTGAAAGTATAATGAAAGGCAGGAGTTTTGTCTTTATACTGGTTCTGACAGACTGGAGAAGATTTATTCCGGACTGGTCTGGGAGTAGAATGTCAGAGAGAATAATTCCGGGAAGGTTGAACGTCATCCTGCTGAGAGCCTCTGCATATGAGTATGCTCTCAGCAATTGATAATCAGAATCCAGTGCCCTTGAGATCTCTGCGGCAAGTGAATCATTTGATGTCACTACAAGTATGAGTTCTTCAACAGTGGATTCGTTTGTTGTCATATACTATCCGGTCTGTATACTGTTATTGAGTTCTCTGAGCGCTTCGACTGCTGCATCAGCATAGTTCAATTCCGGCATTTTTTTATAGGCATAGTTTATTGCACTGGAAGAGTTGATTCTGTGAATTGACATGTCAGGAAATTGCTTGAGGCAATTCAGTACTTCTTCAAGGCTTCCTCCCTGTGCGCCTATTCCAGGAATGAGCAATGGAACTTCATTTCCTGAATCGATAAATATCTGTGAAATTGCTGAAAGCTGATCAGGATATGTTGCACCAACCACTGAGCCTATTCCAGGCCTGTACCATTCTATGAGTTTTCCGGCTATGAACTCATAGAATGGTTTCCCGTTTATTTCGATATCCTGAATTTCTGAAGAGCTTTTGTTGGATGTCTTCGTGAGAATGTAATATCCTTTGTCAGGGTATCCGCTCATAAAGGGTTCTATGGAATCCAGTCCAAGATAGGGAGAAAGAGTAACTGCATCTGCCTTGTAAAAATCGAATGCTTCATCAGCATATGCAGCAGCTGTTTTTCCAATATCTCCTCTTTTCACGTCCAGTATTACAGGGATGTCTTCGGCAGTGTATATATCACATACCTTTTTCAGCGCTTCGATTCCTTCAAAACCATGCCTGGCATAAAAGGCGTGATTGGGTTTGACGGCTCCAGGATATATTTTTTTCTGTACTATTTTATTGAGAATATTTTCATAAAACTCGATGATTATTTCTCCGGGTTTTCCTTCAAGGGGAATGTCGCTAATTACCGGGTCGAGGCCCATGCATACAATACTCTCATATTTTTTATAAGCATTTTTCAGTTTATCAGGATAGTTCATTTTTTTTCAGTCTCTCTTTCGTGGATTTATACAAATTGTAGTTTTTTTCATCAAAGAGAATGAAGGTTACGTCAAGAATATAATTTTCATCCTTCATAAAATTACTGGAAGCAGTAAGCGCTATTTCACAGGCTTCTTCAGCAGGGTATCCATAGACTCCTGTTGAGATGGCAGGGAAGGTTATGGATTTAAGGTTGTTTCCTTTCGCGAGTTTAAGGGAGTTGTAATATGAATTCCTGAGAATTTCAGGCTCTCCCTTTTGTCCATTTCTGTAAATGGGACCTGGTGTGTGTATTACATATTTTGCAGGGAGATTGTACCCGGATGTAATTTTTGCTTCGCCATGGTTGCATCCCCCTAATGCTCTGCATTCTTTGAGAAGACCCGGACCTGCTGCTCTGTGTATCGCTCCGTCAACTCCACCTCCGCCAAGAAGGGAAGGGTTTGCTGCATTTACAATAGCATCTGATTTTTCTTCTGTGATATCACCTTTTTTTATATGAATATGATTCAGTATTTCTTTGTGTTCAGACATTCCGGACTCCCTTTTTATTTTTCAGGTCTTGCCTGGTTTTTAATATTTACAGGTATTTCTAAAAATCAGGATTATTAGAAATTATCGGGTTATAATCAGATATTTATTGATGTTGCACACTCAAGGGAAAATACAAAATTAATTTCCAAAGGCTTCTTTATAATAAAATGTTATGAAATACAATGTTATTATATTCAAAATTGGTAATAATAATCAAATAAAAAAAAGATTCAAAACTATTTGATTTATCTTATTTTAATAAAAGACTTAACTTTGAACAAAAAGTTATCATTCCGATTGTCTATTTTTATCTCTATGTTTGCTGAAAATATTATGAATTAGGTTTTTTAGGCCGACAATTAAATATAGGTTTTTATGTCTAAGGTGAAAATCTGATATGATTCGGATAATGTGGTTTTGATTATTATGTCCTCCGTTCAAAGGAGGCCTGGGACGCTGATATGAGAATTTATCAAATATTGCTATCTATCATTTTAATTTTTATTATCTCACCTCTATGGGCCTCTTCTGCAAAGGATATGAACAGGCATGGAGTGGAACTGGGTGAAAAGAAAATGTACGATGAAGCTATTGAAGAGTTCAACCGTGCTGTGAGCAAATACAATGTGGATTCTGCAAGAGCATACCATAACAAGGGCTGGGCTCAGGAACTGGCCGGCGAGCTGAAAGGAGCGGTGAAGAGTTATGAGGAAGCCATATACAGAAATCCGGCGCAGCTCATCACCGGTGAAAAACTGGGCTTTCTTTATTACAGACTGGGGGATTATGTTAATGCTGTTCGAGTTGGAGAATTTGTACTGAAATATGATCCAAAGAATAAGCCTGTTGCAAAATGGCTACCTGATGCCTATATGAGAAAACTGAAAATGGAGCAGGATCTTCTAAAGGCAAAAAAAGAAGCCGAAATGAAAAAAAAGGAAGCGCTGAAAAAAAAGGAAGAAGACAAAAAAATAGCCCAAAAAAAAAGTAAAGAGGAAGATATAATTCTTTATTCAACCCTGGATTTCATGATCAGAACAGGTTATTATTTTGCTGGAGAAAAGGGATATAAATATGTGTCAGATGACGGACTTCTTCTGGATCTTCCTGAAAAACTGTTCGTAAGATTCACTCCAAGGAAAAAAGCGGAATTTTCTCTTACACTGGAGAATCCATATCTTGGTGCGCTTACTCCTGATATATGTATTCACAATGAAACATTTGAAGGTATGTATATGCTGGGTGATTATACCCTTGGCGCGGGAGTTATGTGGAATCATTATAAAAGCAATGAGAGTTTCGGCAAAACATATTCGCTGCATGATTTCAAGGTGGGGCTTATCTTCGGATTCAGGGAGAAACGGCTTGCAATGAGGTTTCATTTTTACCCCAGATTTCTTCCTCATGATGGAGAGTCCGGTTCAGGTAAAACATATGATACTGACAAGCTGGAGATACACTATACATATACTGCAAATCCAACCATGAAGTATTACTCTCTGATTTCAGCAAAGGATTACTATGTCTTTGATCATTCAGCAGAACTCGCCAATTACTGGGGAGTTTATGAAATTGGGCTTGGTGTTACTCTTGGTAATATTGCCGGTTCAGACAAGGGGATAAATCTGTCTCTATCAATAGAATTCAGAGAGCGTTTCTATCTTCGGGATTTAGAAAATGATGATCCGTACAGTATGTTCAATGGACAGGGATGGTTCGGTGCAAATTCTGATAAATGGCTCAAAGGTGATCCTTTTTCGGGCTTCAGGGCTTTCGGGCATGAGCTTTCTTTCAGATTGGATGAAAAGATAAACAGGTATTTCTTTATATATCAGAAATTCATAATTGAGATGGGTGATCTCAGCGAAGATCATCATGAATTTAATTTATTATTTGGCGCAGGAGCAATGTTATAATGAATGAAGAACTATTGATTTTTGCTGAAGAAATATCTCTCAGAGCCGGAGAGATATTGATGGATGGTTTTCGTTCTGATGAAACTATCGTTTCATATAAAAGCAGAACAAACCTCGTTACAGATAAAGACAGGGAATCCGAAGATTACCTCTTTGGTGAAATAAGAAAAAAGTACCCTGATCATGATATAATTGCAGAAGAGGGGAGCAGACATGAATCAGAAAATAATCTGATCTGGTACGTTGACCCGCTTGATGCAACGAATAATTATGCACATGGGATACCGTTCTTCTGTACATCTATCGGTGTGTTTTCCCGTAAGGAAAACAGTATGG
>CAZEJW010000105.1:1818-15864 GCA_964512685.1 uncultured Leptospirales bacterium | reverse complement strand
ATTTATTCCTATTCTAATCCGGTTTGGAAATCTGAAAATATTCAGCTTCTGAAGATAAAGTATCCACCTGATAAATTTAAAATGGTTGATGCTTATTCAAGAAATGTACTGCAAGAAGGCATTGATGACAAATTTATACCATCTTACCCCCAACCCGATCAGCAGTAATAACCCTGAAAGTATTCGAATTTATTGTAATCCGAATATTATACTCACAGTTCATTACATAAAAATTCTTCCCGGTTTTTGAATAATTCGCTTCTTCGGTTTCTTTCAGAATCTTCAGTATAAATTCTTCAATCGCGTTATTTGACAAATTAAGATTGAGCTTTTTATTTATTCTGCCATATACCAGTTCAGTATAGCAAAGGTTCTCCAGAATCTTCTCTTTATCTGTTCTCATATTTTCATTACAGCCTGCATTCAATTATTTTTACAATACTTCTTCTTTGCTTTTTCTGTGATGTTCCCTGAATCAAACCCACAAATTTTAGAAGAGAAGGAGATGGGGAGATAAAGAGGAGATTATAGAGATATAATAATTGTTTATTTGTGGCTAAGGCTTTTTTCTCCCGATAGTTTCTTTTCTCTGTCATTCCTGCGAAGGCAGGAATCTCATGCAGAAGATTTAACTTGCTTTTCAAATGAGATTCCGGCATTACGTTTCACTCCAGCCGGAATGACAGGCAATTCTGTCATTGTATATTGAATTATCTCTTACATCTCTCCTGCTATCCCCATATCCCCTTTCTCTTTTCTTTTTTAAATATGTTCTGTTCTTAATGACTGGCCAAGGATATCATTGAGAATTCTTTTTTCCTTTTCATAAAGATCCGGCCAGCTGTTATTATATTCAGTTAAAAATATTGGATAAAGTTTTCCCAATTCGTCTTTATTCATAGAACCTTCCTGTAATAAATGAATACCTGCTGTTTACATTATAACAAAACCTGACTCTTGTTTTTTACTGCATGTATTGCAATAAATTTTTTATACCTGTTGATTCTGAACAAAAGAGAATCTCGAATTCACCAAAACCTGCATAGAAAAAACAACCGGCCCTGCCTTCCTGAACAGGTTCAATTGCGTCATGAGAAAACAGACAATCAATTCCGGCAGGCAGATAATAATCTTCGCCGGGTAGAAGCCGATCCTGGCCCGGTAGAAGTCGATCTTGGCCCGGTAGAAGTCGATCTTGGTCGGGTAGAACCCGATCTTGGCCCGGTAGAAGCCGATATTGGCCAGGTAGAACCCGATCTTGGCCAGGTAGAAGGCGATCTTGGCCCGGTAGAACCCGATCTTGGTCAGGTAGAAGCTGATCTTGGTCGGGTAGAACCCGATCTTGGTCAGGTAGAAGTCGATCTTGGTCGGGTAGAACCCGATCTTGTCCTGGTAGATGGCGCCTGAGACAAGGTCGATGGCGCCTGTGTAGGGGGCATCTCGTGAGTGCCCCCATCTCCTGCGTGAGTGCCCGATGGCGCCTGTGTAGGGGGCATCTCGTGAGTGCCCCCATCTCCTGTGTGAGTGCCCCGATGGAGTCTGTGCAGGGGCATCTCCTCTGTGTGTGCCCCCCCCAAAATATTCAGTTCTTCAGATCACGGGTTAATGAATTCAGTGTCTCCCGTGCTACAGGGATCATTATTTGATTATGTTCACTCGTGAGTTCGTTTATCTCCATCCTGAACCATGGAGTGAATATTTCAGGATGTGTTTCCATTTCCTGTAATAAATCAGCAAGCCCAATCCATTTATAATCGGCTATTTCAGAAGGATCAATCTTTAAATCCTCTCCATCATAAAATCCGGTCAGCACAGTGCAGAGTTCGTTTTCTGATCCTGTATCCTTATACTTTGCAGTGTAATGAAACCTGTAAACAATTTTAAGATCAGCTCTTATCCCGCACTCTTCCATAAGTCTTCTCTGAGCTGCTTCTTCATACCCCTCACCTTCTTGCGGGTGGCTGCAGCATGAGTTGCTCCAGAACAGGGGCCACAGCATTTTTTTTCTGCTTCGCTGCTGAATAAGAAGTTCACCTGCACTGTTAAAGATAAAAACTGAAAATGCCCTGTGCAGCAGGCCGCTGCCAAGATGGCATTTTATTTTTTCTTCAAGGCCTGTTTGATTATCGTTCAAATCAACTCTTACCAGCATGTCACTCATATCATATCTCTCTTTGAATGAGATAATCAGCAAAGAGTCTCATTTTGTTTTTTGCGTCAGAATCAGGCAGACACAGGTCGAGTTTATCCCAGGCATTGCTTATAATTTCCGCTGCCCTGTTTTTAGCATAATCAATTGAATTGTATTTTTTGATGATACCAATTGCCTCAAGAATTTTATCCATATCCTTTGTCTGTTCGTTCAGTATCTCGATAAGCCTTTCACTGTCACCGTTATCTGCTCTCTTCAGGGTTTCTATAACGGGGAGAGACCTCTTGCCCTCAGAGATATCCTCACCGAAATCCTTGCCCCAGTTTTGATTGGTTATGTTCAGAATGTCATCCTGGATCTGAAAAGCAACACCTATTGATTCTGCAAATGTGCCAAGTGAATTCTGCTGTTTTTCCGAAGCATTGCCGAGGATTGCTCCGAGCTTCGCTGCCATTCTTGCAAGGCAGCCTGTTTTGAAATTGCACATTGCAAGGTACTGTTTTTCTGTAATGTCTTTTTTCCTGCCCCTGTGCCAGTAGATATCCATACCCTGCCCGAAACCCAGCTTCATCATTTCATTGTTTATGAGTTCGTATGAAGCCTGCTTTATTTCAGCAGTGAGTGATGAATCTTTAACAAGCAGCAAAAGAGGAAGAAAGTAGATTGTATTACCTGCGTTTATTGCAATGTCATTTCCAACCACATGATGAACGCACGGCCCCCCCCTTCGCATGTCCGAGTTGTCTTCAATATCATCTATTATAAGAGTTCCATTGTGAATCAGTTCAGGAATAACAGTATACCTTGTAATATCACCTGTTCCGCCTACTGATTCATAGGCGAGTTTCATAAGAAGCGGCCTCCATCTTTTGCCGCCCCTTTTCAGAAGTTCCCACACAGGAAAAGAAATAGCACCTGTAAATGCATCATGATCATATTCCCAGTCAGTGCTTCCGAGATATGTATTGCACCATGATTCATCGAGGATTTCCGGAAAGATTCTCCTGATTTCATTATTGATCTGAAGACAGTTTTCTTCCAGCAGTTGTTTTAGTTCAGCTTCCATTCTTTATAGAATCCTCTCTGAAAATAGATTTATACACCTGTGAATTTATTACTTGTATTTTTTATTTCAATAATACCTGGCAGACCAGAACAAAGAGTTATCATGAAAGGTAATTATATAAGTGTTCAGCTTTAGAGTCAACACCTGAAGTATAAATAAAAATGAATGAAAGCCTGTTCAGGATTATCCGCAGAATAAAACAAAAAGCCTGAGGAATGAAAAATATACAACAAGGACAATTGCAAAAAAAGGAATAAGAGGATTGCGTAAATTGACTTTAAGGATGTGATAAAAGGAAACCAGCACAAGTGACAGCAAAGCCCACATCCCGTAATTCTGCATAGGGATGTCACATCCGGACCATGTCCAGTATTTACAGTAAACAGCAACAGGTTCCATAATAAAATCAAAGCCAGTGATAAATAAAACACTCAGCAGAACAGAAATAGTTTTCCAGGGGGCAATTTTTTCTGCGAGTACAATAAATCCGCTTAACAGCATCATCCAGTTCAAACCAATAAGCAGGGGAACATCAAATATTTTTATTCCAAGGTTTTCAATATAGGCATATGATCCAAACAGCATTCCTGTTTTTACACCGGCTACTTCAACTGAAAAGGTTATAAGAAAACCAATGAGAAACCATATGAAAAACCTCAAATTTTTATTTCGAAACGAAGGATACAGAACAAAAAGATATGAAATAAAAAGAACAAATGGAGTCATAATAAACATCACAGGTCTGGTAAAATCAATGCAGTGGCCAATAATGCCTACAGAATAAAATATAATGAGATTCTTTTTACTCTGGCTTGTTGAAAAACAGTATTTAAGTTTATCCCTGTTCATTTCTTTTCCAGCCTTCTTCCCTTCCAGGTCAGTTCTCCCCTGCGTGACTTATACACTGAAACAAATCCAACGTATATCATCATTATCATCTGCACAGGATGCAGAACGATACTGATAAGAGGATTCTCTCTGCAGGTTAGCGAAACAATAAATCTTTCTGCTAAAACAACTAACGGAATAAACAAAAGCCGGATATCATAAATCGGCAGTAACATGCTCAAAAGAAAGAACAGGAAAAACACAGCAAGCATTAAGAAAAATGCAGCCCCTGGTATATTAAAACCAGGATAAAAGTTCTTTGAGAATCCCTGAATTCCGTCAGAAAGGGATGAATACATTCTGCACCTTATACCTTCCCCCCCAAGCAATGTCATCATTCTGTATCCCCTGAACTTGCAGATTCTCCCAAGTTCCATGTCTTCCACCATCATGGATTTTACACTCCTGTGTCCGTCAATCTCATCATAGAAGGATTTTCTGAATGCCATAAGCTGACCGTTTGCAGCAACATAGGACTTCTTGTGGGATGTATAGACCTTTCGCAGGGGAAGAAAAGTCAGAAGGAGCCAGTTCATAAGGGGTACAATCACATACTCACCCGGTCTTCTCATCACCTGGCACGGGAACGAGCTCAATAGAACAAGCTCTCTTTTCTTCATCAGGCTTATTACAGTCGTTATCAGCCAGGGGGATATTCTGCAGTCAGCGTCAATAAAAATTATGAATTCACCTGAAGCTTCCTGTGAGAGCTCAAAGCAGGCGTGGTTTTTCCCTGTCCATCCTTCAGGTAGATCCTTACCTTCAATAAGTCTGATGTTTTTTACTGATAGTGCTTTACCCTGTATAATTTCCTTTGTTCTGTCCTCTGACTGATCATCGAGTATAATTATTTCAAGGTTTTTCCAGTCCTGTGCTGCTGAATCGTCAATTATGTTTCCAATGTTCTTTTCTTCATTGCGTGCAGGAATGCATAATGATACAAGCGGATTATCACTAACGTCACTCTTCTCTGAAAGAACCGGTGCTGAAAAATAATTGAATATCACAACTGATAAAATCATCAGGTGAAAAGATATAACAATTGCAGTGAGTATTATCATCTGTACAGTATCTCTTTCAGGTATTCCCTTTTATATGCTGAAGTGTTTACGCTTTCAAGATTAAGATTAAATTCATCTGCAAATTTATTAAAATCATCACTAATATTTTCCGAGTGAATCAATTTTCCGAATCTCATGTATATCTCGGGCTTTCGTTCATTGTAGTAGTGTATTCTTGATGCAACCGGAAGGATCATGAATTCACACTCTTCTGAAAATCGGCTTAAAGCGCCGCTTCTGAGTTTTAAAGGGCGTTTATCAAAGGGCTCAAGTACTCCCTGGGGGAAAAGATTGATAAGATTATCTTTCTCTTTCAGCAGTTCAATTCCATAGTTCAGTGTTTCACTAACGCTCTCGTAATCGCCCGGGTTAATAGAAAAGGCACCCACCTTTGTAAAGAACCTGTATTTCTTCAGTTCATTCTCGAGCATTATAACATGGTGCTGTTTTGTGGTAAAAAAGTTATATGCATACCCTATAAAAAAAGGATCCCACCAGCTCATGTGATTCGGGGTTATAACAAGCGCAAGGTTTTCAGGAATTTCAGGGAATTCATTAACAATATAGAATGCATTGAAATACTTTTTCAGCTGGTAATTGAAATACCTGTCATATATGAATCTTGCCCATTTCTTGTGGTTGGCTTTTATCATGTTTCATACCTCATGATAAGCTCTGAAGCGAGTTTACCTGATTGAAGAACAAGGGGGATTCCTCCGCCGGGATGAGCGCTTCCCCCGCAGAAATAAAGCCCCTTTACTGAAGCTGACCTTACCGGGTGCCGCATGAAGGCGGCGGTTTTGCTGTTGGACGAAATCCCGTAAATGCTTCCACCTTTTGAATTTGTGCATAGCTCAATTGTTTCAGGGGTGGCAATCGATTCCGAGACAATATGAGTTTCAATATCAATTCCAAGCATTTTATTTATCTTGGAAATAATTATCTTTCGTATATCAACTGCTTCTCTCTTCCAGTTTTGCCCCCGGTTATGAGGAACATTTATCATAACAAACCAGTTTTCACATCCGGGCGGAGCATCATCCTTTTTAAATCTTGATGACACGTATATGTATATTGTTGGATCATTCGGGTATTGCTTATCTTTAAAGATAGAATCAAACTCAGCCCTGTAGTTTTCTGAAAAAAGAATTGAATGAACAGCCATATCACTGAATACACGGTTAATGCCCCAGTAAAAAACAACAGCTGAGGATGATGGTTCCTGTTTTTTATATTTACCTGTGTGTTTTTTTTCTTTACCTTTAAAAAGTTCTTCATAGGTTCTCGCTACATCACAGTTGCTTATAACGCAGTCAGAAGTGTAAACATTACCTGATGCTTTTACTCCCTGCGCCTTTTTATTTTTTATTATGATTTCATCAACCCTGGAGTTATATATAAACTCAACACCCAGGTCTTTTGCAATTGTTTCAAGAGTCTTTGAAACTGCATGCATTCCCTCAAGAGCAATATATGAACCCATATTTAATTCAACGTGAGGAATAATATTAAGAGTTGCAGGTGCTTTGTATGGATTTGACCCGTTATAGGTCGCATAGCGGTCAAATATCTGCAGGGTTCTGTAATCTTTGAAAAAAGAAGCATTTGCATTATGAACAGTACGCATTGAATCAATCTGCCAGATACGGGAAAGGGTATATAACGCCTTTGCTGACATGAAATTTGAGATTTCATGAAAGTCTTTGAATACAAAGAGATCAGCTGTTAGTTCATAAATCCTTTTACAGTATTTGAGATACTCATCGACCGCTTCAGATGAATCACCGGTTTTTGATTCAATCTCTTTTTTGAAATCATCACTTTCAGAATGAGCCCTTATAACTGTACCGTCAGGATAGTAATACCTGCAGTGTTCAGAGAGAGGTTCAATAGTAAGATAATCACTTATATTATAACCCGCGTCACTTATTATGCCTTCAAGAACAAAGGGCATTGTAATAAGAGACGGGCCTGTATCGAACCTGAACCCGTTTTCATTCAACACACCTGCCTTGCCTCCCGGGCCTGGCTGCATGTCAAAAACGGTGACATTCCATCCTTTTGACGCAAGGCCTACAGCAGATGAAAGGCCACCAAGGCCCGCGCCAATTACAATACAGGTTCTGCTCATTTACTTCTCCGCTTAAGCATGATACTGTTTTTAATGATTGTAAACAGTATGTGATGAACAGGCGGTTTCATTTTTCTCCTGTATACAACCTGCGGATCATTATAAATCTTCAGCGAAGTCCATAAGTACATATCTGCTGCTGTCTTTATTGGAATAAGGTATCTGCGTGGTATAAATGAGTATCCTGTTTCAGCCTTCTTCTGCCACTCATGATATAATTCAATCTGGGTCTTTATAAAAGAAATGAATTCTTCAGAATCTTCAAGGGCTGAATCAGGCAAGAGATTTTTTAAATAAGTGTCCTGCAGGGGAAGGTACTGTCTTCCAAGTCCATTGTCTTCGTCAATATCCCTTATAAAATTTATATACTGCATTGCCCTTCCAAGATGCTTTGCAGCCTCATATGATTCTTCAGGCAGTTCCATGAGTTTTGACATAAAGAGCCCGATTACCTCAGCAGAACCATACATGTATTCCAGGGTTTCATCAATTGAATTGTATTCGCTCTTCTTGAGATCCATTGCCATTGAGTTTAAAAAAGCATCAATCCATTCATCAGGAAACTCCCTGCGTTTTTTCAGCTCAACAAAATTATCTATTACAGGATCACCGCATGGTTTACCGTTAAGAGATTGCCTGTAGGATTCACAGAGCCTTTTAAATCCCTCTGTATCCTGGGGGATCATATCAACATAGTCATCCGCCTTTCTTACAAAACTGTACAGGGTAAATACATCACTTCTGAGGGGTTCAGGAAAGAATATACTGCTGTAAAAATATGTTCTGCTTCCGGCTTTGAAGATCTTAAAAGAAGTTCTGTTCATGAATAATCCTCCATAATCTTTTCTGCTGTAAGCTCACCGCCAATCATAACCATTGGCATTCCTATGCCCGGGTGAGTCCATTGACTGTTAAAATAGAGATTTGATATTTTTCTGCTCTTCCTGGTCGGACGGGAACCAGCTGTTTGAAAAAGCGTATGAGCAAGGCCGAGCGCTGCCCCCTTATGGAGATTGTACCTGCTGATAAAATCCCTGTGAGTTAATATCTTTTTTACTTCAATTGATTCATTAATTTCTTCACCAAGCTTTTTTTCAAGGTCAGCAATTATTGCATTTGAAAATGATTCTCTCCTCGATTCTGTATCATCAAGATGCGGAGACAGCGGAACGAGTATAAAAAGATTTTCTTTACCCTCGGGTGCAGCAGAGCTGTCAGTTTTTGAGGGACAGCCAACATAGTAGGACGCGTCTTCAGGCCATGAAGGATCATCAAAAATACTTTTAAAATGTTCTTCCCATTTCTCTGCAAGAAAAAGCGTGTGATGTTCAAGGTTATGGATTTTTTTATTTAATCCAAGAAGTATTATCATAGCGGATGGAGCCAGGATTCTTTTTTTCCAGTATCTCTGTGAATAGGATCTCTTTTTTATATCGAGTAATTCATTCTCTGCATAGCAGTAGTCAACAGCAGATATAACAATATCAGCGTTTATTCTTTTTCCATTTACGAGAACACCTGTAGATTTATTTTTCTCGGTCAGAATTCGTTTCACCTGAGAATTATAGTGAAATTCAACACCCTGCTCTTTTGAAAGCTTTTCAAGCGCGAGTGAGAGCTGAAAGATTCCTCCGTCAGGATATTTAACTCCCTGCGTAATATCAACATGCGACATCAGTGAAAACAATGCAGGAGATTTGAATGGGCTGCATCCGAGAAAAACAATGTTGTATTCAAGAATCTTTCTTGCTTTTTTCTCTTTAAAGAATCGTTTTATATAATTATCGAGTTTTTCAAAAATACGGAGTTTCAAACCTTCAGTCATAAGCCTGCGGTTAAAGAAATCAAACACTGAATTATAATCCCTGTACAGGAATTCATTCATTGCTGTGTCGTATTTATACTTTGATTCTTCCAGATATTCTCTAAGCAGCACATCCCCGTTTTTTTCTATTGATTTAAACACTGCTTCATTATGGGGAGCATCACGGGTTATTGTCACAGAGTCATTTTTTTGGAAATAAATTTTATATGATGGATCAAGATCCTGAAAAGAAAGATAATCAGTTACCTTTTTATTGAAGTGTCCGAAATAGTTTTCAAATACCTCAGGCATCAGGTACCATGTTGGTCCTGTATCAAAAGTAAATCCTTTTAAATCAATCCTTGATGCAACACCACCGGGCCCGTCATTCTTTTCATACACATGAACATCAAAACCGTTTTTTGCCAGAAGTGCTGCAGCGCTCATTCCGCCAAGGCCTGAACCTATGACTATTATCTTTTTCATGCATCTGCACCTTTTTTCTTTCAGTATTTAATCACTGAGATACCTTTCAGAATAAATAAAATATAGGATTATTACCCTCACCGCCTTCGGTGGCGGTGGGTAATATTTTTTATTTAGTGACTACGATTCATTTACATCATGTTATACTGAATTGATTTTATCAAAATTATCATATATTAAAACAAAAGAATCAATCAAAAGATTTACTATATTGACTCAATCTCTTTTCCGGGAAATACTGTGTTATGATTCACAAAGAGGTTACCATGAATAAATTACTATATTCTGTTATGTTATGCCTTTTAATCCCCCTTATGTCTTTTGCCCTTGACTTTAAAACACTTCTTTCAAAGGGGCCTGTAATTACTATACGCAAGGATAATAAAAACCGTTTTGATGATGTGCGTGCATTTATGATTATCAAAGCGCCTGCTGAAACAATAATGAAAGAACTGCTTAATTATAAGGAATACAAAAAATTCATGCCAAAGGTTTATGATGTAAAAGTAAGGGAAACAAACAGGCAGGGAACAATTGTAACAGTGGATATTGTTCTTGATACACCTGTAACAAAAACAAAATACAGAATGAAAAATTTTATCAACTATGACAGTTTAACAATTGATACATTCCAGGTTAAGGGGGATTTAAGAGGAAGTCACTGGCACTGGAAATTCTATAAACAGAAAAATGACAGAACAATGGTTGAGTATATCGGCAAGACCAAAAACTTTTCTGTTTTTCTTGAAGCATTTGATGATAAGGATAAAACCATCTCAATGGGAATAAACATCTCAAGTGTTATGGCAACAATGGAATCTATAAAGAAAAGATCTGAAGCGGTTTTCAAAAACACACGTAAGAAATAAATTTGAATTCAACACTGAATATAATCACTATAACTTTTTACCCCAATCAACACTCACAGCATAATTCATACACCTTGAAAATATTTCATAGGTCAGTTCCGGATCTCTTATTTGATCATTTATTTCTGCAGAGTTTTTTATTTCAAACTCTCTCAAGTCAGAGAGATACGGTCTGTAGGGCCTCATATAATGATCAAAGAGTTCTTCTGCAGGATTCTGAAAATTGTCTTTTTTTTCTCCATAAACAATATCAATTCCTGATATATTTAAAAACCTGCAGGTATAGTCAGTGAGTATTTCAAGTGTGGATGGCATGGAGCTTGCAATATGGTAGATTGTACCTGAACTGCCCTGTGCAATAATATTCATTGCTGTACTTATAAAATAATCCACTGGAATGAGGTTTATATAGCCCGTTTGAGGAATATTTATATTTATGGGGATGTGAAGAGTCCCGTTATTATCAAAATGGATACCGTATTTCCCGGATTTTTTACCGCCTGAATTTCTTATATCATTGATATATATATCCCTGATATACATCAATGATTTCACAGGATAGTACAGTGCATTGAAACTCAGGCTTCGTCCTGTAACAGAATCCCCGTATACTATTGATGGCCTTATTATTGTATATGGTATCTGCTTACTGTTGCAGTATTCCGTAACAATGGATTCGGCTTTAGCCTTTGATTCTTCATATGGATTGGTAAATTTTTCTGATGTAACAGGTTCCTCAGGGCATAATCCTTCTTTTATACCGGCAGCATATGCAGTGCTTATATAATGAAACATTCTTACTTTTGCAGATGATGCAAATTCAAGTATGCTTTCAAGATTAGCAACATTTGTTTCAAAGACCTGGTCTCTTTTACTCTCTGTAAAACTGGTGTCTGAAGCACAGTGAATCAGAATGTCAGTTCTGCTGCAAAGGTCAGAATACAGCTGATCTTTTAAGCCCAGTTTTTCTTTTGAAAAATCTGTTTCATAAAATGTAATTGAACTCGCGTTGTTTTCAATGCCAAACCATTCAAGAAGACGAACTATTCTCTCTTCAAGGGATGAGTCATTTGACCGCCTTCCTGTAATCAAAAGGTTGTGTCCTGCTTTCAGGAGATCTGCCATGAGGTGACTTCCGAGAAATCCGGTTGCACCTGTTAAAGCAATTGTATATTTTTCATCAGGTTTCATGACACGTGCCCTTTTTTAAATTTGTTTATGAATAGAGAAGATACTCCATTCTGCTGAATCCCTGGTAGAGAACATAGCGTATCCAGCGAACGGTTTCTGTTTGTGCTGAGTATCCGTGAATCATTGCTGCAACATCCTGAATAGCCTGCTGCATTGCCCTGATTTCATCAGGATTTATCTGGTCAATATAGTAGTCGAATTCAAAGACACATCGCTTGCCCATGTCAAGGGGAGTTATGAATCCATAGTCATTCTTTATACTGTATTTATCTGCAATCCTTTTAAAATCATTATTGATATCTATGAGGAGCTGGTTTTCAAGGGGAGTGTATACAATAAATGCAACCACGTGCTTTTCACGTCCCATGCGTGAACTAAGAATTCTGAACATTGAAAGCCACACCAGGTCAGTCATCTCAGGCCTTTCATAGAGTTCTTTAAAAAAATCTCTGAGATCAGGGTCAACAGTTGAAGTCAGCTTTTCTGCTGAAGGAGAGAGTGCCGTTTCCGCAAGATCATTAAACTGTTCCAGCCTGAGGTATGAGTATGGTTCTTCCTGTTCAAGCTCATCCAGAAGTTCAAGCCAGGGAGCAGAATTCAGTGAAGGCATGCCAAGACAGATGGTTTTAAAAAGCTCATCTTCAATAAAGGGGAGATTCATTTCACGTATTGAGTTAACTGCAAAGCGGTCCCCTATTACAAGCACAGGGTGAGCCATCTTGAGTTTATCAGTAAAGGCTTCCTTTACATCCCACGCAAGTTCCTTTGTTGGCGCAAGGAATGTTGATATATATTCACCACCCAGAATACTTACAGAAAGACCGATTCGTCTGATCGAAAGCTCCCTGGCAAAGTCTATTGACTCAGCCAGTGAATTAAAGGGTACGAGAATTCCTTTTTCATCATCAGTTACAGGGTGAAGTTTCATTGTAACAGATGTGCATATACCGGGGATATCCCTTCCCTGTGTGTTAAAACCAAATAGATTTGGAGAGACTGAACCATTCAAAGAGAAAGGCTTTCCCTCCGGGTCAACGAATGATGCATCAATGTAATTACTACCGGCAGTGCCGTATGACGCAGAGAAGGTTGAAAAAATCCCAGAGCACATGATATTCGAACAAACCAGGGCTGCGGGTTCTGCAACATTAACACGGTATCCTTTTTTGACAGCTTCAGCCTGAAGGTCAAAGGCAGAGACTCCTGCCCCTGCCCTTACAGCCCAGTTCTTTTCATCGAATTCAATTTCTTTCATTCGGCCCATGTCAATTACAGCACCTTCACTCATTACAAATCCCATAACACTGGAACCGTTTCCTCTTACAGCAAAGGGAATATTTTTCTCTTTAAGAAGCTTCATAATCAATGAAACTTCATCCTGTGTTTCAGGCATAATTACATATTCCGGGAGTCTGGGGGCAGCAAGCGGACAGGGATCATCCGAGTATGTCACAAGAACAGCCGGATCTGAAGTGGCCCAGTATTCACCAACGATCTTTCTTATTTCATCAAGAACAGGGCCGGTTTTCTCCTTAATTGCCGGCTTACCGCTTTTGATATATTCATCAACATAATCCTTTAGAGCCTTCATGACTTTTGTCGGACGAAGCTGAGTTACAAAATAACACTGTTTGTCGCATTTGCCGCAGAGATTACAGGTGTCTGCAATTTCAATGCACTTCTCTGTTACAGGGATTCTTCCATCAATCAGGGCAGCATAGAGATCCATCCTGCCCTGAGGATAAAAACTGACATAGTGTTTTTCAATTCCTGAAGCACATACCCCGGTACCAAGAAAATCAATTTTGCACATTGCATAATGGCGGCAGTTTTTTGCTGTTTTTAATATATCATCCATAACCTTATCCTGTTGACTTAATAGTGCATATTAAATACTAACTATTACGCAAAGTCAAATATATAAAGCAGGTTATACTGAAAGCAAAATAACTCCTGTTGGTTGTTTTATTCTTAATATTGTGTATAATTTATACTGAGATACTCCCAGGAGTGATATTATGCTTATACATAAAATACCTTGTTTCTTATTTGTGTTGTTACTGTCTTATCCCTTGTTTCCACAGTCGAAAACAAAACACGTTCTTATTATAAATTCCTACCACAGGGGATACTTCTGGAGCGACCGGATAATGGAGGGTGTAGACTCAGTATTTGACTCAATGAAAAATACTGAAGTCTATTATGAATACCTTGATACAAAGCGCAAAAACAGCAAAGAATACCTGGCAAGCCTGAAGAATGTTTTTCTTATTAAATACAAAAATCATAATTTTGATCTTGTTCTTGTGTCAGATGATAATGGATTTGATTTCACACTGGATCTTCAGAAAACAATTTTCAGCAAAACACCAATTGTCTTTTGCGGACTGAATGATTT
>CAZEJW010000105.1:0-1718 GCA_964512685.1 uncultured Leptospirales bacterium | reverse complement strand
CTTGAATGGCTGCTCGGGCATGGCCTTTTTGGGGGCATGGTTGTGAGTGGATTTTATCATGGAAAAACTGCTGCTTTAATGGCAGAACAGGTTCTTGACGGGCGTGACATTAATACAATTCCAGTGATTACTGAAACTCCCAACAGGTATATGTTTGATTATAACCTGATGGAAAAATTTCATGTAAAGACTGAGGATCTGCCGCGCAACAGTATTGTAATAAATAAACCTTCAAAATTCTATGATTTCTACAGGAAAAACAGGGAGTTTGTTTTAAGTATCACACTTGTTTTTCTGCTGATAATAATTCTTATCCTGGGTATAAGTTATTATAAAATCACCAGGCTCAACAGGGAAAGAATAAAGCTGATAAACAGTCTTTCTGAATCTCTTGCAAGAATAAAACGTCTCGATGGACTTTTGCCGATATGCGCCAACTGCAAGAAAATAAGGAATGACCAGGGCTACTGGGAACAAATTGAAGTATACATACGTGACCATTCAGAAGCTGATTTCAGTCATTCCCTTTGCGAGGAGTGTTTTAAAAAACTCTACCCTGATCTCAAATATCCTGGTGATGTAGAGGATGAACAAAAAGAATAGCTCCTGTATGACAGGGACTATTCTTCTTCCCTGTCAAAAATACAGCTGTTGCCGCTGAAATCAAAACACCTGCCGCATGACGTGCACCTTGGTTTATATTCAGGATTCTTCATCCATTTATTCACAAGATCCGGTTCGCTCAAAAGCGGCCTGCATAATGAAAAATATTCAATCGCAGTTTCATTGAGGATACTGTTCATTACTTCAATTGACCTGTTTCCGCCAACAAGGATAACAGGCACATCAATCTCTTCTGCTATGTCTTTTGCATATTCACTGAAGTATGACTCTTTGCCTTTGAGAGAAACCTGTTTTGCCTCTTTCTCAACTTTAGGCACCTTGAATACCGGCCCTCCGCTTATCTCGATTGCGTCTATTCCTTTTTCTTCAAGTTTTTTACATATGGCAAGGGTCTCATCAAAAGTCAGGCCTCTTTCATTCATAAAATCAGAACAGTTGAGTTTAATAAGAACAGGGAAATCTGCACCAACTGCACTTCTTATGCTGTCATAAACCTCGTAGATTATTCTTGCGCGGTTTTCACTGCTGCCGCCATAATTGTCAGTTCTCTGGTTGTAATATGGAGCAAGAAAAAGATTCAAAAGATAGCCATGGCCAGCATGAATTTCCACACCATCAAACCTGCTCTTCTTTGCCCTGAGTGCAGCATCACCAAAAGCCTTTATCAGTTTATTTATATCATCAACAGTCATTTCCTTTGGCATTACTTTACTGACCCTGTGTTCAACAGATGAAGGAGCCCATATCTCTCTTTCGTTTGCCTTAAAGAATGTAAACGGGCCGCCATATACAATCTGCATGATTATTTTAGAATCATGGCTGTGAACCATGTCTGTGAGTTCTTTATATTCATCTATGAATGAATCATTATATATACCCATCATTTTGGGATTAGGCTGCTCATCCTCCAGAACGAATGCATAACCTGTAATAATGGCAGATACTCCGCCCTTTGCAAGGTCTTCATATACCTTTCTCAGGTCTTCTGTTATATGGCCTTTTTCATCAGCCTTGCCTTCCCATGTTGCTGCTCTTATAATGCGGTTTTTGAGTTCAATATTCACTATACTGGTTTTTTCAAAAATCTTCTTCAT
>CAZEJW010000104.1:0-15897 GCA_964512685.1 uncultured Leptospirales bacterium | reverse complement strand
TATAAACATAATAAAGATAGTTTTTTAGAAGAAATTTTTATTCCTTCTGAATCTGAATAAAAATCGCTATAGGGAATAAACTCAACCCGGGAGTTAAAAATTTTATTAAATGAAAAATACATTTCTGATAACCATTATATTTACCTTAGTTTTATCAATTTCTTCTTCAGCGCCAGCAAATGAAAAACCCCGGGAATATAAAAACTCAAATACTATTAAAAAAATTATCAAAAATGAAAATCGTACATGGGTATCTAAGGAAATAATGGATATAGTAAACTGCATTGATAACACATATAATAACCTCTACGATAATTTATTAAAATCAAAAAAAATAATTATTTTCTTCGATCCTGCCCACGGCAAGCTTTCGGATGGCAGATGGCAGGGTGGAGCTGCCACAAAACGTTTAAGCTGTACCGGTCTGCCGGAAGAATACTATTCTATAATATTCTCAAGACTTATGTATGACAAGTTGAAAAAAAACCCGCACATACAGGTCGAAACAACAGATGATTACATGAAAGTTCTCAAAGGTGAGTCAAATATATATAAAAATATACCTTTTTCAACAACAGTTGAAAAGGCATCGGAAGCAGGAGCATTCATGATAATTTCAGAACACCTGAATAATGTTTCACAGATTTATAAAGCGGGTGGGAAAATAAATATTCCTGGGATTCATATTACAAGAGATTACAGAGGAAGAAAAATACTTAAATATGTCAGCGGATCTCATTCAGGTTTCCTGACACTTTACAATAAACTCGACGCAAGCGGTTTCTCTAAAAATTATGCATTGAATCTAAAAAACGATCTGATAAAAAAAGGTCATAAAGCCAACAACTGGGAATTCGGAGCAGTTGGAGATGACAGATTTTCATATTTCATAGATTATCCACTCTCAATAATATATGAATCCGGTTTTATATCCAATCCACACGAAGAAAAAAAACTCAAAGACCATGACCATGTTAAAACCATGATTGATAGCCAGTATAAAACACTCCTGCAAACAATTAGTGAAATCTTCGGTATAGACATATCGGATGACGAAATAAAAAAAACCGGAGAAATGAGTAAAAGTCGAATTGAGCTTCTCAAACTCTCACGGATAGCAATCTACTATTTAAAAAGAAAAGAAACTAAAAATGCATTAAATGCAATTTCACTAATGGAAAAATTTTATAGCAGATCAGCCTATAAAAACGACATAAGATATTACACAAACATACGAAAAAAACTCGTTACAGCTGAAAGCTATTACAGGCTTGGGAGAAATTACACAAGAAAAAAATGGCACAGAACTGCAAGAAAGTACTATAAAAAAGCTATAAATATAACGGCAGATGTAAAGCTGCTGAATGCTTATACAAACAAATATTCTGCATTTCCTGGAAATAAAAAACGCATTGTAAAAAGAAGGACGAAAACAAACGATCCGATGCTTAACGATGTGAAAAGATCGCCTCTTTCTAAATCGCTTATACTTACCATAGAAGAAGGACAGACGCTTGAAAGTGCACTGCAAAATGCACTGGACCCTGATGATAAAAATCTATCAGTATTGATAAGGACATTCAGTAAAGCCTCATCGACAAAATGGAGAAAAATTCGATATTACTCAAAAAAACATAAAAAAAGAGTTTCAAAATGGCAAAAAAGCAGAAAAAAAATTAACTTTAAAAATGGAATTTATATTGTCAAAATCAACAGCAACCTGAATGTAGTCAACGCAAGGAAAGTCAGATCTGTTCTGCTCAATCCTGATAAATATCAAAATCAACAGTATCTCAAGAACTCATATTTCTCCAGTGGAAAAAAATATAGATCATTATAAACAGTCAGCATGGCACGGTAAACCGTATAACTTTTTTGGTGATTATCTTCTGGATAAATACTCTACAAGAGTTCTCAAACTGCCCATAGATTCTCACCTGTCATGCCCGAACCGTGACGGCACTCTTGATACGGACGGATGCATTTTCTGCTGTGAAAACGGATCAGCATCTCCAACTGCTGCAATTTCTGAAAACATACACGAGCAAATGGATTTTGCAAGGAAAAGCTTCAGAAGATCAGACAGGGAAACCGTGTATATCGCCTATCTTCAGGCATATACAAATACTCACGCTCCCGTCAGTTTACTGAAAGAAATATATGACACTGCGGTTTCATATCCTGATATAAGAGGCCTGATGATAGGAACCAGGCCAGACTGTCTTTCTGAGAAAGTGCTGAACCTGATTGAATCCTATAAAAAAGAGAATTTCGAACTTTGGGTCGAACTGGGGATGCAGACAATTCATGAAAAAAGCCTCATCCTGCTTAACAGGAGACACAGTAACCAAACAACTGAAGACGCGATAAAGAGATGCAGCGGGAGAGGAATTCCGGTTTGTGTTCATGTCATTCTTGGCATACCGGGCGAGACATGGAATGATATGATGAAGACAGCGGAAAGAATATCTGAGCTTCCGGTTAACGGAGTCAAAATTCACCATCTGCATATAATCAAAGACACTCTTCTTGAAAAATTATATATTGAAAAACCTTTCCATGTTTTCACGTTAAAGGAATACACTTCAACAGTATGCGACTTTATGGAAAGATTGAGACCTGATATAATAATACACAGGCTCATGGGAGACAGAAACGAGGACACTCTTACAGCTCCGGCATGGGGAATGCACAAGGGAACAGTTCTGAACAGCATAGAGGATGAATTCAGAAAGCGATGCACATGGCAGGGATTTCTGGTAGAAAAAGAATATTGAATAACAGGGGATAAAGAAACACTGTGAAAATAGCTGTTGCAATGAGCGGGGGAATTGATTCTACAGTGGCTGCGATTCTGCTCCATGAAGAAGGACACGAAATAGTCGGAATCACAGCCGGGATATTCAATGAAGATTTATCATCACTGAAAAGCAATTTTCTTCATCCTGAACGACTCGAGGAGATACATCACCTGTCAGAAAGATTCGGTTTTGAACATCACCTTCTCAATATTACAGAAGATTTCGATTCGCTCATTATTGAGCCATTCTGCCGTGAATACCTCAGGGGCAGAACACCTAATCCTTGTATCAGATGCAATCCTGCAATTAAATTCAGAAGTCTCGAATCAAAAGCAAAAGAGCTGGGATGTGACAGGCTTGCTACAGGCCACTATGCTTCCATTATAAAAAACGGCGATAGATATACCATCAGACGGGGAAAAGATACAGCCAAAGACCAGTCATATTTTCTCTACAGGCTGTCCCAGGAAACACTCTCATTCACACTATTTCCTCTGGGCGATTATACAAAAGATGAAATAAGAGAGATTGCACGGAAACGTAAAATTGAATCTGCAGACTCTCAGGAAAGCCAGGAGATTTGCTTCATTCCTGACAATGACTATGCATCATTTATTGAGAAAAGAACTAACGCTGTCCCTTTACCGGGAGATATAATTGACCAGAATGGAGATATAATAGGAAAACACTCAGGCATCCACAAATATACAATAGGTCAGAGAAGAGGTCTTGGAATATCCGCTCCAAACCCCCTGTATGTTAAAAACATTAATGCGTCAGACAATACGATTACTGCCGGATACATTGATGAACTCTATACTTCCGGTTTCATTGCTGTTGATCCGGTATATATGAAAATATCAATCTTTGACAATTGCAATTGCCTGGCAAAAATCAGATCAACACAACCTCCTGTAAGAGTTATGCTCCATGAAAACGATGAAGAAATCAGGGCCATTTTTCAGGAGAGTCAAACTGGTGTTTCCCCGGGCCAGTCTGCTGTGTTTTATGATGATAATGGTGATGTGCTAGGCGGAGCTATAATAGATTCTACTTTTTAAAGGGTTATTCTTCAGGAAAATTCTTTCTTAAAGCATGGGGATGATTCTTTGCATAAACCTGCTTCAGCCTTTCACGTGTTGTGTGTGTATACTTTTGAGTGGAAGACAGATCCCTGTGTCCCAGAAGCTCCTGCACGGTTCTTATATCAGCTCCCTGATTGAGTAGTTCTGTTGCAAAACTATGCCTCATTGTATGGGGAGTGACTCGGTCTATAAGGCCGGCATTTTTTGATCTCTTTGTTATAATATCAAACATACCCCTCTCAGAAAGCCTTGTACCGTTTTTATTCAAAAACAGATATTCATTAACCGCATAAAATTTCCTGTTACATTCATCCAGGTACAGATCAATGGCTTCGAGAGTATCCGGCGTTAGAAAGACTATTCTTTCAACACTGCCCTTACCCATTACTTTCAGCCTGCTGTTTCGCATATCGATATTTTTCGACAGCGCCGATGAAAGTTCGCCAACCCTGCAGCCGGTTGAGTAAAAGGTTCGCAACAGAGCATTATCCCTGAAATCAAAAAAGGTTTCTAATTCAAACGACAAAAGCTCTTCGATATCCTTTTCATACAGAAATTTCGGAAGCCTGGATTCTTTTTTTGGATATCGGATATCAGAACAGGGATTATTTTTTATCCGGTCTCTGTTGTAGAGATATTTAAAAAAAGACCTGAGGGAGGCTATTCTTCTTTCAATGGTGGTTCGGGCCATGGAAGAATCATACGAAAACTCAATAAAGGCCCTTATCTCATCACGGCCAATTGTATCAACAGAAATATCCTCATCTTTTATTATTATATCGATTTCATAAACAGACTGGTCTTCCAGGGTCTCATTGATAAGAAAAGAATAAAATGCTACAAGATCGCTGCTGTATGATTCAGCTGTGTTGAGGGCAAGATTTCTCTCATACAGAAGATAATCCATAAACTCATCTATTTCATTTAACATTTTTATTCCGGGTGTTATGTATGCTCACCTGCAGTGCATTTACTGTTCATTGTCATCAAGAAGTTCGAGCCTGTAATCACAATCTTCGTTCAGGCAAATCAATTCCTGACCCCTGCCCTTGATCTTTCTTGTAAAAAGCAGCTTGTCACATTTCGGGCAGGATTTATCTGACGGTGTATCCCTTGTAACAAAATCACATTCAGGATAATTACTGCATGAGTAAAACACCCCTCTTCCCTTTTTGGATGATTTCTTGACCACGTCACCGTCTTCACATTTAGGACACTTTCCAAGCGGAAGTGACTTTGCGTTTCTGCATTCTGGAAATCCGGGACATGCGAGAAAGAATCCGAACTTGCCAAGCTTCTTTACCATTTTTCTTCCGCACAGTTCGCACTCGATGTCGGTTTCTTCATCGAGAATATTCTTCATCTCCTCAATATTCTCTTCGGCCTTATCTACTACATCCTTAAAAGGACCATAGAACTCATGGAGCATTTTTTTCCAGTCATATTTGCCCTCTTCAATAAGATCGAGTTCATCTTCCATATTGGCTGTAAAATCAACTGTAATCAGCTCCTTGAAATGTCCTGACATAATTTCATTCACAAGTTTGCCAAGAACGGTAGGTACAAGCTGTTTTCCTGAATGCGTTACATAATATCTCTTCAGAAGAGTACCAATTGTTGGTGCATATGTTGACGGTCTCCCTATTCCGGATTCCTCCAGGAACTTGACAAGAGATGCATCATTGAATCTTGGCGGTGGTGTAGTAAAATGCTGTTCCGGCTTGTATTCAACGACTTCGGCTTCATCCCCTTTTTTAAGTGCAGGTATTGTTGTTTTCTCGGATTTAGAGGCTTTTTCAACAGCAGTAAATCCCTTGAAAAGAACTTTACTGCCGCTTGTTCTGAAACGAAAGTCATCGCTTGAAAGAAGCACAGTTGTAAGCTCTGTGACTTCCGGAGTCATCTGAGATGAAACAAACCTCTTCCATATCATTTCGTAAAGCCTGAACTGGTCTCTGGTAAGATCAGCCTTGATAGAATCTGGAGTTCGCATTACATCTGTAGGTCTTATAGCTTCGTGTGCATCCTGAGCACCCTTCTTGTTTTTATAAGTGTTGGGTTTTTCCGGAAGATAATCCCCTTCAAAATTTAAGCCAATATATTCCCTGACTGCGTTAATAGCGAGGTCAGATATCCTGGTTGAGTCAGTTCTCATGTATGTAATGAGTCCAACAGGACCTTCTCCAGTAATATTAACGCCTTCATAAAGCTGCTGAGCTACGATCATAGACTTCTGGGATGAATATCCAAGCCTGTTTGCAGCATCCTGCTGAAGCTTACTGGTAATATATGGAGCCTGCGGTTTTCTTTTTCTCTGCTGGGTTTTAACCTCATCAACAACAAGATTTTTACCATCCAGTTCTTCAAGAATTTTATCTATCTCTTCTTTATTTCTTATCTGTATCTTGTCTTCTCCCCTGGCAAAGAGCGACGCAGTAAAGGATTTTGAGCCGGACTTGCAGTCAACGTCAAGAGTCCAGTATTCCTCAGGTGTAAAGGAATCAATTTCCTTTTCCCTGTCACAGATAACCTTCAGGGCTACGGACTGAACCCTGCCAGCGGAAAGCCCCCTTTTGACTTTTTTCCATAAAATTGGACTGATATAATAACCGACAATCCTGTCAAGAATACGTCTGGCCTGCTGGGCATTTACAAGATTCTGGTCAATTTCCCTGGGCTTTTCAATTGCATTCCTTATTGCAGTTTCCGTTATTTCGTTAAATTCAATTCTTTTTATATTTGGATTCTTTGGAGAAAGGGCATTCGAAAGATGCCATGAAATTGCTTCTCCTTCTCTGTCAGGGTCAGTTGCAAGAAGCACCAGAGAAACATCCGATGCATGCTTTTTTAGTTCATTCAGAACCTTTGCCTTTCCCCTGATGGTAATATATTCAGGTGTAAAATCGTTCTCAACATCAATTGCCAGTCTTGATTTGGGAAGATCAATTATATGGCCGACAGATGACGATATAATATAATCCTTCCCTAGGTATTTATTGATTGTCTTGGCTTTGGAGGGTGACTCCACAATCACAAGTGTCTTTGCTTTTTTCTTCATTAAAGATTCCTGAGCCCCATTCTTTGAGTTACGACAAAACGACCAAAATATCAGGATTTGTCAAACATTTCTTTTATCTTATTCTCAGGATCCCATTTCAGTATAAAAAACATAAAAAACAGAATAACAAGAGACAGCAACAGAAAAATTATAATTCTTTCTGCTGAATAATAAACATGACTGTCATATTCACGATTAAACCTGATAACACCAAGTATTTTCTCTTTACTGCCCTGACAGTGGCAGAATGAACATTTTTTTTCTGCTTTTATCGGGACAAATGCATTGTAATAGTTCCCGTCCGTATAAGAATAGACATCAGTCGTGCCATTTATCACCAGATTGGCTGCTTTCTCGTTTTTTTCACTCTTTCTGCCGGGTGCAGGAACCAGAAATCCATTTCTATCATAAACATCAATTTTTATCTTCTGTTTTTTTTCTATATCCGCCAGAAAAATCCATGCGAATTCGGGCCTTGACAATGTTTTAATCCCCAGGAAAGAATCCCTGATCACGAAAAATGATTTATCGAGTTCATTGAAATAACCTGATTTATAAATCCTGAAAACATCACCCCCATAGGGCGGAATTGAAAAAATCTGAGATAATGAAGCTGCAAGCATTGCAAACAGAATAGTAAGAAATAAAATTTTTATTTTCATCAGATCACCCGGTTCAATTCAATATAATTCCCATTACGGGCAACAAGCCCCTTCAGCTCAAGACACATGACCGCATTTATAACCTCCCCGGAAAGGGCTCCTGTCTTTCTTATCACAGTATCTATATCACACTTCCCTGATTCGAGAAAAGCCATAATAATCTTTTCAAGAGGATTCTCTTCGACCGGAAGGATTTCACTCATCTCTTCTTCTGCTGCACTTTTTTTACTTATTCCAATAACATCAAAGATATCACCTGTCTCAAACACAGGATTAGCTCCATTCTTCAGCAGATCCATACACCCTTCATATTCAGAATCAAATGAATTTCCCGGACAAACAAACAGGTCGCGGTTTTGCTCTATCGCATAACCTGCCGTAATGAGGGCTCCGCTTTTCTTCGCGGCCTTGACAACCACAGTGCCAAGCGAAAGACCGCTTATTATGCGGTTCCTTCTCACGAAGGTCCAGCGGCCGGCAATTGCACCCGGGGGATATTCAGAAACGAGTGCGGATTCTTCTGTCTCAGTTATTCTTTGATAGAGATCGACATTTTCCCTGGGATACATTCGGTCGATTCCATTTGCAAGCACTGCCGTCGTGCTTCCGCCTGAATCCAGAGCGGATACATGAGCAGCCCTGTCAATTCCCACAGCCATTCCGCTGACGATATTGAATCCGGCATCCGCAAGGTCATGTGTTATTCTGCTGCAAATCTTTCTGGAGCGTGTATCAGCCTTTCTCGAGCCGACAAGAGCTATACTCTTTCTTCTGCTGATTTTTCCACAGCTATATAAAACTACCGGTGGATTATATATATTCCTTAAAAGCTGAGGATAGTCATCATGCCAGTAATGAAGAATTGAAATATTGAGTTCCTCACAGCGTTTGACAATACTTTCTGCTGCGGTCAAAGGATTCACACCATAAAGATCTTTAAGATAATCCTGCACCTCTGGTTTTTTCTTTTCCTCAATCATCCGGAATATTTCTCCAGGGCCTGTATTTTCAAGCACCCTGAAATAATCACTCACAGACCTTGTGGAAGTAACAGAAAGCGCAACGGATTCGAGTGTAATTGAATTCCGGGCATTCATTTAACCGATAACTCCATCATAAGCCTGGAAACAGATTCTTTTGTTTTTTTCATAAATAATTTAACATTTGGGGTCTGTTTTTTTTTCGATAGATCATCGTGGAGATCTTCAAAGACGGAAAGCGCTCTGGCTGCCTCATTTTCCTCATAATAGAATCTTCCCAATGCGAATCTTGCCCTGTAGTACTCAGGTTCGAGATCTGTGAGTTTCTTCATAATCCGTATGCCCTGCTTTCGGTCATCCTTAAGATAAAAAAGAGCAAGTGCCAGCCCGTATTTTGAATCAGGTATTTTATCGTTTATTTCAATAGATCTTCTGTAATGCCTCAAAGCGCTATCAAGATCATCCTTTCCTCCCAGTTCCCTGGACCTGTTTGCAAAAGCAAGACCAAGAAAATAATGAGTTCTGGCTCCTGAGGCTCCCATCTCGATTGCTTTCCTGAGCGATTCTATTGCGGGTGTCCAGTTTCGGTTTCTAACATATTTGATTCCGAGTTTTTCATATTCATTTCCGGCCCTGTCTGCTCTTTTGAGTTCATCTTCAAACAATCTCTCGTTTTCTTCAGCGTCAAGCTTGAGTTCTTCGATTGATTTTTCTCTCACCTTCTGAACAGCGCCCGGAGTAAAAAGGCCCTTTGCTCCGTATTTAACTATTCCAAGAACAATCAGGGATATAAACAGAATAGGAATAATAAATTTTTTCATATAGAATCTCCACTGTTTTCGCAATAATTTTCAAATGAATCATGTGATATAGTTTTTTTTGAATAAATTAAAATCAATATATTTACAGAACTCATGATACACAGATTACCAGATAATCCATTATAATATTCAGATACTTCTCTTTCGGGTTAATCGATAAATATTAGGCATTAAAAATTGAACAACAACAATGCCTTATACTTTATATACGACTGAGATTTGGTAAATAAAAAAAATTTTTTAAAAATAATAAAAAAAACCGGTATTTCTACCGGTTTTTTATTATTCACATTAAATATTTTTTTGTAAATAGATATTACTGAACAGATGGTTTTTCAACGTTCTGTTTGAAATTTTTAATATTTGGTTTCAGTCCATCAACCTTTGGCTTTTGTACATCAGAACTGAATTTCTTTACATCAGGCTTCACTTCACTCAAAGCTTTTTTGGATTCAGCTTTTTGTTCATCAACATCACCCTTTATCGAATTCATAATTTCTTTTGTTTCTTTTTTTACATTCTCGATATTCTGCTTATCCATAGCCTTCTGGTTTTCTACCATCTCTTTATTCATTACTTTCTGCTTTTTTACAGCTTCACGGATCAGTTTTCTCTGCTCTTCAAATTCTCTTCTAATCTCTTTTCTCATTTCGCGGATTTCTTTCTTTATATTTTCAATATTCCTTTTATTCATCTCAGAAAGATCACGTACGGAAAGAGGTTCACCAGCTTTGACCTCAACTTCCTGTCCAGCCTCGAGTTGAACTACATCGGATTCCTTTACAGTTGCATCCCGAACCTCGACTTTACCCTCAGTACATGCAACATTTGCCTTACCTTTTTCTTCTGATACCATGAAATCAGTACCCCGGATAGCTGCAATCGTTGTTGGTGTTTTAATTTTATATGACGAGTCTTTTACAAGTTTCTTTGTAACTGAAGAAAAAATCTTCCCTTTCTGTACATAGAATTCGCTTGTCTCTGCATTTGTTTGATTGTCTGCAAAAAGCTGCTTAATTTCAATTGATGTATTTTCCAGAACCTTTACTACACTGCCTTCAAAATAAAGCTCAGCAGTTGCCTTGACACCGGTTACGATAGTCATGCCTTCTTTTACAGCATCCCCGACTTTAATCGGCCTTTCCTTACCGCTTTCGATTACACTTACCTTCCCTGCGAAAAAGTTTACAATACCCTGTGCTGGTACTTTTTCTTCTTTTTGTTTACATGAAAACAGAATTCCTGATAGTACGACAATTCCTGTTAAACAGATTATTTTCTTCATTATTCCTCCCTGGAGTTTATAAGCATAATTTTAGTTGAGCTGGAATTTTACAGTTTGCTCCGATAAAAAATATCGGCAATCAGTAGACATTAAAATCAGTATTATTGCAAGAATTATTCAGGTTTCGCAAAAAAAACAATTTATACTTTTTTACAGAATAAAAAAAGTGCAGGTAAAATGCCTGCACTCTCAATTATAGTCTGTAACGAATGTAAAGACCGGCAACCTCTTGTAAGGAAGCCGGTTTTCAAAACATTACTCTTCCAAAGCTCCAGTAAATACAGCTGGATTGGATTTAACTACTGCACTTTCATTGAAAAGGATAGCTTCAACTCTACCAAAAAATTTAGGAAGCTCTGTTCCAAGATAGAATTGTGATGAAAGTACTTTTCCTGTATAGAAAGCAGCTTCATCATTATCATTAAGAAGCTTATCTCTGTCTTCACCCTTGGCATCACCAACGATTTCTTTCATTTTTGGGAGAGTTATTGTAAGACTCCACAGGTGCATCCATGAAATAGCCACCACATACATAGCATCAAGGAATGGAGTTGCCTGTGCAAAAATGTTAAGGAATTTACCGGTTGCCATAAGATTTTTGAAGAATTCAACAAGTTCGTCAAGTTTTGCAATAGATTTTGAGAAAAGATCGATGTACTTGTCATCAACGATTCCCTTAGCATTAGAAACAGTCGCTTCCATTCTCTTTTTAAGAGCATTATAGTTTCTTTGTTCCTTGTTCATGAGAAGTTTTCTCATCATAAGGTCCATTGCCTGAATACCATTGGTTCCTTCCCAGATAGCAAGGATCTTGGCATCACTCATATATCGAACTATTGGATAATCCCTGCAATAGCCGTATCCGCCATATGTCTGCATTGCTGTTGCAGCGATTTCAAGACCTTTATCTGTACATCCGGCTTTACATATTGGAGTAAGAATTTCGATGAGTGAGTTAGCTTCTTTTTTATCTTCTTCACTTTCAGATCCTCTGATAATATCAAACTGATTGTACATAAGATAAACCAGAGCTCTCTGTCCTTCGAGATGAGATTTCATCCAGAGAAGCATTCTTTTAACGTCAGGATGATTGACAATTGTTACACCAGGAGCATCAGGATTTAGCATCTGAGTAATATCAGCGCCCTGTACCCTGTTTTTTGCGTATGTTATAGCATGCATATAAGCGGCAGAAGCGTTTGCCTGTCCCATGAGAGCAGTACCCATACGGGCAAGGTTCATCATTTTGAACATAATCTTCATTCCCTGACGCTCTTCACCAAGGAGGTATCCAGTACAGTTTCCATTGTCACCAAAAGCAAGCTGTGATGTTGCCTGTCCATGAATACCCATTTTGTGTTCAATACCAGTACATACTACATCATTGAATTCACCAATAGAACCATCCGGGTTAACGAGGAATTTAGGAACGATAAAGATGGAGATCCCTTTTGTTCCTGCCGGGTCACCTTCTATTCTAGCAAGAACAGGGTGAATCATGTTGGCATAGTAGTCATTCTCTCCACCGGAGATGAAAATTTTCTGACCTGTAATTTTGTATGTTCCGTCAGCCTGTTTTACAGCTTTTGTCTTGAGTGCTCCTACGTCAGAACCTGCATCTGGCTCAGTAAGACACATTGATCCGCCCCACTCACCAGTAAGAATCTTCTCACCATAGAGTTTCCACTGCTCTTCTGTACCGTATTCTTCAACAAGCTCCATTGCGCCATGTGAAAGACCTGGATACATAAAAAGTGAATAGTTAGCAGCGGTTATACACTCCATTGCTGCCATTGAAACGAGATAAGGTAAACCCATACCGCCGATTTCAGGATTATCATAGATTGAGCCAAAACCTGCTTCAAAATATGCATCCAGTGCTGAATGGAATGTTGGAGGTAATGTGACTTTTTTTGTATCCGGATCCCACTTTGCAGGATTATTATCTCCATCTTCAGCAGTCGGATAAAGAACTTCTACACTAATCTGCTCAGCAAGATCAACTATCGCATCATATGTGTCGTGATCAAAATCCTTGTAGCAGTCGAATTCTGTTAGTTTGTCAGCTCCGAGGAGTTCATACAATACAAACTTAATATCTCTTGTATCAACTATAGGATTAAGCATATTTGCCCCCTTTATTATTTTTTTTATAATGCAGTTTTATATATCTGATAATTATTTTTTTGTTTTCCATATGTCAATGGTTTTAAACATAATTCGTGAAAATAATTTCATATGGACGGTCTATTCTTGAAATACTGCCGTCAGTCGGTAAATGAATCAAACAACGAATCTTTTCAATACATTATACGAAATCCTTTAACAAAATTTATAATATACAATTTTATGCATAGCTTTTCAGCATCACTCTGAAAGCAATAAAAAGGGGAATCCCCGAAGGCATTCCCCTTTTTATAACGTTAGTCTGTTCTTTTTATTCTTCAGGAGCGCCTGTAAATATTGCATTTGTGGCTTTTATTACAGCTGATTCTCCGCTCATAAGACACTCCATCCTCCCGAAATACTTGGGAAATTCATAGAGAAGATAGAATTGTGAGGAAAGAACCTTTCCTGTGTAATATGCGGCTTCAGCATTATCATTGAGCAATGCTTCTCTATCTTCACCTTTTTTGTCTCCAACCAGTTCCTGCATTTTAGGCAGAGCAAGTGTCAGCATCCAGAGATGGCACCAGGCAAGAGCCAGCATATACATTGCCTGCTGCAATGGTGTAGCATGCATAAAAAGATGTAGAAATTTTCCTGACGCCATTGCTGCCTTGAGCATTTCTATGACCTCGTCACATTTATCCATTCCCCGCTGTACAATATCGATATACTTATCCTCCACAACACCCCGCGCATCCGATATAGCCTCACCAACTCTCTTCTTCCATGCATTGTAATTGTACTGGTCTTTGTTCATGAGAATTTTTCTCATCGTTAAATCCATTGACTGGATACCGTTGGTACCTTCCCAGATAGCAAGAATCTTTGAATCCCTCATCATTCTTTCTATTGGGTAGTCTGCGCAATAACCGTACCCGCCATAGCACTGCATTGCTTCAGAACATATTTCAACACCCTTGTCTGTACATCCGGCTTTACAGATAGGAGTAAGAAGTTCAACCAAACCTTTAGCCTCTTTGACTTCCTCTTCGTTACCGCACTCCATTATATCAAGATTCATGTACATAAAATAGATGAGAGCTCTTTGACCTTCGAGGTATGACTTCATCCACAAAAGCATTCTCTTTACATCAGGATGATTTACGATATTCACACCTTTTGCATCCGGATTCATCATATCCTTTACATGAACACCCTGAATTCTGTTCTTCGTATATGTAATTGTATGCATATAAGCGGCAGATGAGTTTGCATGCCCCTGAAGAGCAACTCCCATTCGTGCAAAATTCATCATTTTGAACATAATCTTCATCCCCTGACGCTCTTCGCCGAGAAGAAATCCCCTGCAGTTTCCATTGTCGCCAAAACTGAGTTGAGATGTAGGCTGGCCATGAATTCCCATTTTATGTTCTATTCCGGAACATGTTACATCATTAAACTCTCCAAGAGATCCGTCTTCATTAACAAGATACTTGGGAACAATAAAAATTGAAATGCCCTTTGTTCCTGCAGGATCTCCTTCGATTCTTGCCAAAACCGGATGGATCATATTTTTATAATAATCATTTTCACCGGTTGAAATGAAGATCTTGTTTCCGGTAATTTTATATGTGCCATCTGACTGCCTGACAGCTTTTGTCTTGAGCGCACCAACATCTGAACCGGCATCAGGTTCGGTAAGACACATAGTTCCGCCCCACTCGCCGGTCATCAGCTTTGGTATATACATTTCCTGCTGCTCAGGAGTTCCATAAACTTCAACCAGTTCCATTGATCCGTGTGACAATCCGGGATACATCATCATGGGATAGCATGCCGCACAAATATACTCATTACAGGCCCAGCCGATTGCATTAGGCATTCCCATCCCGCCGATTTCGGGATTGTCATATATACCAAAAAAACCTGCGTCATAATATGCATCAAGTGGCTGACGGTATGCATCAGGAATCTTAACGGACTTATCTTCAGGATTGTACTGAGCGCCCACTTTTTCTCCTTCATCTGCACATGGAAAGATTACATCCATAGCAATCTGTTCCGCAAGCTCAATAGTTGCATCAAATGTATCTTTATCAAACTCAGCATACCTGGGAAACTCTGTCATTTTTTCCACATTAAGCAGCTCATAAAGAACAAACTGAACATCTCTTGTATCAACCAGATTGTTTAAAGCCATACTAACCTCCGATAATAATTTTTATTATCATATTTTATTTTTAATTCAACTATTTGCCTCTGCCTGAAAATGTCAATGTTTTAAAAAAGCTATACATTTCAGGCTGAAATATTCATAAAAATAACAAAGAAATTAATATACACCTTGGTAATTAAGCAAAAAAAATGAAGTGAAGGTTAAATAGAAGGGTTGGTTTTAACCATAAGAGGATAAAAAGCAAAACATTACCGGAGAAAAAAAAAGACCGTCCCCAAAAAATAAGAGACGGCCTTTTTTTTAAAAAAACATTTTTTTATTCCGCAAGAGCCCCGGTAAAAACTTCCGGTGTAGCCTTAACAACAGCACTTTCTCCAAACATGAGAGCTTCGGCTCTTCCAAAGAATTTTGGAAATTCGAAACCAATATAGAACTGAGAAGCAAGGACTTTTCCCGTATAGTATGCTGCTTCATCATTATCTTTCAGCAATGCATCACGGTCATCACCCTTTTTGTCACCAACCAGTTCATTCATTTTTGGTTGAGCAATAACAAGCATATCAAGATGAGCCCATGCCATTGCAAGCATGTAAAGCGCCTGCTGCAGCGGAGTTGCATTCATGAAGAGATGCAAAAATTTTCCTGACGCCATTTGCCCTTTAAGCATTTCTATCAGCTCATCTGCCTTTGAAATACCTTTCTCTATAACAGTGATATATTTATCATCAACTATACCGCGGGCTTTATCAATTGTAGCCTGCATTTTTTTCTTCATTATCTGATAATTATACTGCTCTTTGTTCATGAGTATTTTTCTCATGGTAAGGTCCATAGACTGGATACCATTGGTACCTTCCCAGATAGCGAGAATCTTTGAATCCCTCATGTACTTTTCTACCGGATAATCATTACAGTATCCG
>CAZEJW010000103.1:10630-16362 GCA_964512685.1 uncultured Leptospirales bacterium | reverse complement strand
ATATGTTGTTATCCTTTCAACAGAGGGAAACTTTTCTTTTATATAATTGAGTATTTCAACCACATTGTCTGCTTTTATTGCAAGGGAATCCCCATCCTGAAGAAACAGACTCTTCATTCCCGCCTGCATCCAGAAAGCAACCTGTGCAACATAATCAGGGGAAATAGTCAGTTCCCGGGATATGCTCTGCACAAGGCCCTCATCGGGTTTTTTACCGAGCAAAAGATCCCTGCCGATCTTCTGTGATATTGTATGGATCGCGTCAATATCCCCCTTTACCTCTTCAACGCTTCTCTGGGAAAACTTCTGGCCTGCATATGACATACAGAACGCGCACCTGTTCCAGGGGCAGCTTCTTGTAAGCCTTATGAGTATGCTGTATGCTTCACTTGGCGGACGGATTCGCCCCATTTCAAAACCCTGCATATATTTCTCCGTTTAATGAATTTTCTCTGTCTTCCTGTAAAGTCTGTAATACTGTGTTGAATTGTCTGTCACTGCATGTCTAATTGTCTTTGTCATCGTATATTGAATTGCGTGTCATTCCTGCGAAGGCAGGAATCTCATGGGATGAATTTCATGAGCATCCTTAATGAGATACAGGCATTAAATTTCATTTCTGCAGCTATGACAAGATAAAAATTCATTTGTTGTACATGCACCTCCCCCTTGACGGGCTGACCTGCACCCACAAATGCTGGAAGAGAAGGAGATGAGGGGATAAAGAGGAGATTATAGAGATAAAATCAAATATTTTTGTGACCAACGCATTTTATTTTTTATCAGTAGTTTTTGTTCTCAGTCATTCTATATTAAATTGCGTGTCATTCCTGCGAAGGCAGGAATCTCATGGAACAAAGTTCATAAATATTCTGCATGAGATTCCGGTATTCTCTTGCTTCGACAAAGCTCAGCACAAGTCGAGAAACCGGAATGACAGAGCAGAGACCATTGCCATGGTCATTCCTGCGAAGGCAGGAATCTCATGGAGTGGATTTATGAGCAGCCCGAATGTATTCCGGCATTTCGTTTCACTCCAGCCGATTACGAGATAAAAATAATATCTCAAAGACATTTAATTATGTATCTGAGATATATTAATATGTATCCGGGACATTTTAATATATGTCCGGGACATATCATTATGTATCCCAGACATATCATTATGTATCAGAGACATATCAATATGCCTAAGAGATACTCCATTATGTATCTGAGACATATCATTATATCTCCGGGACATATCAATATATCTCCGGGACATATCATTATGTATCAACGACATATCAATATGTCTAAGAGATACTCCATTATGTATCAGAGACACTCAATTACGTCTCTGACACACTCCGGAGTGTCTCCAGCACACTTGAGTATATCTCAGAGACTCTCCCGAATGTCTGTGAGATACTTCATTATATGCCGGATACACTCCGGAAAATCATCCAAACCATCCCCCAAATCTCTCCCAAACATCTCTTCATCCCCTTCTCTCTTCTTTATATCCTTACAAACTTACTAACTTTATGAACTTTATAAACTCTCTTCACAAAATTAATTTGACACAAGCTCTTGCAGTAAAAAAATGCGGTGAACCTGCTTTTAAATTCATGCAGACGCTTTATGTGCGAAAAATCACCTTTTAAAGGATGAAACCCTTAAAAAGGCAGAATAAATACAGGAAACCCAAATGGAAGACACAAACAGTTTAATTCAGATCAGAAAGGACAAACTCAAAGAAATCCGTGACGAAATGGGAATAAATCCATTCCCGTACAGGTATGATGTCACAGAGTACTCATCACAGATCATTGAAAATTATGATGAGTATTTCGAAAGCGGGAAAGAGGTCTCTGCTGCAGGCAGAATCATGGCAATGCGGGTAATGGGCAAGGCAAGCTTCTGTACAATCATGGACAAGCAGGGCAGGATTCAGTTATATGTCTCAGGACAGAATATTGGCGACGCCAGCTATGAACTCTTCAAAAAGCTCGACCTGGGCGATATCATTGGAGTAAAAGGAACTGTCAAAAAAACCAAGGTTGGCGAGATAACCATCTATATCACAGAACTCGTTCTTCTCACAAAGAACATCCGACCCCTTCCTGTTGTAAAGGAAAAAGACGGCGAGACATTTGACCTTTTCTCAGACAAGGAACTCCGCTACAGGAACCGTCACGTTGACCTTCTTGTAACTCCAGGCGTTAAAGAAACATTTGTTAAAAGAATCAAAATCACCAAAAGCATAAAGAAAATACTCGATCAAAAGGAATTCCTTGAGGTTGAAACACCAATTCTGCAGCCCCTGTACGGTGGTGCTGCGGCATCACCTTTTACATCTCATCACAACGCTCTCGACATGAAGCTGTACCTGAGAATATCACTTGAACCATACCTCAAAAGGCTCATTGTTGGGGGATTTGACCGTGTTTATGAACTTTCAAAGTGTTTCAGAAACGAGGGAATTGACAGAACTCACAACCCTGAATTCACCATGCTTGAACTCTACCAGTCATATGCTGACTACCAGGATATGATGAACATAACTGAAGAGCTCATTGAAAAAACAGCTATTGAAGTAAACGGGACAACAAAAGTAACCTTTGACGGCAAAGAGATAGACCTCAAAACACCGTGGAAGAGAATAAAGGTAACTGATGCAATAAAGGAATACGCGGGAATCGATGTAATGGAACTCAGCGATGATGAACTCGAAGCCCTCATTGATAAACACGGAGGTGTTCTCAAGGGGGATTACATCCGCGGGCTTGCAATAGACAAAATTTTTGAACTCCTGGTTGAAGACAAACTCGTTCAGCCTACATTTATAACACATCAGCCTGTTGAAACAACACCTCTGTGCAAGCCTGATTATGAGGATGAAAGATTCCTTCAGAGATTTGAGCTGTTTATAAACGGGACTGAATTCGCGAATGCATACAGCGAATCAAATGACCCGGTATTTCAGAGAAAAACACTCTACGAGCAGTCTTTAAGGCGTGAGGTGGATGAAGAAGCCCCGCCAATGGATGAGAACTTTGTGCAGGCAATTGAGGTTGGAATGCCTCCAACAGGTGGTATGGGAATGGGAATTGACCGCCTTGTAATGCTTCTCACCGGTGAAACATCCATAAGGGACGTTCTTCTCTTCCCCACAATGAGACCTGAATAAAAAATTATATTAAGGGCGGGTTATGAACCCGCCCCTACGAGTAGATATAAAATCCGCGTCCTGATTTTCTTCCAAGGTAACCGCCTGCAACGTATTGCCTTAAAAGAGGATGAGGCCTGTACTTGGGATCTGCATAGCCTGTGTACATCTCCTCAGAAACTGCCAGCACAACATCCAGGCCGATCATATCTGCTATTTCAAGAGGTCCCATTGGCAGGTTAAGGCCTTTTTTCATTATCTTGTCAATCTGCTCAGGTTTTGAATTATTTTCACACAGCAGCATGATTGCCTCATTCAGCATTGGAAAGAGCAGCCTGTTCAGGCTGAAGCCCGGGAAATCCTTTGATTCAATGTAATCCTTGCCCAGGTTACGGACAAACTCCTTGGCTGTTTCAAATGTTTCCCTGGTAGTAGCAAGACCACAGACTATTTCAACGAGCTTCATTGCCCTTGCCGGATTTATAAAATGAAGGCCAATAACAGAATCAGGTCTTTCTGTAACAGACGCGATCTCTGTAATGGAGATAGATGAAGTATTGGATGCCAGAATGGTCCCTCCCCGGCAGATTGAATCAAGCCTTCTGAAAAGATCCTGTTTTGTATTCTTGTTCTCAACGATTCCTTCAACAACGAGTTCCGCCCTTTCCATTTCCTCTATTGAATCAACAGGTTCTATTCTTGCCATCAATGAATCCGCATCATCACTGCTCATTCTGCCTGTATCAATATATCGGGCAAGCCTGTCACCAATGGTATTTCTGGCAATCTCCACCTGGGAACGGTTTATATCATATATAATTACATTAAATCCTGCATCAGCAACCATGTGGGTTACATCTGTTCCCATCACACCTGCTCCAACAATCCCGATTGTATTCATATGGCCTCCTGTAATCAGCCTGTCTTTTTATATAACTCCCGCCGCCTTCGGCGGCGGGAGTTATTATCTTCTTTTATTAATTGCAGTAAAATTATTTTCAGGAATAATCACAGAAGAGGTATTATTTTTCAAGGAAATATTATTACTGTTAATTCATATTCATCTGCCCAGATATTCAGTAACCAGGCCATAATTCGAAGCAGCATCACACTGTTTTTTATCTGCAGAAACAAAAAGATCTGCATTCCATTCAACAGCACTTGCAATATGTATGGCATCCATTGCCCGCAAAACATTTTTTTCCAGGAGCTTTACTGAAACACTGACAATACCCGGTGTTACCTGCAGCACTACAGCATCGTGTACATCCTGAAGCAATTGAGATTTGATGCATGAATAATTTTCAGCAGACAAAACCTGTTCTCTTCTCCTTCGATTGAGTGCAGAGATCACTTCCGGCAAAAGAATTATTGATATTGCCAGTTCTGAAGCTCCTGCCAGAAGTTCATCAATTTTATCAGAGCCATATTCAAGCACATATCGTTTTGCAAATGCTGATGAATCTGTAAATAGTTTCACTAGTCAGATTCCCTTTCTTCAAGAATTGCAGATGAAAGATCACTTCCCGGCAACTCCAGATGAAGCCCTGGTTTTTTCCATGACGGTTCTGCATCACCCCTTTCACTGAAAGGACTTACCTCTGCAATCGGCCTTCCGTGTCGCAATAAAATAATGGTTTCTCCATTTTCAACTTCAGTAATGTATCCTGAGGCATTCTTCCTGAAATCTGTAAATGATAGTGTTTTCATGACTTTCCTCCAAGACAATGTACATTTAAATGTACATTTCATTCTCCCTGCAGTCAAGATAATAATCAATAAACCCCAAATCCCACTAAGGCAATATTTCTTGACACAGCACCAGCAGCATGAATAGATCAATTTCAGACAGAAATTCAATGTCTTTATCAGCCAGGCTGAAATGTACCCACATTTAATAAAAAAAGAGAAAGGGGATATGGAGATAACAGGAGAGATATAAGAGATAATAAAGTACTATTTATGCAATTAGATGAATTTTGGTTTACTGTATAAGTAGTATGTCATGCTTAGCACTTCAAAAACTCATTGTATCAGTATACCGGAATTTTCAACTTCATCAGAAAAGCCAGAGGTATCCTTACCCTGAACAAACAGATGAGGCTCAATTCTTACATCAATATTTCTTCTGATTTTATATAATTTTTTTAACACTGAAAGATAATCCTCATCAAGATCAGTAACAAAAATCCCAATATCAATATCACTTTCATCACGGGCATTTCCATAAGCATAAGAGCCAAACAGATATGCCTTTTGATATGGAAGAATCTTTGAAATCTCTCCAATATAATGCCTGGCTCGTTTTATAGCCTCTGCTTTATCCATCTGTGAAGCTCCTTTGATTTTTCTAAAAGTGAATTTGAATACAAATAATCCATTTTTTTAAAAAGTGCATCTTTATAAGAAGGATACCGTGTTTCAATATTCAGAGGTTCCAGTTCATCAATAAAATCAATAAATTCTTCCGGAAGAACATTACTGAGACCGGTTTCTTGAATCAAATAAGAGAGATTATGAGTTTTAACCGGAAGTGTTTTTTTAACACTCTGCCAGTAAGCTTTTAAAACCTTTTCAATAG
>CAZEJW010000103.1:0-10530 GCA_964512685.1 uncultured Leptospirales bacterium | reverse complement strand
CAATATTTCTTGACACAGCACCAGCAGCATGAATAGATCAATTTCAGACAGAAATTCAATGTCTTTATCAGCCAGGCTGAAATGTACCCACATTTAATAAAAAAAGAGAAAGGGGATATGGAGATAACAGTAGATAAGACAGGATATTTATTAAAACCTTTCCATGAGATTCCTGCCTTCGCAGGAATGACAAAGACAATCCAACATACTATGTCAGTAAACAGAAGCTACAGTAAAAGAATAAAATACCTTTAACCGGATAAAATAAATCAGCAGGCGAAATCCCCAATGAAAAAAACAATTATTACACTGGCTATAATGACTTTGACCATTGGAGTATATGCTTCTGAAAAAGCATCACTCTCTTTTTTCCTGGGAAATGTTTTCATTACCTCTAAAGACAAAAAAACAGCAAACGCAAAGATTGGAATGAACCTCTCGCCGGATGATACAATTACAACAAAGGATAACTCACAGGCTGAAATAAAATTCCGGGGAAAGACATACTACATATCAGAAGGGAAAACAGTTCATATAGCAAAACTCACGTCTGCTGGGAAAACCCCGGCAGCCTTTTCTGCAATAAAAAGAATCAGGGACAGGGGATTCAGAACAAATGTAATTACATCAACAGCCGCAATAAGGGCAGAAAAAGAAGAAGAGGAAATGAACTGGGCAAAGGATGATGATATAAAATTTAAGCCCGCACTCTTTGACAAAGAAAATCTTGAAAAAACCGCCAGACTTATAGAAGAAAAAAAATATTCTGAAGCGCTTGCTTTTGCAAAAAATATTTCAGTCTCTTCAGGGGCAAAGGAAAGATTGAAATATTTAGAAGCAATTGCATCGTACAATCTTTCAAACACTGACAATGCTGTGAGAACCCTGTCTTCGCTCACCAGAAATGCAGCTGACAGCAAGATTCGCACAGAAGCATTGTTTCATCTTGGACTTTGTTATCACTACATGGGTCAGTACAATAAATCAAATCCATGGCTTTCTTCCTATTTAAACCAGACTAAACCCGGGATCTATACTGTTCAGGCAAAATTCATAAGGGGCATAAACTGGTTCTACCTGAAACAGAAGAAAAAAGCAGTACAGGATCTCGAAAGTATAATAAACACCTACTCTTCTGATCCCCTTGCAAAGGATGCAGAAAATGTTCTGGCAGAGATTGAATAATGCTGATATTTTTACAGCGTTATTCTAAAATTGCTTGTATCTGAAATACCCTGAAATAATGTTCATCCCCATTAAAGAGAACCAAAGGGCACTTAATCGCTCTTTCGCGGAGGCAAAATGAATCTCATCAAAAATCTCGCTGTTGGAACTGTTATTGGTGTGGCAAATATCATACCAGGAGTTTCCGGCGGAACAATGGCCCTGGTGCTTGGAATATACGAAAGACTGATCACGGCAATTCATAATATATCGGCAAATACAGTTAAGGCTGTACTTTTTGCATTATCTTTTAAAAAAGAAAGAATCGAAGAACTTAAAAATGAACTCAGAAAAATCGATGCTCTTTTCCTGGTTTTAATTGCCATTGGAGCAGTAGGTGCAATTGTAGCACTTGCCAAGGTTATGACCTTTCTTCTCAATGAAAAGCACGACCAGACCTATGGATTCTTTTTTGGACTGGTTCTGATGTCTGCACTCGCTCCATTCAGGCTTATAAAGGAAAAGACCATTAGTGTCTTTATTATATTCCTGCTGGCGGGTGCTTCTCTTGTTATGCTTTCAAATTCAATGTCAGGCGAAAGGCTTGTAGAAAAAGCCCAGGTAAAATACGAAATGAAGATTAAAAAGGAACAGGGGATAACCGAAGAAACCGGTCCTGTTTCTCCTGCACGGACCGCCTCATATATCTTCTTTTTCATCGCAGGAGCGATTGCTATTTCTGCAATGATATTACCCGGAGTGAGCGGTTCGTTTCTTCTGCTTTTGATGGGAGCATATTTTGATATTCTGAAAGCAATTGCAACAAAGGATCTTGCAATACTTTCTGTTTTTTCTCTCGGGTGCATTGCAGGACTTCTGCTCTTCACCAGACTTCTCAACCTTCTGCTTGAGAAATGGCATGACCTAACGATGGGCGCCTTACTTGGGCTTGTTATGGGTTCTCTCTGGCTGATATGGCCTTTTAAAACAAGCCAGCAGGTTGGAGACACTACTGTCTACCTGTTTAATCATCTGCCGGAAAGCGCCGGAGCAAATGAGCTCTTGACATTTCTTGCATTCCTTGCAGGTTCCCTGATTGTTACCGCTCTTTTTATTATCGAAAAGAGGATGAATCCTGAAACAGCAGCAAATGAAAAGGTTTGACAATTTGGAATAATGTACTTATATTCATCAGGAACACCACTTAATCCGAATCCGGCAGAACAATGACAACAGATAAAGAAAAACTTGAACGAATTAAAGAAAAAACCGGCATATCCGATCTCGACAATGAAACGAGAAAAGAATTATTTGACAGGTTTGTCGATGCCGGCGGAGAAGTGCTCGACGAAAGGCAGAAACGAAGACAGATGATGATTGACCGTGAAAAACAACGCGCATATCAGCAGCGTCTTGATTCTCACCACGAAAAGGTTCGGGCACAAAAAAAACCCGAAAAAAAAATCTCTTCTCCGGTATCAGGAACACAGAAGAAAACAGCAAACAAACCTGAAGAAGCTCAATCAGGAGCATCCAGATATTTTACCGGCTTCAAAATCAGATTCAAACTCAAACTCATGAAAGTTGCGTGGTTTAACGGTCTCTACTTCAATATAAAATTCCTCGAACGTTTCAATAACACCTACAAGACTGCGCTCATGCAGATTCAGGTTGTTTACCTGGATCTTTTCAAAAAAAATCCGGACAGAGGAAGAAGGCTGATCATGCGCCTCGACAAACAAAGGCCGCTGTTATATGAACTCCTCGAAATGATCAGCAGCATATATGACAAGATGACAGCAGATCAGATAGTGGACCACTATGTAAACTTTCCCGATGTCCCCAAAAAACTCTCAGAGCTGAGGGAGCCGCTTATGGAAATTTACAGGAGGCTCTACATTCTGAAACCATATGAGAATACGATTCTTCTTGCTTTCGAAAAGGCACTGGAATCAGATTCCAAACTGGTTAAAAGAGAAACTCCGGTAAGTTCATCCAGAAAGCAGATCAAGAATGAACTCTACACTGTCTTTCACAAGCTGTTTCCAAGGCTTCACATGCTCTTCTGCTTTTATCAGTCACAGCTGTTTGACATTGATGATCCTCAGATTGAATACATACTGAACATATCAAAAGCAGAGAAGCCCGGCAGAAGAAAGCTCTATGACAGGAGAAAGGATGAAAACAGCACAGATGACACATCTGGAACTTCATCAACTGAAGAGGAATCCGAAACAGCAACCCCTGACCATATCCGCAAAGGCCTTGAAATACTGGCAAATCTGAATATTGCTGATCTTAGGAAAAAATACGATGCGAAAGATATGTATCTCAATGTGGAAAACAGAGACAAGGTGCTGGTGACATATCTCTATTTTTCGGAATTCGACCATGAGTATTCCTGTATTCTTACCACAAATAAAATAAAATACAATATTGATTTCTCGCAGGCAGGCAAACTTGACTACAGGGCAAAGATGCAGGATCTCTATGATCTGATGCGGAAATGCACTGACGCCCTAAGGGACTATGCTGACACATATGCAAACTACGAAAAAGTTAGAATGGAAAAACCTACAGGCAGCAACCAGTACATACAGTACTCCAAAAGGCTGGAGGCAATTCAGAAAAAAAGAATACAGTCCGGGAAGGTTGCAAGAGCTACAGTCAGGGCTTACATGGAAAAAATTGCGCAGGAGATAAAAATCCTGATAGATGATATGGAAGGCGAACAAAAATACATATCAAATCCGCAGGAAGAACTCGAATTTGAAGCCCATATAGAAGGCGAAAAAAAGATCAATGGAATGAAGGTCTATGCAGCAATACAAAAACTGTATCAGTACTCTTCAGCGTTTTCCTACAGGTTGAGCGCCGACGGAGACCTCTCAGGCAAACTCGAGTTCGAACAGGCAGTGGGCAATCAAGAGGAAGAAGATCAGAAGGATGATTCGCCCAGATCAATCTTTGACGAGCTCGATGACATGCTTTAAATCTTTCATCTCTTTTTTTCTGAAATCCAGGATTTCATCCTTTGTTCTCTGCATCCCAGGATCACGGTAGGGAACAGACCGGGGCTTTGTTTTCATCTCTGCAATTTCTTCATCAGGGATGAGTTCAAAGACAGGTCTTTTCGATGCAAGAGTTCCTTCTCTCTTTCGTCCAACAGACGGGCCTCTTCCTATACAGAATCCGGCTTCGAGCAATGCGCATCTTACCTGAAAAGCGGATGAGTATGTTGTAAGCACTGCTTCTTCATCCATATGAATAAAAAGCTCTTTAAAGAATTCCACTGTCCACAGTTCAGGATTCCTGGATGGAGAAAACGGGTCCTGGAAAACCAGGTCAAATTTTTGATTCAGGTCTTTTACTGTTTTTCTTGCATCACCGAAAACAAGTCTTATCTCAAGAGAATCTTCAGAATACAATCCTTCAGCAAATGCCTTTTTCACCTTTGCGTGAAGAACATCCCTGGTATCACCGAATTCCAGGTCAGCAACAAATGAAGCAAAGGAACTGTCTTTTTCAAGAGAAACAATCTTCATCCTTAAATCAGGCTTCAGTCTTTCCCGCTCATACAGAAGAGCAGTTACATTGTAACCAAGCCCAAATCCAATATCCAGAACAGATATTTCATTGATATTTCTTTCAAGTATTCCTGATGCCCTAACGTGTTTAAGAACAGACTCTTCCCATGCCCCTGAATCCGAATGCATGGATTCATCATAACCGCCGAGGTACAGAGTTTTTGACCCGTCACCTGTTGTGACGAGCCTGTTGTGCTGATCATCTGTCATTTTTAATCTGCTATGAGTTTTTCAAAAAATGCTTTATCCATATTCAGAGGAACAATATAGATAATTTTCTCAGCAGGCACATCAAAGAGTTCCATTGAAGGAGAGGCGTCATACTTCTTTTCTTTTTTGTAGCGGTTGATTTCAGGATACACCTTGTTGATTCCAAGGATAACCGACATCATTCCCTTGTAGGAAAACTCTGCATAAATGGAATCCGACTCAGGCATTTTCATGACCTTCATGGTTTTTTTTATCTCAGGAATCTTGCCGTTGTCTTCTCTGTTCAGAACACATCCTGCAACACTTCTCAGCTTTTTCTCATCAACCTTTTTTGGATCATCAAAATAAATACCAAAACCGCGGGTTGTTTTTACTCCAAGATTCAATAATTTTTCATAAATTTTATTCTGTATTTCACCTGTCTCACTGTAAGGACCAGTATGTTTTTCATAAACCAGAATAAACGGGCCGGCTTTTTTCTCGACAATGTTTACCTTATCAAAAAGCCCGTAATAAATCAGATAACTGAAAAATACCACAACAAACAGAATAAGCAAACCCAGAACTTTTTTCATTTGATCCCCTCCAAATTTTTTCTTTCAGTTTTTTTCTGCAGATCAGAAATTACTTCAATATCTTTAAGAAGCATCCCTGTATCATAATCCACAAAGGCCTCTGTATAATCATCCAGTTTTTCGATATGGATGAGTTTACCCTTTGACAGTATATCTTTTACAGAGCGGTCAAGCCTCATGAGGACCTCCCTGCTTGAGAGATCAACCTTTGTAAGGATGAAGCCTGCCAGAAGAACACTCCCCCGCCTTGCAGCAAGATTCATCAGTTTCTTCTCGGCTTTTTTCAAATTTTCATCATCTGTCTCTTTTGCAGAATCTGCATCCCGTACATAGACTCTGAGAGAAGTGCCTGAAAAGCCCTCTCTCCGTTCCGAATGCCTGAAGCCTTCTGATGCGCATGAAAAAAACACAACGAGTATAAAAATTGTGACTAATTTTCTCAAAACAATCACCTCATCAACAATAATAAACAATATACAAAAATGCGCAAGCAGGAAATCTATCACTTCCGTTATCCCGGGAAATTGGTATAATTGGCGCTGGTGCAGGTATAGCAAGCAGGAAATGTATATGTATGTTGGCATGTGTATCTGTAGGGACGTATTGCAATACGTCCCTACAGATACACATGCACCGCCACATCTCTTGACATATTCAAAATAATATTTTAATATCTAAACCTGAAATTGCATCACGATTCCTGCCCTGCGGAACTCGAACAAATTTCTGAAGACTCAAACAGGAGACATTCATGGCTGAAATTGCGACAAAAACAATAAGCCTCAAAAAAACATATCCTATTAAAAAGATGGGTACATCCGGCCTGCGTGAAAAGCAGGAAGTCTATAACAGCCACCAGTTTCTTGAGCAGTTTACCGGCGGAATTGCAGCCTATTTTCTTGAACTTAAAAAAGATTATGCAGACAAAAACACAATCATAATCGGAGGCGACCCAAGGGAAGGCAATCCAGTGAGAATAAAAAAAACAGCCTGCATAATGGCGGCAGCCGGTTTCAGAGTATTGGTTGCAGATAACGGCCTTGCAAGTACTCCAGCAATGTCACATGCAATTCGTGAAAAGCACGCTCTTGCAGGAGTAATACTCACAGCCAGTCATAATCCATTCACTGATGTAGGCATAAAGGTCAATGGCCCTGACGGAGCGCCAGCTCTTGACGATGCAGTCAACAGAATTCATGAGCTTCAAAACAGCACCACTGAATATACTACCCTTGACTTTGAAGATGCAATTGATCACGGCCTGATTGAATATATCGATATAGTAAATCTCTATGCTGATCTTCTTAACAGCATTTTTGATTTCAGGGGGATGAAGAAGCAGCTCGAACAAAATCCTCTCAAAGGGGTCTTTGACCCAATGTATGGCGCGGCAGGGCCTTTTGCCGAGGAAGTTTTCATAAACCGGCTCGGGCTCAACTGCGAAATAATACACTCAGAACCAAGATCAGACCTTGGAGGATTCGATGATAAAGGCGAGCCTCTTCATCCCGAGCCTGACTTTACCTACATACCAGAACTCATCAGTATGAATGCAACCGGAGACTATGCAATAGTATCTGCATGGGATTCTGATGCAGACAGAAGACTTGATGGCGGGTCTGGATTCTTTATTGAGTCAGCAGATGAATTCGCCCTGTTTGCAGAATACAGCCATCTTATAAATATTAGCAGTCTGTTCAATGACACTGTGTGGTTCTGCAGATCAACTGTTACAGCAGATACAATCTCAATGATGCAGCCTGCTCTTGAAAAAAAATACAAAGGCAAAAAAATCAGCACTGTTGAAACCCCTACAGGATTTAAATGGATTGCAGAGCTCGGCAACTGGGGTGTTGAAGAAAGCAATGGTGTTGGAAACCCATACCTTCGTGAAAAAGATGGCATCTTCTCAACAGTGTTTCTTCTGAAGATAATACTTGAAACAGGCAAAAAACCATCAGAGCTGATGGAAGACATCTGGAAGAAATATGGCAGAACATATTTCACCAGGGGTGAAGTATCAGGAGATGATGAGAAGGAAAAAATTAAACTGACAGAAATATTCAACAATGCAGAGGCCTGCACAGGCAGGCAGTTCGGTGAACTTACTCTTGAAAACGCCTCATCCTGGAACTATATTCACCCGATAGAAAAAACAACAGCAGCAAAGAATGCAGCCTGGGAACTGAAATTCAGTGACGGCAATACAGTAAAGGCAAGATTTTCAGGAACAGGGTCAGGTGGATATACACTGAGAGTCTATTGCTCAAAATATGACAAAAGATTCAATATACTCAAATCAAAGATTACAGAACCAATGAAAAAAGCATTTGATCTCTTTTTAGAAGAAAACGGCTTTCCCAAAAAGAGCAGCCATTATACAGATGAAAATCAGCCGGATTTTTATGCACAGTGAACATCCCCTGAATCACAGGCTGAACTGTAGCAATCCTTTGAAGAGAAGGAGATGAGGAGATAAAGAGGAGATTATTGAGATAAAATGATTGTTTATTTGTGACTAAGGCATTTTATTCTTTAGCGGTAATTTTTGTTCTCAGTCATTCCTGTTCCGATTATATCGGAACAGGAATCTCATGGAACAAAGTTCATAAATATTCTGCGTGAGATTCCGGCATTCCGCCCCGATTACATCGGGGTTCCAGCCGGAATGACAGACAAAAAAGCAATCTATGCGATTTGTTCTCAGTTATACCGCACCAGGTAACATAATTAGCTAAAGTCATATATAAAGCTTTACTTATGATTTTTATCCCTTATATCTCTCCTGTTATCTCCATATCCCCTTACTCTTCTCTTTATTAGTATGTGGATACATTTCAGATATTTAGGATGGAGACTTCCATAGAAGTCCTTACATGAAAAAGTGACTTTTTAATCAAATCATCTCCGGAGGCCAGAATGGACCCGCATACCATTACCATGCTCTACATTTTCTTTGCGAGAATATTCGATGTTTCAATTGGCACAATGAGAATAATTCTTATTGCAAGAGGCTATAAATCCATTGCACCTGTACTCGGCTTTGCAGAAATTCTCATATGGCTTACAGCAATAAGCAAGGCGCTCAACAACCTCCAGGGAGTTGAAAGCTATCTCATCTATGCTGCAGGTTTCGCTGCAGGCAACTATGTGGGAATGATGATAGAAGAACTTATTCCAATCGGGTTCCAGTCTATACGGGTAATCACAAAAGTAAAGGCAACTGAGATCATCGAGGTATTCAGGCAGAAGGATATTAACCTGGCAATTCTTTCAGGTGAGAACATGGAAGGCGAGGTTTCAATTCTGTATACGGTTCTTCCCAAAAAAGAGATCAAATGGGCTCTTGAAACAATCAGAAAGTATCACCCGCCTGCATTCATCACTGTTGAAGATGTGAGATCCTACCATGCAGGTTATCTTGCAAAAAAACGGTCTGTTTTTTCACGGCTTGCACTCAACAAGAAGTGATGATTGTACTCCCCGCCGCCAAAGGCGGCGGGGCAATGTCATTAAGTTAAGAGAAAAAAAGGAGCAAGTTAAAAAAAGATATTAATTATTTCAGCATATATAGTAATAGTAAGAAACGAGGCAGGTTTCGTATGTTAAAAAAAATATTTCAGACAATATCGGTCAAATAATTATGGATCCATCATCAAAAGAAAAATATCGTACGAATGAAAAAGCATTTACCAGAGAAAGGAAACTCAGTTTTTCACTATCGGTACTTTTTATGTTAAGAAAAAGCATGAAATCATTACAGAATTCCTTGAACGAATTTTTTAATCAAATTGATGGTAATCGGACAACAGTAACGTCAAGTGCATACTCTCAGATGAGAAAAAATTTGTCCCATAAGATATTTATCGATATCAATCAGAAAGCGATTATTGATGAAATATATTCAGATGATTCAGATGATTCAGATGATTCAGATATTCATTTAGATTATTATCAAGGTTTAAAGGTACTTGCTATAGATGGGTCTCAGATATATCTTCCAGACAGTGATGACATTCGTTCAGAGTTCGGAGTCATAAAGAATAAAAATCAAAATGGGAGATTGCCTGACTATTCAGGAGCTTTGGTTTCAGTCATGTATGATGTATTAAATAACATAGCCATTGATAGCAAATTAGTACCCGCATATAGTAGTGAAAAGAAACTCGCTGAAGAGCATATAGCTTTATGTAGAAAAAATGATCTTATAATAGGAGACAGAGGGTATCCATCATATAAGTTATGTGCAAAAATCCTGGGACAAGAAGCAGATTTTATATTTAGATGTTCAAGAGCAAGTTTTAGTGGAGCACAGGAGTTATTTGAGAATGATCTTTTTGAAAACCAGGTAATATTAAAGAAAAAGGAATTTCATTGTAAAGAAGACAGTGATCTTCCTGAAGAAATGTCTGTCCGTTTCGTAAAAATAATATTGGATACAGGCGAAGAAGAAGTGCTAATAACATCATTATTAGATACAGAAAAATACCCAACGGAAGACTTTAAACATTTATATTGGCTTCGCTGGGGAATCGAAACATATTTTGATATCCTAAAAAACAGATTGAACTTAGAAAATTTTACTGGCAAAAGTTCCGAATCTGTAAGACAGGATTTTTTCTCAACTATTATGATCTCCAATTATGAATCTATAATGACTGCAGATGCCCAGGAAATACTGGATGCTAAAAAAGCTAATAAGTATGATCAAAAAATCAATAAAGCAATTTCATTCAATGTTATAAAAAACAATGTCATCGAATTATTTTATTCTTATGCTGATAATAAAGATGAAATGTATGAAAAATTGGATCAGCTATTTTTAATGAATCCAAGCCCCATAAGGGATAAGCGTTTGTTTGAAAGAAAAACAACTGCTCGAAAAGCCTTAGGATTTCATAAGAGGCAGAAGAAAACACCGCGTTCAATTCCACTACCTGTGGATTATCCTAGTGTGGGGGTATAGCTCAGTTGGTAGAGCGCTTGAATGGCAT
>CAZEJW010000102.1:0-16537 GCA_964512685.1 uncultured Leptospirales bacterium | reverse complement strand
CAAGAGCCGAGTATTCACCAAGTGAAGGTCCCGCAACAACATCAGGTTTAATACCAAGCTCTGGTGCAGCTACCTCCCAGAAACCAGCCTGCCACATACAGCGGCTGCCTCCTCCGGCAAAAACCACAGATTTAAATTCCGAAGCATCAAACATTGTTCTTTCCTTATAATAAATATTATAAATTAACATTACCTGTACACAGGGAATCCTCTTACCTTCCCACTGACACTATTTGCGGGAAGAGACAGCACAAGGAATTCGCTGTCATTTAGCCTGTCAAAGAAAACGAAGTACTTTTTTGAATCAAGAGTATATTTATAACATCCGGTCTCCTTTGAGAGAATGGTTTTTACAAATTCAAACCTGCTGAAATTTCTGCCCGCGAGAACAGGCTGTGGATGAAAAATAATAACACCTCTTCTGTCAATAATATAGAAATAACCGTCTCTGCCAACCCTCACAGTTCTGACTTCAGCAATATTGTCTCTGTTTCTAACAATGAGATCTCTCATACTGTAGAATTCCGATCTAAGGGAATCAGAATCAATGACACTCAACCCGGAGCATGAGATTAACATCAAAACAACAAGACAGATTATCTTCTTCATTTGGTGTTCCATTTATCGGAGTTATTAACTAATAAAAAAATTTCAGGATGTTGTGTAAAGAAAAAATTCATTTTTCATGACACTCCCCGGTTAAAATCATATCAAAAAAAAATTGCTGCGGCAAATATAATTCCGGCCCTCTTCTTATGGTGTATCAGCCAGACGGTCAAACAAATAGTTAAATTAATATTGACTTATATCAAATTTGTCTATAAAAGATTAAAAAAATCAGTGTTTACTCCTAAACCTTATTGCAGAAGAAAAAACTTTGTTACCCCTGCTGCCGAAGGCGGCGGGGGTAATTATATTCTTTCATTTGCGCCAAAAAGTACTTTCAGGAATAAATACTAAAAAAAAATAAAAATACACTTCATCATAAAACATGAAGGTATTTCTTTCTGTTCTTAAAAAACCATAAGGAGACCTGAATATGCATGAAATGAAGAAAAATCTGCCGCCCTGGAGAGACTGTGACAAAGACTGGAAAAAGGAATTTGAAGCATATATCGAAGAGAATAAAACTCTTGCGTATATGATGCTGAAAAATGCAAAAATCTATAAAGACAGAACCATACTGGTACAGAAAAACATACAGGACCAGTGGGAAAATATTTCATGGAACGAGTTTGCAGACAGAATTACAGCAGTTTCAAAATCTCTTATAGAAATGGGAATTAAACCCGGTGACATGTGTTCAGTTTTCTCAGGGAACTGTGCAGAATGGGCAGTGTGTGACATGGGGATCTGTGCTACACGAGCAGTCTCGGTTCCGATTTATGCAACGAATTCGATTGAAGAGGCCGAGTATATTATCAACGATGCCGGAGTAAAGGTACTGTTTGCAGGTGACCAGCAACAGTACGACAAAGCTCTGAAGATAATCGGGAACAACAGCTATCTTGAATATATTGTTGCCATGCAGGACAACATTGCAATTTCAGGAGACAAAAGTTTTTTACTCACCAGCCTTATTGAAAAAGGCAGACAGCTCCCTGATGAAAAATTCAATGAAAGAATCAACAGCGTTTCTCCGGATGATATGATTACCATCATCTATACATCAGGAACGACAGGCAATCCCAAGGGAGCGGTTCATACGAACAGAAGTTTCATGAATGGAATATTCCCTGCCTGGCGTTATCCGGAAGCAGGACCGGACAGCCTGTCAATGTCAATACTCCCCTTATCACACATTTTTGAAAGACTTTGGTCATACGGATGTATGTCAGCAGGTGTAAAAATAGGATACTGCCCGGACCCAACAGCCTTTGTTGAATACATGGGTGTGCTGAAACCGGATTTCATGACAAGCGTTCCAAGGATATGGGACAAAGTGTACGGTGCCATTCATGAGGGGATGAAGAATGGGCAAAGGGAGTTGGTCTTGAATCATACAGAAAAAAAAGCTATGGGATAAAATATAAACTAGCAGACAAAATTATTTTCAGTAAAATTCGTACCATGCTCGGAACTGTAAACTGCAATGTTTATCATATTGGAGGTTCTGCATTCGCGCCGGAGGTAAATGATTTTTTCCAGGCAATCGGAATCAACATCTTTATGGGATACGGACTTACTGAATTTTTCCCTGTGTGTGTCGGTTTCAGGGACAATGCAATCCCAGGGTTTTGCGGATGTCTTCTTCCGATGACTGAAGCAAGGATTTCAGAAGAAGGTGAAGTCCAGCTAAGGGGCGGAATGGCAATGACCGAATACTACAAAAATCCTGAGGCAACCAGGGCAGTATTTACAGAAGACGGCTGGTTTAAAACCCAGGACGTAGGCGAATTGCTGCATATAGAAAAAAATGGAGACCGCCTGTCCTATATTAAAATCACTGACAGAATGAAGGAACTGATAATAACATCAGGAGGAAAAAATATTTCACCTCAGCAGATTGAATCTCTCCTCGGGAATGAAATGTATATTTCTCAGTTTATTGCAATCGGTGAAGGAAGAAAATTCATATCCGCTCTTGTTGTACCCAACTTTATCCTGCTCGAGGATTATTGCAGGAAGAATGATATTGAATACACCTCACCGGAAGAGATTATAAAAAATCCTGTTATCTGCAATTTCTACGAAAAACTCATAGAAGAAAAAACAACAAGTCTCGGGCAGGTGGAAAAAGTTAAAAAGTTTGTCCTGCTTGCAAACGAACTCACACAGGAGGCAGGAGAGTTGACCCCTACTCTTAAGCTGAAAAGAAAATTCATAGATCAAAAATACAAGAATCAGATAGACAGGCTTTACGAAGAATAAATAATATTAAGCTGAACAGAATCATAGAATGGGATAACTTATTTCTCCATGAAATCCCATTTTATGATTCTCATTGAATGAAAATGTAAATATTTTATATATCAAAACCCATATTTACATTACCCAAAAGACATATTCATACCCTCTCTCTTTTATCCGGCAATTCCCATACTTTTATACACCTTACATCAAACAAAAAAACACTAATAAAAAACATGCTAACATCATATAAAATTAATACACACAATTTGAATATAAACATTGACATTACGACCGGCCGGTTTTTTTATTAGCTGATATAAATAAAAAAATAGGGAGGATCGAAAAAATGAAAAAACAATTATCAATCTGGCTTATTGCCCTGGCGGTAATAATCTTTTCATCATGTGAAAACAGCTCTGTTGAAACAGACCCCTGTCCGGCTCCTGGTAACAGTAATCAGACAATGGGGCTTGAAGAGGCAACTGAGGAAAATACCTCAGAAAGATACAGATATACATACAAAGATAATATCTGGATTCCATCAGAATATGATGGCGAGACAATAAAAATCGCTGCAAATATTTATCAGCCTGTTGCACAGACTGAAGGTGAAATTTTCCCTGCAATAATATTCATGAACAGCTGGGCACTGGAAGAACATGAATACTTTGCACAGGCAAAACATTTTGCAAGAAAAGGCTATATTGTTCTCAGTTACTCACACAGGGGAAGGGAAGGCATCTCTAAGTGGCCCATGGGACTATGCCGATTTCTCGAACGTTGTAGACTGGCTTGAAGCCAATGCTCCGGTTGACATGGAAAACATTGGAGTTTCAGGTATATCTCTCGGAGGAGGAGGAAGCCTGAATGCAATAAGCCATGACCCGAGAATAAAAACTGCCTGCGCTCTTTCATCATACATGGATATGGTAAGAAGCATGTGGTCAGAAGATACTCCAAGGCTGTTCTGGGGTGCTGTTCTCTGCGGAACCGGCACACTGCTTGCAAATCCAGATCCTGACATCTACAAAGTCTGGTATAGCACTCTTACTAATACAAATATTGACTGGCTAATTGAGACAATCGGCAACAGGTCACCAATGTCTTTCATTGACACACTCAATGAATGGAACAAGCCAATATACATAGCGCATAACTTTGCAGATTACATGTTTCAGCCTGATGTGGCAATTGACTATTTTAACGCTCTTACTGTAGACCACAAATACATGGACCTCAACCAGGGCACTCATGCAACTGCTGAACTCACTGGACTCGCAGGCATGCAGAACTATGTCTATGACAATGTTGACAAATGGTTCGACTACTGGCTGAAGGGCATTGATACAGGAATTGTTACAAACCCTGAAAAAAGCGCTGTGGTAACCATGGAAGAAAAAAACAATATGGAACGTACGGTCTATGACATGGATGACCTTAAAGAGTCAAATGGAACATGGATATGGCCCGCAAAATCAATCACAACAGAGACATTCTACTGTGAACCCAAAGGAACATTCACCAATGGCAAACTCACTTCCGAACCGGGCACAAAAAAAGGAATCAATGCCATTGTATCGAGTTTTACAACAGGTACTATTTCCGGGTGTATGGTTCTTCCCGTCCTGGAACAGTTTAAAATTCCCATAACGTGTAATCTTTCACTCCTTGACAGAACAAAAACGATTGTTTACGAGGGAGAAGAACTCGCTGTGGAGAAAAAAATCAGGGGCAAGTGTGAAGCAACTCTTAGAATGTCACTCTATCACCCGGATGCTCTTGCAGACCAGAAAACCAAAGGCCAAGTTATAATCTACCTCTACGATGTAAATGAAAACGGCATTGGAACATATATAACCCACGGTTTCAAGACATTCTGGGACTGGGGAAAGGCAGGTTCTGTAAAGAACATTAAAATACCCATTGTTGCGACAGCTTATGACATACCAGAAGGCCATCATCTTGGACTCGTGATTGATACATTCGATCTTAATTACAGCAGACCAGACTGGCTTCCATTTATTATTTCTCTTCATCACGGAGATTACGGTCAGTCAAGCCTTACCCTTTCAGTAGAGAAATAGACAAAATATACATACTTATCTAAAAGAAAACCGGCTATTTTATAATGCCGGTTTTCTTTTAGATTATAAAATTATATTCTGAAATTCAGAGCAGGTGAAGCATTCTGCCCCATTCAATCAAAACTACTAAATACGAAATATACCTACAGTTGATTTTATCGACTGTGATATTTCAGAAACCTTCTTAGAAGCATCAGCCATTTCTTCCGAACCGGTTGCACTCAACTGCGTTGAATCACTAATATTAGACAGTGATTTACTGATTTCTGTTGAAGCATTTTTCTGTTCATTAATAGCTGTCTTTATCTGTTCAGACTGAATCTTTACTTCAGAGGCATTCTGATTTACTGTTGAGTTAAGTTCCAGTTCCACCTTTATATATTCAGCAATTGATTCCAGGGTTCCCGAAACAGAGCCCACACCTTTTATTATATCCTTAAGTGTTTTCATGGTATTCGCAAAATCACCAAAGCCTGAGTTTACAACCATATTATTCGTATTTATTAAATCAGATATTCCCTTTATGCTGGAAGCGGTCTGCTCTGCAAGAGTGGATATTTCATCTGCAACAACCATGAACCCTCTTCCAGAATCTCCCGCACGTGCAGCTTCTATTGCAGCATTCAAGGCAAGGAGATTTATCCGGTCAGAAATATCATTTATTATCTCAACAATTTTCTTCATTTCTTTTGACCCGGTATCTATCTGTACTGCAAGACCTGTCAGCTGCTTGAGATTCTGATCTCCTGCTATTGCCAGTTCGTTAATTACGAAGGTTTCTTTTGCAGCAGAATTTATCCTTTCACTCACATTCTGAATTATATCACTCAGTTCTTCCATCTTCGAACTGAGTGATTCAAGGTTAGTAAATTGCTGATCAGTTCTGTTGTTGATGTTTTCCATTACTGTATTGAGTTCTTCCATTGATGCAGTTATCTCTTCGGCAGATGATGCCTGGTTCTGAGAATTCATGGAAAAAGCATCTGCTCTTTCATGCATATCATCAGCCTGTATTTCCAGCTGATTGACCTTATATTTAATATTGATAATAATTTCTTTTATGCCCTTGATAATTCTGTTGAAATAATCAGCCATTTCACCATATTCATCATTACTGCTTATCTCAAGCTCCTGGGTTAAATCAGCATCACCAGCAGATATTTCTTTCATCCGGTTGTTCAGGCTTTCAACAGGATTGATTATCAGTTTTGATAAATAAAAAGCAAGTCCTGCAGTAGCAATAATAAATACAAAGCCTATAAGAAGAAGAATTTTGGTCAGCATGGCAACAGGGGCCAGAGCTTCTTTTCTATCAACCTCCACCAGGAAAATCCATTCAAAATAACTGTACCACTTCCACACTCCAAAAACATTTTCCCCTGAACTGCTTATATATTCACCATTTCCTGCACGTGCAGTTTTCAGACATCTCGAAATACCTTCAACGTCTTTTTTTGTATTGGGATTAAGAAGCATTGTATTCAATTTTCCGGATTTGTTTTTTTCTATATCAGTTGATGAACATACCACCCTGCCCTGCTTATCAATAATATATGCTTTTCCTGTTTTCCCCAGGTTTATCATACTTATAGAATCATCAAGGATATCAAGGTTAACATAGGTGATTACATAACCTGTTATATTACCCTTTTCTCCCCTGTACTGGTAAACCGGATAACTCACAGGCTGGCATATTCGGTGCCTGCCTTCACTGTTGTCTATACAGGCACTTGGTATATGTATATCATCAGTGTCTTTTATTTCATTGAACAATGGACTGCCGGATATACTTCCTGCATGATTGTCTGATGAACCACATATTTTACCATCAGTATCAACAACACTGATCCTGATATATACTTCATGATCAAATTTTATTTTTTCAAGATAGTGTTTCAGGGCTGTTGCTTCTCTTGCCGAAACAGGCATGCCTGCATATCTCTTAAAGAGATAGTTTCGCACATCTGGAGCAAATGCAATTTTTTCAGTATTTTCAACACTCCTTTCTGTCCAGTATTCAATAAACTCAAATTGTTTGGTTGCTATCTCCCTGTAATTATGAAGCAGCATATCAGTTATAAATGAACGTGAGTACAAAAAACATGAAAGGATCACTCCCAAAAGTATAATGAAAACAGTAACTGTAAAAATAAGTTTTATTTTTGTTTTCATTAAAATACTGTTTTTAAAAACTTTATTATTCTTCTGCAAATTGTCTTTAATAGTAAGGTTCATGGCAGGATCTCTCAGTTGTATTTTCTTACATGGCATCTACCGCAGGCCCTGGGGCCGGAAGTCTTTCTGTGACAGTCATGGCACTGCTGATGAAATGCCCCTTTGATATTGATAACATTATCCTGATCTCTTCGTTTATGACACTCACTACATCTCTGGTTTTTTCCCTTGTGATGGCATTGAATACACTTAATGTCATAATCTTCAGAATGGGCTTTGTGAGTAAAAGATATCTGGGGTTTCATATGCCCTGTCTTGGGAATTTTAATAACATCTTCAAGAGCGAAGAGTTTAAAGGGGATAAAAAGCAAACAGGCATATAGAACAAAGAAATGAACATTCAACTTATTCATTGAATACCTCCGGTTTAAAGTTATATGAACATGTGGTCAACCAGATAATGATTGCTGCACTTTTACACTTCAGCTTTTGCGAAATAATCAGTTTTCAGATTATGATTATTGTAGTGGAATAATTATTTTGCAAAAGCTGCACATGGAGTCCATAAGGTCTTTAAAATAACCCAGGGTATTTTTTAACAGTTGATTTAACAATAGACAACAACAAAATTTATTTTTTAATATAAATTTTAATATAATTAAATTTCACCTTAAGACAAAAGCACTGTAATCTTTTTTCGGCACAGGTGTGTTTAAATGCGTACAACGTCATCAATTAAAAAATGATTCATTTAAAACATTCATGACAAATAACGGCGCAACTGTATTCAGCTATAAAGAGAAATTGTATTGATTTAAATATTATGTTTGCTTTAATACTGCATTGAAGATTACTTTTACTACTGATGAGGAAAAGAAAATGACTTGAAATTCAGGAATCAATACAGTATTTAATCATATGTGTATGATAATAATTGTCTTACTCATTTGCATAAAATGGTGATAAAATTCAATATGAACAATCTGCTCAACAGAATATCAATGCTAACACTGTTTTTAATGATTATATCCAGTGCAGCTTTTGCTGATGATTTACTGTCTGTTGGTTTTTATACTGGTTTTCAGCATGATGCCTGCAGGCTGAGTGAAATTGACGGAGATATAAACACCCAGAACAATGTAATAATTGGAGCTGATATTAGCCTCATATATAAAAACATTTTCATTAAAACAGGTGCAGATACCAGCTTTACAATTACAAAGGGCAAGGTTCAAAGTACAGAGACCTCTCTCGAAAAAACAGATATAAAATTTTCATCCGTTCGTTTTTATACAGGTCTTAATATACCTGTAAGACTCACCGGGAGAATCTACACCGGTATAGGAGCTGTGCTTTTAATGGCAACCGGAAGCATAAAAACAGCAACCGGGAATCATGAAATCAGTGAATTTACATATGCTCCTGCATTTATACTTGGAACTGAATTCAGTATTGCTCACGGGTTTTCCCTTTTCATTGACTGGGAATATGCAGCCGGGATAACCTCTCCGACAGCTCAGACATCAGCCGGTTCATACAAAGATTATTCAATCGACTGCACAGGCAGCCGCTTTCACATGGGCCTCTGTTATTACATCCTGTAGGTGAAACATGAAAAAAATAATTATAACAATAATATTCATTGCTGCAGCTTGTTCATCCCTCTGTGCAGCCTCTCTTGACTTCTCTGCCGGGGCCGTTACCGGAATGTCTCCATTTATCGGAGGTAATCTCGAGTCATCCTTTCAGAAGGATATACTCGGGGCGGATGACGGCATACTCGACATCAACCGGACAAAAAGCGGAGTGAGCACTAAAAGGATATACCCCCTGTTTGGCCTTAATGCAGGAGCCACTCTCAGACTCACATTATTCGAAAGATTCATCTTCATTACCGGGTTTCATTATTCACAGAATGTTGCAGGCGGCAAAGGGAAAACCCTTGACCAGCTCGAAAACCAGCTCGATGCAGAGTATACATTCATGCAGATGGACATACCTGTTGCAGCAGGGATTTCAATATCAATATTCGATGATGCCAGAATGAATCTTGCAGGAGGATTCTGTACTGCAATAGGCAAATACACCAACTCATTCAAATCCTCAGCAGTTGAATCAGAGGCAACCTTCAGTGGAGTTGGCTTTCCTCTTTTCATAACACTTGAAGCAGAATATTTTATAAATGACCTCATAGGCGTTGTTACTACTGTATCTTATATGAGAGGCAAAACCGAAATGAAGGAAAGCGGAGGCGACAGGGCTGAGATCCAATTCACAGGATTCAGATGGCAGGCTGGCGTATGCTTTCACTTCAGGAATGGCAGTGGCAGATGAAAAAGCCCTTTACAATAAAACTTGTTCTTCTCATGATACTGAGCCTGAACCTGCCGTTATTTGCAGGAGAGATAGGTCTTGGTCTGAACCTTGGCCTGACAAGAGGAACAGGAAACTCAGGCAGCAGCATATCATCACTAAATCTCTCAATGGAAAAATACAAAGCAGCGAATACAGGCACAAAAACAGAACAGATAAACGATCCGTTCTCACCGGTTTTTGGTGTAAATGCAAGATATTCATTCAAGCTGCTTCTCTTCAGAATGGGAATGTATTACACAGAGAACCTCTTCTTCTCTCCTGGAGGAAAGATAACACCGTCAGGCGGAACTTCAAACAAAATTGAACTCGCTGCATGGGAGGCATCATTCCCTGTCTCGGTCTGTGTAAATATAAAAGCAGGAGACAGGATGAGATTCTATACAGGCATTGGGCTTTCTGTGAGTCTCATTCACATGGAGATAAGTCAGTCTTCTCCTTCAGGTATCGCGGGACTGCCTGCATCAAAAAAAGAAGAATGGGACACAACCACAGGCGGAGCACATTTCATACTGGGGGTGGAAACACCAGTTTCAACAGACCTTTCCATTTCCGCTGAATGGCTCATATGCCGCGGCAGTCAGACAGAAGAAAGCAATACAAAAACAGAAGAAAATCTCAGCCTCACAGAAAATATATTTCTGTTTGGAATAAACTATTATATCAGGATATAACATGCCATTCATCTATACAGCAGTTTCATTCATATGCGGAGCATTCTTCGGCAGTTTCTTTTACACACTTGCACTGAGATATATTGACGGATCAGTAAAGCAGTCACCTGCAAAGGCACTCTTTTCTTCATCAAAATGCCCGTCATGCGGTGAGAGAATAGGCCCTGTTGGCCTGATTCCTGTTCTTGGATTCATCATACTGCGCGGAAAGTGCACGAAATGCGGAGCATCAATATCATGGCGTTACCCGCTTGCTGAAATAATCTTCGGTCTCACTGCTGCAGCTGTTTTTGTTAACTTTGGAATAGGTATAAAAACAATCAGTATTTTTATGCTTATATCAGTTTTATTTACAATAGCAATAATAGACCTTCAGACACTCACAATACCTGACTCGCTCATTCTTGTCTTTCTTGTTTTCTCTGTTTACGAGATAGCAACGTCAGGAGACATCCTGAACCACGCGTATGGTTTCATCATTATGTTTGTTTTCTTTATTGTGATTCTTCTTCTGTTTCCCGGATCATTCGGGGGTGGTGATTTAAAACTGGCTTCGGTTATAGGTCTTTACCTGGGGCTTGATCTCTCGATTGTTGCGCTCGAGTCATCTCTAATAATCGGGGCAGTTGTGGGTATTCTCTACGGGCTTCTTTCAGGAAAGGGGCTTAAAATAAAAATATGCTTTGCCCCATTTCTTGCAGCAGGATTCATTACCACGGTCTTCTTTGGCAATGATATCCTGCTAATGTACTACAGTTTTTTTTACTGAAAAAGATTCTGGATCGTATATTGGATTCTTCGTGTCATTCCTGCGAAGGCAGGAATCTCATGGAACTAAGTTCATGAGATTACCGTATGGATACCGGCATTCCGTTTCACTCCAGCCGGAATGACAGTGAATAAATCAATGCCTGATAATCAACTACTGAATCAGCTGGTACTCTTCCTGAAGGCTTCGAGTTTCTCTTTATCAGGTTTTTCTATAACGCCCTTTTCTGTTATTATTGCGGATATATTCGCAGCAGGGGTGACATCAAATGCAGGGTTTTCAATCCTCACTCCCTCAGGAACTATCTGGGTTCCGCGGATGAATGCAACCTCGTCAACACTTCTTTCCTCAATGGGAATTGAATCCCCTGATTCTATTGAAAAATCAAATGTGGTCAAAGGCGCTGCAATGTAAAAGGGAATATTGTGATGAGAAGCGAGCACTGAATGAGAATAGGTTCCTATCTTGTTTGCAGTGTCACCATTTGCAGCTATTCTGTCCGCTCCAACGATCACCTTCTTTATAATCCCCTTCTGCATAAAATGGCCTGCCATGTTGTCAGTAATTACTGTTACAGGAATACCATCCTGCATGAGTTCCCAGGCTGTGAGCCTTGCTCCCTGGAGATACGGCCTTGTTTCACAGGCAAAGACTTCTATCTTCTTGCCTTCTTCAACAGCTGCACGTATAACGCCAAGGGCTGTGCCGAAACCGCCTGTTGCAAGAGCGCCCGCATTACAGTGAGTAAGTACAATATCACCGTCATCAAGAAACCCGCTGCCGTTTTTGCCCATTTCATGATTGGCGGAAACATCCTCATCATGCATTATCAAAGCCTCTTTCTCAAGAGACTCCCTTATATCCTTTACTGAAGACCTGCTTTCAATGATCTTCTTCATCCTTTCAATTGCATTGAAAAGATTTACAGCTGTTGGCCTTGTTGTTGCAAAAAGCTCACATGCATTAAAAAGCTGAGTTCTGAAATCTTCAAAATCCTTAGTATGAATATTCCTGGCTGCAAGAGCGATACCCATGGCAGCTGCAATCCCTATGGCAGGAGCGCCTCTTACCACCATATCCTTTATAGACAGAGCAACCTCTGTATAGTGTTCATACTCGTGATACACCTCTTCATGAGGCAGAAGTCTCTGATCGAGCACAGAAACAGTATTTTCATTCCACTTGATTGTATACATAAGATCTCCTTTTATGATTCGGTTCTCTCTACCCGGTTCTTTCTCAATTTTATTATATTGCCTCTTCCGTTCCAGCTGACTTCATCCATATGTATCTGTATAATAAGCAGACCCCTGCCGCTGTCCTTGAAAAAATTTTCAGGATCTCGTGGATCAGGAAGGGATTTGTAATTGAAACCAGGACCCTCATCCTCTATTTCATATTCAACATAATCGCGGGTAAGCTCATATCTTATTTTAACATGCCTGTCTTTGAACTCAGGGAGTTCTTTTCTTTTTTCTATTTCTTCGTTGAATGCCTTGATTCCGCCGTCTGCCCTCACGTCCGATGATATTTCAAGGTTCCCGTGAAACATGGCATTGCTGATTGCCTCACGAAGTGCAAGGGATATGTTTTCTGCTGTTGTGGAATTGCAAAGATCCATTGGAACGAGATCCTTGGTAAGTTTGAATGATATTGTATTCACAACTGAAGAATCAACCGGAAGCTCATATATACACTGCTCATACAGGGTATACTGTGCAAAACCGGCAGCCAGTTTTTTTTCATATTTGTTTCTGAGGATCGATCTTACAGATGAAGCCACTTCATTGATATCGAATGGCTTCCTTATAAAATCGCTTGCGCCGTATCTCAGGGCCTTAATAGCATCCTCCACATTACCATGACCGGTAATGAGGAGAACCGGGATTGGTTCATCCAGACCCCGCAAACGGGTAAGAAGATCGATCCCGTCCATCTTGCGAAGTTTGATATCGGATATTACCAGATCGATCTTCTGATCGCCTCCCTTTATCAGGTATAAAACGTCTTCCGCCTTCTCGAGTGATATTACATTATACCCGAGACGGGAAAGTTTTTTCTGAAGGGTGAATCGAATCACCTCTTCATCATCAACCACTACTATGGTAGATGAATTTTCAAGCATCAGGTTTATCTCCCCCTTCCTGCCCGAGGATAAGATGTCCCATTTTATCTCTCTTGGTTGCAAGATACCTGTAATTTCCTTCAACAGGATCTATCTCTATGGGAACCCTTTCAACAACCTCAAGGCCGTATCCCTCGAGACCGATTATCTTCTTTGGATTGTTTGTCATGAGTTTTATTTTGTGAAGCCCGAGATCAACGAGAATCTGGGCGCCAATGCCGTAATCGCGAAGATCAGCAGGAAAACCAAGCTCGATATTGGCTTCTACAGTGTCGAGTCCACGGTCCTGAAGATCATATGCCTTGATTTTATTGCACAGGCCTATTCCCCGGCCCTCCTGCCTCATATACAGCACAACTCCCGCGCCTTCATTTTCTATCATCTGCATTGCCCTGTGAAGCTGTGAACCGCAGTCGCACCTTTGAGAAGCAAAAGTATCACCGGTAAGGCATTCTGAGTGCACCCTTACAAGAACTCCCTCAAGTCCGTCAACATCACCCTTTACAAGAGCAACATGGGTCTTGCCATCGATCTCTGTTTCGTATGTCACGATTCTGAAATCGCCAAAATCTGTCGGCAGAGTCGCTGAAGCAGATCTTCTTATGAGGCGCTCTTTATGCTGCCTGTATTTTATAAGGTCTGAAATAGTAGCTATTTTGAGACCGTGCTTTTCTGCAAATTTCTCAAGATCCGGCCTTCTTGCCATTGTTCCGTCATCATTCATTATCTCACAGATTACACCTGCGGGTTTCATGCCGGCAAGCCTTGCAAGGTCTACAGCTCCCTCTGAGTGTCCTGCCCGCACAAGAACACCGCCCTTTCTTGCTGCAAGCGGAAAAATATGTCCGGGTTTCCTGAGATCTTCAGGTCCGGTCTTGTCATCTATCATAACCTGTACAGTTTGCGCCCTGTCTGCTGCTGATATTCCGGTTGTGGTTCCTTCAACTGCATCAACTGAAACAGTAAAAGCAGTGCTGAATTTGTCTGTGTTTTTTTCGACCATGAGCTTGAGTCCAAGGTTGTATGCCCTTTCTGCTGTAACAGGCGCGCAGATAAGCCCTCTTCCGTACATGGCCATAAAGTTGATTATTTCAGGTGTGCATGCTTCGGCTGCAACAACGAGATCTCCCTCGTTTTCCCTGTCTTCATTATCAACAAGGATGATCATCTTACCATCCCTTATATCCTGAATAACCTCAGGTATTGAACTCGACTTCATCATATCCTTACTCCTTTGATGAGGCAAAAAACAGTATATCCGGCTTTAAGGAATCATCAGTCATAAATCAAAACGGTCAGAGAACAACCGAAAGGTCAAAAGCCGAAATACAACTACCTCCATAATATATCAGAAATTCCTGATCAAACATTAATAATTTCTGCCGGTATATAGTCAAGATTTTTATAAATTGTTAATTTTCCCAAAGACTGTTTCAGGATTCTATTGTAACGAACGCAACTGCGTATTCCCTTTCATGGCTTATTGAAACATGGACAGTGCAGTTCGGTTGCGGAAGAATCCCCCTGAGGCTTTCTTCTTTTATAAATGGACGGCCTTTTTCATCCCTGAGAATTGATACATCTGAAAAAGAGAATTCCCTGCTGCCAATGGCCTTAACAAGGGCCTCCTTTGCTGCAAAACGGCCTGCAATAAACTCCTGAGGGTCTGCATCAGGCATGAGGTCAATCTCCTCAGGTGTGAGAATCTTTGAAATGAAATTCATGTCATATTTAGATACAAGCTTTTTAATGCGCTTAATCTCAACAATGTCAGTACCGATCCCAAGTATCATTCTTCATTCCTTTGTTTTTTGCAGCTTTGAGTTTCTTTTTCACAGTATATTGAATTTTTGGTCATCGTATATTGGATTTTTGGTCATCGTATATTGGATTTTTGGTCATCGTATATTGGATTGTGTGTCATTCCTGCACTTTCCCTGTCATTCCTGCGAAGGCAGGAATCTCATGCAGAAGATTTAACAGGCTCTATGAATGAGATTCCGGCATTCCGTTTCACTCCAGCCGGAATGACACGGTCAATAAATCCTTTTCCCGTCATGCTGAGCGGAGTCGAAGCATGACAATCATCTCTTCATCTCTCCCAATCATCTCTTCATCCCCTTCTCTTTCCGGACTCTGCTCACTCCTGAACATATTCCAGCAGGGAAATCATCTCATCCTCTGTTTTCGCGCGTACAATCTCTCCGCGCAGTTTTGACGCTCCCCTGAAGCCGTGAAAATACTTTGCCATGTGTTTTCTCATGAGGATGACTCCGTATTCACCATAGTGCTCTATCATGAGTAATAAATGCTCTTTTGCAAGAGAAATAATATCATCGATCCCCGGTTTTGCGCCCGAAAATATCCAGGGATTACCAAGAGCGCCGCGACCAATCATAACTGCGTCACATCCTGAGGTTTCAAGTCTCATTTCGGCTTCTTTATATGAAAGGATGTCTCCGTTTCCAACAACAGGCACATCCGCCATACTCTTAACCTCTTTGATGGCATCCCAGTCTGCCTCTCCTGTGTATTTCTGAGACCTTGTTCTGCCGTGAACAGATATGAGTGAAACACCAGCGTTCTGAAGAGCTGCAGTGATTTCACAGTAATTTTTTGATGAATCATCCCAGCCAGTCCTGATCTTTGCTGTAACAGGGATTGCGACTGCACGAACAACATCTCTGACTATTCTTTCAACCAGGCCAGGATTGAGCAGAAGGGCAGATCCCCCGCCCTCACCTGCAGCGCAAACCTTTGGAGCAGGGCATCCAAGGTTTATATCAACAAAATCCGCTCCAAGGCCCTCAACCACACGAGCGGCCTCAGCCATTGCATCAGGATCATTGCCGAATATCTGAACAGCGAATGGCCTTTCATCCTCTGAAAAGCGCATGAGGTTCATGGTCTTTTCATTGCGCCTTCTTATGCCCTCTGCGCTCACAAGTTCGGACACAACAAAACCAGCGCCAAACCTGCGCGCGAGCCTCCTGAAAGGTGAATCAGTATAGCCTGCAATCGGAGCAAGCACGAGTTTTTCTTTTATTTCTATTTTACCTATGTTCATATTATTAATTGATACCAGAATATTTACTTCAGTCTGAACCATACCCAAATAAAGAGAAAGGGGATATGGAGATAACCTTTTCTTCTGTAATAAAATTTTTTCGAGATTGAAGATTTCAGTGAATGAAGTCAAGAGATTAATCAGCAGATCAGGGCGGATGGATCTTTGAGATGCAACAATGCGTCTCAGGAACTCATTGATGGGTCTCCGGGACGCAACGATACGTCTCTGCAACCCATCAATGGATCTCCGGGACGGAACCATGGGTCTCTGTAACCCATCGATGCGTCTTCGGGACGGAACAATGGGTCTCTGTAACCCATCAATGCGTCTCCGGGACGGAACTGATATTCTCAGAGACCAAACGGATATTCTCTGAGAATATAAATATATTCTGCGGGAATAAACGGATATTCT
>CAZEJW010000101.1:0-16610 GCA_964512685.1 uncultured Leptospirales bacterium | reverse complement strand
CAGCTTAAAAAGAAGCTAGAAATAATGTTTGAGAATCCTCGACATTCATCTTTGAGGGTAAAAAAACTCAAAGGTGATTCAGGCACAGAAAAGAGAAATTCAAGTTCAACTTATGATGACGCTGGTACTATTTCAAGCGGTACATGCCGTTATTACAAGGCTGGTGTTAAGTACTGGCTGTAAGATTTTAGATATTATTCATTGCCCCCTGAGGCTGCCTGTTGGCTTTGCCTGAACCGGGTTTAAAAAGATTTTCGGTTGAGCAGGGTTAAGGTGGCCTGGTGGGAATGATGTTTGGGGGTAAGGTGCTTTGTTTTTTATTCCCTTATATTTTTCTATGCTTATTGCTTTTGATTTTTGCTCTGACCCCTCTGGGTGTCAGAGCTTTGTTTTTTTGGGGGATTGAAAGCGCTTCGGCAGGCTCAGCGGGCGTTGCCTGGAAAAAATTGGTTTGTTAATAGCAACGCCTGCTGAGCTTGCCGAAGCATCTTAACGGCAACGCTGGTTGCCTGTCCTGAGTTCATCGAAGGGAGCCTGCCGAAACCATTTTTATACCAACGCTTATTGCCTGCCCTGAGCCAGTGTCGAAGGGAGCAGAGTCGAAGTAAGCATTATTAAAAAACAGAACATTCTTTATTGCATAATTCCCGTGGATTGAACTCCGCAATGCTGTAATACTCACGCGCATATACGTCATACTCACCCGCAATGCCATCATACTCACGAGCACGGTCATCATACTCACCCGCAATGCCATCATACTCACGAGCACTGTCGTCATACTCATGCGCATAGCCATCATACTCACGAGCACGGTCATCATACTCATGCATATTGCCATAATACTCAGGAATATGGGTATTCCTGTAAAATTGTAAGGAAAAAACTGTTTTGAAGAAAAATTAAATTTTTCGGAGAAAAATGTGAAGATGACTATTGTAGTTTTGAGTTTTAAAGGAAGTGATTGTAAAAAACCGGGGTCAGAGCAAAAAAAGTCTGATTACTGATCAGGGCATATCAATAATCTGTGAAGTGGGGTCAGAGCAAATTTGAACTGCAGTGAATTGAGTTAAACGGGGTCAGAGCAAAATTATAAAAAACCGGGACCTGTAAGAGTCCCGGTTGTGGGGTCAGAGCAAATTTTATTCACATCAGGAATACATCTTCTCAATAGTATCCTGGAATTTTTTGTCGATAACCTTGCGCTTGATCTTGAAGGTAGGAGTAATCTCTCCTTCTTCCTGGCTGAATTCCCTTGGCAGGAGTGTGAACTTTTTGATTTTTTCAACCTGGCCGAGAGATTCTGTATGCTCATCGATTCTTTTCGCATAAAAGTCAATTATCTCTGGTTTTGTAATAAGGTCTTCTCTTGAGCTGAAGGATATATTATTGTTTTTCGCGTATTCCTCGAGAACCTCGAAAGAAGGTACAACCAGGGCGGAGATGTATTTTCTCTTTTCACCGATAACTGCAATCTGTTCAATGTAGAGATCGCTTCCGAAAAGGCCTTCAATCTGCTGAGGTGATATATTTTTACCCCCGGCAGTGATTATGATATCCTTAATCCTGTCTGTGATTTTAATGTATTTGAAATCGCCTTCCTGGTATATTTCTGCAACATCACCGGTTCTGAACCATCCGTCTTCAGTGAAGCATTCTGCAGTGGCTTCGGGTTTCTTGTAATATCCTTTCATGGCGTTTTTGCCCTTGAGGAGAAGTTCTCCTTCGTCGGATATTTTCAGGTCAACCATTGCAATTACTGGTCCGCAGTATTGATCCTTTGCGGTTTCAGGACGACCAACACATACAGGGAAGAATTCAGTGAGTCCGAATCCCTCGCAAACAGGAATCCCAATGCTGTTAAAAAAGACCTTGAGAGATGTAGGGCATGCAGCACCACCGCTGTGAAAAGCTATTGCCCTTCCGCCAACGAGAGCGTCTTTGATTTTTTTAAGCACAAGAGCATCAGCCAGACCCTTCTTTATTTTAAGGCCGAGCCCGGCATTCTCGCCTGCAACTTTTTTGCTGTATGCCTCACCTGCGGTTTTGACAGACCAGTGAAAGAGTTTCTGTTTAACCGGAGGTGCAGTTTCAATTTTATCATAAATGGTAGCATAAATTTTTTCCCATATTCTTGGCACGCTGCACATGTAGTGCGGCCTTGACGCGGCTAGAACATCCATTATTTCCTTGGGGTCTTCGCAGTAGTGATTTTCCATTTTAAAGTAGAAAACTCCGTAAGACCACATCCTTTCAAATACATGGCTGAGAGGCAGAAAAGAAAGAGAAACCATCTCTCCCTCAACATCGCTGAATCTGTAGGTATTGGCACATATCCCTGCCATGAAAGATTCGTTTGTGTGAATGGCACCCTTTGGATTGCCGGTGGTTCCTGATGTGTAAATTAAGGTAAAAATATCATCCGGATCTGCATTTGCAATTCTGTCATCTAGTTCTTTGTTAAGGGCAAGCTGATCTCCTTCGTCAATGAAATCATCCAGGTAAACGCTTTGCTCTCCGGAGATTTTAATTGATCTGTCGAATGCAATTACCTTTTGAAGAGTCGATTTCTCAAAAAATGTCATTATTCTGTCATACTGCTCCTGATTGCCTACGAATATGGCCTTCAGTTCAGCATCGTTTACTATATATTCAGCTTCAGGAGCAGAGTTGGTTGCATAAATCGGTACAGAAGCAGCCCTTGTCGAGCAGATACCAACGTCAGCAAAGTGCCATTCTGGTCTGTTCTGGCTGAAAATGCCAATCATGTCACCTTTACCAAATCCCATATTCATAAGAGATTTTCCGATAGCCCTGGAATTATTACCAAATTCCTTCCAGGTATAGTCAGCCCATTTCCCGTTTTTATACCAGCGAAGTGCAGTTTTTTCACCGGCTTTTTCGTAACCGCCGAGCACCAGGTTGGCCATACATTTTTCATTTTTCATGAATTCTTTGAATTCGGCAGTCAATGGATTACTGGAAATATCGAGATTCATAATGTAACTCCTTTTCATGAAGTCTGCTCTGGAAGCAGTGTTTATTTTCCCCTTCTGATGGAGAATTTTTTTTTGTTTATCCAGTGAAATCAGTGCGATGTCCGGTGTCAATACTTTTCGTTTTAGTGATTACTTTTTCATAAAGTGAATAATGTTTCGTTTTGAGATGTTTATTCTGTTTGCCGGTGTCAGAGCGGGGTCAGAGCGGGGTCAGAGCAAAATTATAATTCTCAGAAAAATCATTCATGGGGTCAGAGCAAATTTTTAAAAAAACAAATTGAATAAACAGGCATCTCTCCGCTACATGAAAGCTGAAAAATAAACTCGGAGACTATAATGAAAACAGTAGGTATTGACATAGGTTCAAACACAACAAAAGCGGCATTGATGGAAGACGGTAAACTCATAGCAACAAGGATTATTTCAACCGGGTATAATGCAAAAAAAGCAGGAGAGAAAGTGTTTGAAGAAATTCTTTCAGCAGCAGGATTAAGTGAATCTCAAATAGACGGGATTATAGCAACAGGATACGGACGAAACAGTGTTGAAAGAGCTCACAGGAAAATAACTGAAATAACCTGTCACGCAGCAGGTGTCCATTATACAGATCCTGAAATTTGTTCGATTATCGATATAGGCGGCCAGGACAGCAAGTCAATAGTGATAGATGAAAAGGGTGCAGTAAAGGATTTCGCGATGAATGACAAGTGTGCTGCAGGAACAGGCCGTTTCCTGGAGGTAATGGCAAGAGCACTCGAGGTGGATCTTGACGCATTTGGCGATATATCACTTACCGCTCAGAATCCTGCCCGCATAAGCAGTCTGTGCACGGTTTTTGCCGAGTCAGAGGTCATAACGCTTATCTCAAAGGGTGAGGCGCGAGAGAACATAATTGCCGGCATTCATGAGTCTGTTGCTGCAAGGGTGGCTGCAATGGCAAACCGCATCGGGGTCAGGGCACCGTTAATGATGACGGGCGGGGTTGCAAACAATATCGGTGTGGTCAGGGCGCTTGAAGACAAGCTCGGGCTCGACATCAGGGTGTCAGAGACAGCACAGGTGAACGGTGCAATAGGCGCTGCTTTTCTGGGGCAGAACAAATGAATTATTTTCTGTTGAAGATTTGCAAATAACCTCTATAATGAAAATTCTAAAAAGAGATCAGGGGGATACAGAGGCATGTTGTATAAAATCCCCCCTAAATCCAAGACTCTTTGCAGGAATGAACCGGGCCAATTGCTTAAATGAATTCACTGATAAAAACTATCATCATCCTGGTATTTACATTTTGCCTTATTGCCCCGTTTGCATATTTTGCAAAGGTGTATTATGACTGCTATGATATAATCATCTCAGAAAAAAAATTCAGTCCAAGCCTTGCCACAAAGATATATGACAGCAATGGAGAACTGATTACAGAATTCTTTGACGAGAACAGAACATATGCTGATTTCTGTGAAATACCTGAAATAGTGAAAAGGGCGTTTTTGCTGGCTGAAGACAGCAGCTTTTATCTGCACACAGGATTTGACATAAAGGGAATAATCAGGGCTTTTATTACCGATGTGGCAGCAGGGAAAATAGAACAGGGCGGGTCAACCATTACACAGCAGCTGGTAAAACAGCTCTATGCAGGAAACACAAAATCCATAAAAAGAAAGCTGCTTGAGATAATTATATCCGGAGAGATTGAAAAAAAATATTCAAAAAATGAGATACTGGAGATGTATCTGAACCAGATCTACTTCGGCCATGGAATATATGGAATAAAATCCGCAGCGCGTTTTTATTTTAAAAAAAAATTATCTGAAATAAATATTTATGAGTCAGTAATACTTGCATCAATCCCTTCCGCACCAAATCGTTTTTCTCCTTTAAAGAATCCCCGCAATTGTTTTGAAAGAAGCGGTAAGATATTTGCTGCTCATATTGAAAATGGTGCACTCAGGGCAATGGATTCAATAAACCAGTTCAATGCCTTCTGGCAGAAATACCTTGCAGAAATAAAGTGCCTTTCTCCTCAGATGAATGCCAGGCATGATTACAGAAAAAATGCAAAGTATTTTTCAGAATATATAAGGATGCAGCTCATTGAAATGTATGGTGAAGAGACTGTTTATTGTGGCGGTCTCAGAGTTTATACTACTCTCGATATGTGGGGTCAGAGCAAGGCTGAACAGATACTCTCTGATGCTTTGAAAAGACAGAGTGCAATCTCTGGCAGATTCAATAAATACAAAAAAAGAAAGATCGATTATATTCTGGCTGCTGCGAAAAAGGGTAATGGTGAATCGCACAGTGTTCTAAGGCAGAGAGCGTCATTTATGAGAAAGTTCAGGAACGAATTTCTCGAAGAGGCTTCAATCGTTTCATTGATTATGGGGTCAGAGCAAATTTTTAATCCTCTCAGTTTGTATCAAAATGCTTATGAGGGAATAGGCAAAAACAGCAGGGTGGAAGGAGCCCTGGTGGCTCTTGATCCATCGGATGGGTCCATACTGGCAATGGTGGGCGGAAGTGGTTTTAGCGGTGATAACCAGTTGAACCGTGCAGTCAATGCAAGACGACAGCCGGGTTCTGCATTCAAGGCGTTTGTCTATGGTGCAGGACTCGAATGCAGAAAAATTACACCGGCAAGCGGATTCCTTGATCTGCCGGTTATTTTTGTAGAAAGAAACAGGGAAGAATGGAGGCCGTCAAACTATGGTGAGGATTTCCAGGGCAGGGTGCTTGCCAGGAACGCGCTTGCGGCATCCCTCAATATTGTCTCTGTTTTGATTTATGATAAGATTGGCGGCAGAAGAATAAGTGATTTCGGTTCAAGGCTTACTGGTGTGCCAGAGAACAGGTTTGAGATTGATCCTACCCTTGCACTTGGCTCGAGTGAAATGACTCCCCTGGAGATGGCGTCAGGATTTGCTGCAATCGCAAACAGAGGGGTCAGAGCAAAACCGTTTTCCATAATTTCTGTAGTTGATGCAGAAGGCAAAGAGCTGTATAATCACAGAAGCCAAAAGGGTACAGAAAAAAAGGTAATAACAGAAGAAACGGCTTTTTTATTGACGGATATGCTCCGTGATGTGGTTGACCGGGGGACTGCATCCAGAGCCCTGAGGATTGACGCAAATTTCAGGCTGCCCGCAGCAGGCAAGACTGGTACAACCTCGGAATTCAGAGATGCGTGGTTCGTGGGATTCACTCCCGACCTCGCTGCATCGGTCTGGATCGGATGCGACTCTCAGACATTTGACCTGGGGCCCGGTCAGAGCGGTTCTGTTGCAGCAGCTCCGGTCTGGGGACGCTTTATGAAAGAGATCTATTCCGTAAGAAAGAGGAAATATTTTGCTGCAAAGCCAAAGGGCGTTGTTAGAAAATGTATTTGCAGAATAAGCGGCCTGAAGCCAGGCCCGGGGTGCCCTGTTAAAAAGGAATACTTTATCAGGGGAACAGAGCCGCATGTGATCTGTGATGGAAAACATCATAAAATGCAGAGTATTGAAGAACTGGCAAAATCGCAAGAGGAATAAAATGAAGGTAACATGCTCACACTGCAAATCATCATACCCGGTTGAAGAGAAAATCGTGAGAGACTGTGAACATTCAGTCATCGTTTGTAAAAACTGTTCAAGGAAAATTAAGGTTGCCTTTTGTCCGGGCTGCGGGGCATTTTACGCCATAACCTTTACATCTGTGAATACTACCAGGTATTCCTATAAATGCAAGAAATGTTCTGCATCCTTTATTATTGAATTTCCTTTTGAGGTTCATGATAAAAAGCCAAAAAGAAGTACTGTAAGGATTCAGGAAAAACCTGATGTAGAAGAGAAAAGAGACAGCTCAAACCCTGAATCAACTGATATTTTTTTTACAGGTAAAACAATCAGCAGTTTCACTCTTAACGGAATCCTTGGTATCTGCGCTGATGGTTTTAAAAAATCAAAGGCAGGAGTTTCTTTCCTCTGTATCTTTCTGGCTCTGACTGTACTTGCCGGACTGAATTGGCTCATGCCTATGGGGAGTTTTTATCCGGAAAGCCGTGTTGTTCGGTTAATGATTTATTTTCTGCCTTTGGTTGTTGCCTCTTTCTTCTATTTCCTGGCATCAGCAATTGTTTCAAAAATCACTATTGATGAGATTTTTGATGGTTCACTGCCGCCTTCACCTGTGCGGGGGGCCATTTTTAAAGGATTTATACCCGGCTCCGCTTTCAACTCAATATCAGTTTTTTTTATTTTGGGAATAATTCTCGTCACTGCCGGAGCAGTTCCGCATGTCGGACCTCTGGTGCATTCGCTATTGTTTTTCCCTCTGTATATTGTTTCATGTGTACTGGTTCTTTCATTCTTTGCAGGATTGTGGTTTTATCCGCCTGTGATGGCTTACAGGAACAGCGGCTTTATAAAGTCTCATGTGGCTTTTTTTCATTTTCTGAAAAAGCATAATTTCAGGTTTGTCTTCATCCTCCCTGTAATGCTTTTTTTAACTGTGCTGATTGTATCTTTCATGTTTTTTATTCACTATGCTGCCGTAGCCTCCGTGCAGACAATCTCCGGTAAGGAATTCTCTGAGGCCTTCGCATTTGTTACGAGCTTTTCTGGAAGCATATTCGGGATCATTTTCCCCTTTTCTTCACCGGTTTCTGAGTTGTCATCTGCCGGTAATTTCGTAACAGGGATGCAGGCAACAGGGATATTTTCCGGAATATCCCTTGTGATGATCACTACGCTGTTTTTATCACTTTGCATATCGGTATGTGCAACCGTCAGTACCCATGTTTATGTAATGCTTGAGAGAGGAATTGATTCTGATGACAGGTCAAAGCTTGTTTTGCTGGCTATTCTTGTTTTGATGATTGCCGGTATATCGTTTCTGAAACTCAGTTTTTTCTGATTTTCAGAAGGTCTTCAAAAACCATTCGTTAACCAGTTTGTCTGCCTCTTCCTCCTGCTTCTGTTCGAGTTTTTCATCTCTGCCGAAGAGAACACGGTGCCCGAGCCAATGGTGAGCCACTTCATGATAAAATGTTTTGATAAACCGGGTAGGATTTTTTTCAAATAATAAATAACTTAGCGCTATTACACTTTTATCTCTGGTGAACCCGCCGGGAATGTAAAAACCGTCAAGGTCGTTGTTGATGGTTATAACAATGCAGTCATTCAGGACAGATTCTTTTGCTGATTCAGGTAGCTTTTCCAGAAGAAAGTAGATAAAGTCCCTTAAGTCACTGTTATCCCCGAAAACAAAAAGGTCGTTCATTATATTCCAATAGTCTGGAAGTTCCCTGACATTGGTTTTTGGTTGATCATTGATTCGTATCCCTGGAGCATGTAAAATACGGCTCTGTCAAAGAACAGAATTACACGGTTGCTGAGGTCAATGACTTCCTGGTGAGTAGTTTCGTCATTGTATAGCTTGTTGAGGATGTAGAGCCAGAGGTTTCTTTTTTGAAGAACTATTACCTTCTGAACCTGGGAAGGAGGTATATTCATGTTGTACCGGGCAATACCGATCTTGTGATATTTTTCCCTGATTTTTTCTTTAGGGTAGTCTTTGGTTATCCATATCGAAAGATCTCTGTAAATTTTGTCAGTTTCTTCATACATGAAATTTACATCGAGATTTCGATATGCAGTTGTGTCAGGGTTTTTCAGGAGATCGTTCATGAATCTCTCTGTTATCTGCTGATGTTCTTCTTCGATGATTTTTACAAACTTGCTGTATAGAATATTACTCTTGTTCAGCATTGAATTTTCCCCCTGATTGATTTTTTTGGAACTATTCAAATTTTAATTAAATGTCCGGTTTTTTGCAATCAAAAATTGATTTTTTGATGATTAAATTTTAAAAATTGGTTCTTTTTGAAGCATATATTATCGTCACGTGTAAGGTCTTATATCTTTCTGTATAAAAGTTAGATGTTGTGCATTTTAATGCAAGCAATATTTTTCATAAAGGCGGGACTGTGAATTATATTCAGATAATAAAAATAAAAAAGGGGCCTGCTTCATGTGAAGAGGCCCCTTCTGTTTACAGTAATTATTATATTACTTCTTTTTTGATACTATATCATATGTATCTTTGGCTATCATGTATTCTTCATTTGTTGGAATAACGAGAACCTTTGTTTTTGAATCCGCTGTAGAGATTGTTGCTTCTTTGCCTCTGACATTATTTGCTTCTTTGTCAAGTTTGACACCAAGCCATCCAAGTCTTTCAACAAGGTGCTCTCTGATGTCGATAGCATTTTCACCAATACCTGCTGTGAAAATTATAGCATCACATCCGTCAAGAAGAGCTGTGTATTCACCAATATATTTGATAACTCTGTTTTCGAAAAGGTCGAGTGCATACTGTGCTCTCTTGTTTCCATGCTCAGCAGCAGCTGTAATATCTCTCATGTCGCTTGAAACTCCGGAAACTCCGAGAAGACCACTCTGCTTATTCATGATCTTGTCGAGTTCGAGAGATGTGAGTTCTGAATCCTGAGCCATAAGGAAGAAGATTATAGCAGGGTCAATGTTTCCGCATCTTGTTCCCATAACGAGACCTTCAAGCGGAGTGAATCCCATTGATGTATCAATAACTTCTCCACCTTTTATAGCAGTGATGCTTCCGCCGTTTCCGATATGAACAGTAATGATTTTGAGGTCTTTAATGTCCTTGCCAAGGTATTCAGCACCACGGAAAGCAACGTACTTGTGGGATGTTCCATGGAAACCATATCTTCTTATCTTGTATTTCTCATAGTATTCATAAGGAAGTGCATAAAGATAGTTTGCAGGTGTCATTGTCTGATGAAAAGCAGTGTCAAAAACAGCAACCTGAGGTTTGTCAGGCATGATATCCTTACATGCAACAATTCCGGCTTTGTTGGCAGGATTATGAAGAGGAGCAAGAGGCTCGCAGTCTTCAATTGCTTTGAAAACTTCATCAGTTATAAGAGCGGATTCAGAAAAGTTTTCTCCACCATGCACAACCCTGTGACCAATTGCATTTATATCATCGAGTGATTTTATTACGCCATCTTTAGGGTCTACAAGAAGGTCGAGTACAATCTTGAGAGCTTTCTCATGATTTTCAATGTCAATAGTTTTCTTGACCTTTTCTTTTCCTTCGGGCTCGTGATTTACGATACTGTCTTTAAGACCGATTCTTTCTATAAGGCCCTTTGCAGTTGTGTTTTCTGTTGTCATATCAAACAACTGATACTTGAGAGAAGAACTACCACTGTTCAGTACTAATATATCCATTTGAATCTCCTTGATAAAATTTTTTATTCACCTGCTACCGCAGTTATTGCTGTAACGTTTACAATGTCATCCACACTACATCCTCTTGAGAGGTCATTCACAGGCTTTTTAAGTCCCTGGAGGATAGGACCATATGCTTCTGCATTTGCGAATCTCTGGACAAGCTTGTATCCAATATTTCCAGCGCCAAGGTCAGGGAAAACAAGAACATTTGCCTTTCCTGCAACGCCACTGCCTGGAGCTTTCTTTTCGCCAACAGACTGGACTATCGAAGCATCTGCCTGAAGTTCTCCGTCAAACTCAAAGTCGACGTCTTTTCCTTTAAGAATGTTCACAGCTTCTGTAACTTTGTCAACATCTGCGTGTGAAGCGCTTCCCTTTGTTGAGAAAGACATAAGAGCAACTCGTGGAGTGTCGATGTCTGCCATTGCTTTTGCAGTTTTTGCAGAAGAGATAGCAATGTCAGCAAGCTGTTCTGCTGTTGGATCAGGAATAACTGCACAGTCTGCAAAAATGAGGATTCCATCTTTTCCGTATTCTTTTTTAGGTGTTACCATAACAAAGCAGCTTGAAATTGTCTTGAGTCCGGGCACTGGTCCAATAACCTGCATACTGGCCCTGAGTACGTCAGCTGTTGGTGAATTGGACCCTGCAACCATTCCGTCAGCATCGCCTTTGTGAATCATCATGGCTCCGAAATAACGGGGATCTGTTCCCATTATCTGCTCTGCTTTTTCTTTTGTCATACCTTTCTTTTCTCTCAGTTTGACAAACTCATCCACATACGCGTCAAATTTTTCGTACTCTTTGGGGTTGACAATCTGTGCTCCGTCAATCTTTACATTGAGATTGGCAGCGTCTTTTTCGATTGTATCTTTTTCACCGATAAGAACCACTTTTGCTATTCCCTGCTGAAGGATTTTTTCTGTTGCTTTCAATACCCTTTCGTCTTCAGTTTCAGGTAACACAATAGTTTTTGATAACTTTTGCGCTTTACTGATAATTTCATCAATAAGTCCCATTCAAAAACCTCCTGATATTCAAAGCCAAAATAATTGGCTTGTTTTTAAGTGAAAATTGTTAGTAACTACTCAAAGAAATTTTGCTGTTGCTGTTTGAGATCCCCCTGGCAACATCAAATCTTTCATGAGGTTACAAAAATTGTCATCTTAGCATAATTTTTATACTTTTCAATGTGTCAAGTAAATTGTCAATAAGGATATGAAATATAGGTAGGATTATAGAAAAATATTAATATGAAAAGAAAAAGTAATTTTGTTTGAAATTTTTTTAAATATATAATTTTTTATATATGTTCTATTGATTTAAGAAAATTTTTATAATTGTTCAGAACCTCTTCACGGTTTCGCTCGCCTATTTTTTTATTTCCTATATAATTCCCCCACGGTTCAAGGTCTTTGGTAACGACTGAGCAAGCGCCAACGGCTGCGCCTTCTCCGATGGTAACTCCAGGAGAAATAACGCTGTTTGCTCCGATTATTGCAAATTTACCTATCTTTACGGGAGCCCGAAAGGCATTTCGATAATCTTCATCAACAGTCGGGTTGCCAAACCCCCAGTCCTTGTAATCATCGGTGCTGGCATAGATTTTTACTCCCTGCATTATACCAACAAAATCATCAATTTCTATTACATCGGCTCCGCATAAGAATGTAAAACTTCCAATGTGGGTATTATTGCCGATCTTCATGCTTTTGCTGGAGTATATGTATGAGAAACAGTCGATAATAATATTGGTTCCAAATTCAATGTTTTTCAGGCCAATAATTTTTACGGGATCATAGATTTTAACGCCTTTTAGATTTGTCATAAAATACTCCCGATTGCATTTATTTGCTTCTGTTCAGTATGCATTAAAGATACATTTCTGCTGTAAAAAATTGCAAGCAAATTTTGTAGATTACAGATTGGGGACAGAAAGAGGATCAGAAAATTATTGTAAAGGATGTTCCCCTGGTTTTATCCAGTTCAATGGTTCCCTTGAGCTGGCCATTAAGGGCAGTGACCAGCTGAAGTCCGAGAGATTTACTGTTCTCAAGGTTGAAGTTTTCCGGTAGACCTATGCCATTGTCTTCAATTATGAGTACATGTTTCCCTGTGTTATTTTTGCAAAAAGAGATGTTTATCTGCCCGGATGTTTTTCCCATAAAGGCGTATTTCATTGAGTTTGATATCAATTCATTGATTATTTGAGCACAGGGAATCGCTTCTTCAATATTCAGGTAAATATTTTTTACATCAACATTGATCGTGATTTCGTTGAGGTCAATGTTGTAGAAGTGAGAGAGGTGTGCAATCAGTTCTCTTATGTAGGATTCAAAATCAATTCGGGTCAGGTCTTTTGACTGGTAGAGTTTCTCGTGCACCAGGGCCATGGATCTTACACGGTTTTCGCTGTCCATAAAAAGCTCAAGGTCTTTAGGGTCTCTGATGTATCTTGATTGAAGACAGAGAAGGCTGGAGATTATCTGCATGTTATTCTTTACTCTGTGATGTATCTCTTTCAGCAGTATCTCTTTTTCCCTGAGCGATATTTTCATTTTTTCTTCAATTTTTTTTCTTTCTGCAAGTTCTTTTTCCAGCTTGGAGTTAAGTATTCTGTAGGAATCGGCAAGCCTGAATGCTCTCAGAGCAGATGTTATTGCTGTATGAAGCTTCTGAGATGTCAGCTCCTGCTTTGTCTTGTAGTCGTTTATTTCATATTCCTCTACAACCTTATGTTCGGGGACATGTCCTGGTTCGCCGGTTCTCAGTATTATCTGAACGAGATTGTTTCGCAGGTCTTTTCGTATGAAGTGAACAAGGTCAAGGCCGGCGGTGTTGGTTTCCATAATTACATCCAGAAGGATTACCGCACTGTCTGGATTCTCGATTATAACTTTTTTTGCTTCTTCGGCTGAATATGCACTTATGAAGGAAAGCGGTTTGTTCATAAAAGAATAGTCCTTCAGAACCATTCTGGTGATTATGTGAATTTCTTCATCATCATCGCAGAGTATAATTTTCCAGCCTGTTTCAGCATTTTTTATGCCGGATTTCTCTGCTCTTAGCGCAGTCTGAGGGGTATAAAGGTCCATCTCTTGCTCTCTGAAAATTCCTTTGGTTATTAATTTATTTTGGAAGATCGGAAGGGAATTCAATGGTAAACTCAACTCCCCTTTTACAGGAAGAGTTGAGTTGAATTGTTCCTTTCAGGTCTTCGGTAACAAGATTGTTGATGATATGCATGCCCAGACCACTGCTCCCTTCATTACGCTTTGTGGTAAAATAGGGATCGAATATTCGCTTCATATCTTCCGGTTTGATTCCTTTACCATCATCTGTATATACAAGAAGTATGGTGTCAACTTTGTTTTTTATATCAATACCAATTCTCCCGTTGTGTGATTTATCGAAACCGTGTTTGAGAGAATTTATTACGAGATTTGTTATTATCTGAGCTATGGCTCCGGGAGAAGTCGTTACTTCTATCCCCTGAGGGCAGTTTATGTGTATGTGATGATTTGTTTTTTTTAATTTTGGCCCAAGAGTCATTATTGTTTCGTTGATGTATTCATTAAGGTTGAATTTTCTTATATTGCGGCTGCATTGGTCGACTCCTACATTCTTGATGCCCTTTATCAGGTTGGCTGTTCTGTCCAGGTTGCCGGTGAGAATGCGAGATGCCTCCATGACGGTGTCGAGATATTTCTCCAGTTCCGAGGTTTTGAGCTGTTTTGAGGCAAGAAGTTCCTGTGTTTCTTTTGTTTTTTTTCAATATGAGATGCTGTAGTTATACTTATCCCAACAGGCGTGTTGATTTCATGTGTTGCTTCTGTCAGCATTGTACCAAGGGAAGCCATTTTCTCGGAAAGAATGAGTTTTTCCTGTGTTTCTCTTATTGTTTCATTAGACTGTTCGAGTGCTTCACTGGTTTGGCTCAGCTCCAGGGTTCTTGCGTTGATTTTGTCTTCAAGAGTGTCGTTAAGCTTTTTTATTTCTTCTTTTGCTGCCTGAAGTTCAATTACTCTTGCAGTGAGTATGGAATTAGTATCTTTGAGTTCCGCAGTTCTTTTGCTGACAATTTTTTCAAGCTGTTCCCTGTAACTGTCTAGTTCATTTTGGGCTTCCTTTAGTTCGGTTATCTCTGTAGAAACCATGCCGATTGCATATATTGTCCCTGACAGATCGAAAAGAGGGAACCTTGTTGTCATGAAAAATCTTGTTTTATCATGAAGTCTATATTCATGTTCAGATCTCAGGGGTTTTCCTGTTGATATTATAAGCCGGTCTTCTTCTTCAAACTGGCTGGCCAGTTCCGGAGAGAAAAGGTCTCTGTCTTTTTTACCAATAAATTTATCGTGTGGGATTCCAAGTAAATTTGCGATATGCTGGTTTATCAGAAGATATTCTCCTGCGGTATCTTTCAGCATTATTGAAGATGTGGAGTTCTCCAGAAAAGACATTATCTGTTTTGTCTTTTCAAGAGGAAGTTTGTCTCCCCTTGATTTTTTGATTTCAGCAATTTCTTTTGTCAGCTGTGAGTTTTTTAATTTTAATTCTGATATTTCATTCTGAAGATTTTTTATATTGTCTTTGTTCATTTGCGCACCACTTTATTGGTAAATTTAAATAATAAATTTATTTTCAAAAGAGTCAACAAATTAAAAAATGATTGTATAAAAGTGCAACAACAATTGTTTTTTTATGTGGAGGTGGGCAAAATATTTATAGCTGCAGTTTTATAAATGGATTTTAATTGGTTTGATATGGATAAATCATGGTTCAGTGTATTAAAATACGGTTGACAATTTGTATATTGGTTTTTTTCTATTAGTTATTCTTTAAAACTGATAGTTGTTGAGCCTGTCAGGTTTTCAATTAATCTTCAGGTGTGCATATGAATATTCATGATGAAAACCGTCACGAGAACGAATTGCATAGATTTCTTGTGCTTTTTTCTCTTATCGGAATCTGTTGCTTTCTTACCTTTTATTCAGGCTTTGTTTTGAATAGCACCTCAGTATATACTCATTTTTTCTATGTTCCTATCTTTCTCGCATCTCTATGGTGGAGAAGAAAGGGGGTTGTTGTAGTTCTTTTTCTTTCGATACTTCTTCTGGCGGCTTATAATTTTTTATTCAGCCATAATATATCATATGGTGATTACCTCAGAGTTGCTGTTTTTTTCTTTGTGGGTCTGTTTTTGTCGTTGTCTATGGAGAATGTTTATCCTGCCCCAAAAACATCATTTTCAAATATAATAAACAGGATGAGCATGCTCATTGTCAGGGATTCATCAAGGGTTGTCTTTATTATTGTTCTTGTTTTAATATCCTGTTTCCTAACCGTATATTTTCATGTCTTTGAAAACAGAGGGACCGTTTTCAGTCATTTTTTCTATATTCCAATAATTCTTTCAGCAATATGGTGGAAAAGGCGAGGGCTTGTTGTGGCTTTTTTCCTCGCTTTTTTTCTTGTCTTCGGTCATTTCTTTCTGCGTGATTTCGTTGTTACACTTAACGACTACTTCAGGGCTGCAATGTTTATCATTGTCCCCGTTTTTGTTTCATTTATGGGGGAGAGAATCTCACGGGCTGAAAAGAGAATTCGTTTTCTTGATCTTATCGTTAAGCTTATCCAGAATGTAAACAGACTTGTTCTTGATGAAATTGACAGAAAAAGGCTGGCAGAAGGAATCGCTTCAGCCATTTCGGAAAGTCCGGATTGCCTTTCGGTTAGAATAACTCTTTTTGATGAAAGGGGGAATCCTGATGAAACGGTTATGATGCCGGATCAAAGTGTTTTGCCGGATGTATATTTTACTGACTGTCAGGAAAAGGCGCTAAAAACTTCTCAGCCAATTTTATCCGCATGCAGTGAATGTGAAGGATGTGATAACGATAATATTAAATCATTCGCTTATATGCTCGAGTATGACGGATTGATTTATGGTGTTATTTCTGTATTGCTTTCAAAGAATGCTGCAAGTGATGAAGAGCATATTTATCTTCTTAAAAGTGTATCCGACGAATTTGCTTATGCCTTGTATAATCTCGATATTGAAAAAAAGAAAAAAAAGGCCGAAGAGGAGCACAGGCTTGATGAACTGAGAATAAAGACCATCTTTGATTTCAGTAAAATTTCCGGGTCTTCTACTCAGGAGATGATTCTTTTTGCTTTAAGGGAGGCAGTTAGAATTTCCAGGAGTGAAACAGGCTATATTGCTTTTTTAGATGATAAGAATTTTGGTGTTGATGTTCTGTGTATCATGGACGGAAAAGATTTATCTGCAAATTTAATTTCTGAGCGAAAGTTCTACAAACTTTATGAAGCAGGCAAAATATTCGATGTAGTAAAC
>CAZEJW010000100.1:721-16872 GCA_964512685.1 uncultured Leptospirales bacterium | reverse complement strand
AATACTCTGCGATGGCTTATGGGACATGATCCTGTTACATACCTTGACGCAGAATCCAATGACTGATAAAAATTTTATACAGCCATAAAAAAAGGATGCCTTCAGGCATCCTTTTTTTATTTCAGTCGCAGGTATAACCAGGGAACCTCAATAAATTAATATTTACACTTTCCCGGTTATACTGATAAACATTATCCGATTAAATACAAACCATCCGTATTTTTCCCAAACTGAGCTGTTTTGATAATAGCCAGTCTATCATCAAGTCTCGAATCAGAATCTGCCTGTTTTATAACATCCGTTATTCTCAATGAACTGTCTGTCCCTGTTGAAAGGATAATTACAAGTGAGGATTCAGTTTTTTTAAAATCAATAACAGCATCAGAAAAGGCAACAACCTTCTCTCCCTTCTTGCCTGATTTAATCAATTCAGGTTCAAGAGAAAACTTTTCAAAAAGATATTCAATGTCTGATAAATTTTCTGCTTCTATTTTATATTCAGTAGCACAAATAAGAGCCATGAGGGACGAACTTTTTCCGATTATTTCCCACTTAATAAGATCAATTCCGTCAGGAAAACTGTCTGAGATTGCCCTGATATCGACACTGTCAATCTCAGAAAAAAGTTCCACATCGCAGAGTTCTGTTTCACTTTCTATTCCTAATGGAGCAGGGAATCCTGATGAGATTTTTTCCCTCTTGTTGAATCCCTGGGTATAAGAAATAGGAAGATCAGCTATTCTGAGTCCACGTTTGACAACTTCCATAAAATCAAGATGCGAAATAAACCTCGCTGATCTTTTTTTAGTAAATTGAAGCCTCACTGTGGAAACAGTATTATATCTTTCGGAAAATTCTTCCATTGCCTTTTCAAGGGCATTTGAATCCAAAGCCTTTTTATTATCCCGGATCGATGCAACCATCAAATCTTCTCTTGTAAAACTCTTTCTTGCCTCTGACACCTTCTCAAAACCGGTACTGACAACACTCCAGACAAACGGAGCCGAAGAATCCCTTTGCCCGAGCCACTTCTCCCAAAAAGGGAGTATTTCATCAAGATTTTCCTTCCATATATGATACCTGAAATGCTCCCTCCATGAATCAAAACGGCAGCCGTCCAGGTATGACTTATATATTACCTTCCCCAGCCTTGCATCAGCCCTGGAAAAAACTCCTTCAATACATGAAGATTTTACATTATGATTTTTCACATTGATTGAACGGGGGAGGCCTCTCTTTATTCTGAATATAACATCGCTGAAATAATCCATATCCATCTGTTTTTCATTTTCAAAAGGGGTGTGGGGCTTTGGAATAAAAGGAGATACTGTAATGTTTATCTCCCGCCCCTTTCCTGCAATGGATTTAATCTTCAGGAGAAGGTCAATAATTTCCTGAGCTTCATCTGTTTCATCGCAACCGGGTAATCCAATCATAAAATAGAGTTTAACCGCCCTCCATCCTTTATTGAAGATCTCCTTCATTATAAAAAGAAGTTCATCAGTATCAACCTTCTTGTCCGCTTTTCTTCTTATTTCTTCAGATGCAGATTCAACAGCAAAGGTGAGTGAAGTTTTTCTAACATCAGAAAGGCTTTCAATAAGGGGGATGGTTTCGCGGTCAACCCTTAACGAAGGCAGCGAAATCGATATTCCTCTTGCTGTTAATCCCGGGAGTATACTGTTAAGAAGATCCGCAAGGTATCTGTAATCACTCAGAGAGAGGGATGAAAAGGATGCTTCATTGTATCCTGTGTTTTCAATTATCCTCAGAAGCCTTTCCTCAACCTCCTTTTCAGGATAAACCCTGTATGGAAGATCATAATATCCCGCATGACAGAATTTACAGAGATTCCTGCATCCCCTTGTTACTTCAACAACAGCCCTGTCCTGTGTAATCCTCATACTCGGGATAACAGGTTTTTCAGGATCAACAGGAACTGCCGAGCGGAAGATTCTCTTTTTAACGACAGGGCCTCTTACATCCTCAATACTCTCTTCAGAATAATCGAATTCATATTTCTCCGACACCAGAACGCCTTCTATCCTGCTCAGGTTTTCCAGGATATCTGCCCTGCAAAGGTTCAACTTCTTCCCCTCTGACACTTCATTTGCAATATCCACTATGCCTTCCTCTCCATCTCCAATAAAAAAAAGATCAATGAAGTCAGAGAGTGGAAAAGGATTTGAAACCGAAGCGCCTCCGGCAATAACAAAAGGATCAGACTCGCCCCTGTCTTTTCTGTACAGGGGGATTCCTCCGAGATCGAGAATCTGAAGGATATTGGTTGCAAGCAGCTCGTGAGAAACATTAAATCCAACAAGATCAAGATCCTTCAGGGGAGTGAATGTTTCCAGGGAATACAGCAACTGGTTCTCCGCCCTGAGCAGGTCTTCAAAATCTTTTTCAACAGCAAAAACCCTTTCGCACGCATAATCAGAATGCGAATTTATTCTGTCATACAGAATCCTGATTCCATTGTTTGACATGCCAACTTCATAAAGGTCAGGATAGGATATTGCCATTCTGAATGATGCATCCGGTTTTACTATACTGTTCAGTTCTCCTCCTGCATATCTTGCAGGTTTCTGAACCAGTTTCAGCAATTCTTCAATTTTTTTATTCATTTTTATTCCAGTAATATTCAGGTTTATTCAATCCGGGAAATTAATATGCATTCTACTGAAAGGAAGTGATCTTCCCTGCTTTTCTGACCGGAGAAAGAACCTATGATTGGCCATTTTCATATAAAGCACTTGCAAGCCCTGCAAAATCCTCTATTCCAAGAGCCTCTCCTCTGAGGGATATGTCAATGCCGGCCCTGTTCAGTGCCGATTCAATACTGTTTCTCGAATACTCCATGTGTGGTGAATCAGAGAGAGCCTTTAGTATTGTCTTTCTCCTGCCCCAAAATGCTGATTTCACCAGCAAGTGAAAAAGATCCCTTTCTTCTTTTGTCTCAAGAAGCAAAAGGTCCTTTCTTCTCAATATAACAAAACTCGAATCAACATCAGGAACAGGAAAAAACGCCCTTCTGCTAATATTGAGTGCAATCTTAATATTATAATAAAATCCGAGGCCCAGGGTGAGAGCTCCATATGAACGGCTTCCGGGCTTTGCAGCCATCCTCTCTGCCATTTCTTTCTGAACCATGACTCCTATAAAATCAAGGGAATACTGCTCAATAAGCCTGAAAAGAATTTCACTTGCACAGTAATAGGGCAGATTGGAAACCGCTTTTGTTATACCCTGTAAAGCAGGTGTTTTCAGAAAATCAGAGTGAATCAGGGTAAAATTATCGTTATCCCTGAATTTATCCGAAAGATATCCTGATATTCCCGAATCTATCTCAACCGCCACTACGGATGAAACCTCTCTGACCAGAATCTCAGTAAGAGCGCCAAGACCAGGGCCAATTTCAAGTACGGAATCATTCTCTGCAAGTTCAAGGGCGTTGATTATTTTTGTTATTGTGTTGTCATCGATCAGAAAATTCTGCCCAAGCTTTTTAACTGGAGCGAGCCCGTAACCCGAACAAATTTCAATGACTCCGGCTTTATTCATTTATTTTTCCTTTCTGATATTCAGTGCATTCTTTTTGACACATGATATAATGCAAACATATTACAATTGAACAGAGGTATTTTTCCAAATGTAATCCTTCTGCCCGGCTAAACATGGCATAAATCACAACAGCATAAAAAGATGATTTACATTAACGTAACATATATTACAAAATTTAACACTACCGTAACATAACAGCCTGAAGATAAATTGACAAACCTGTTCCCTGAGCAAATTTTTAAAACAAAATTGGACACTTGCATTATATAATGACATTCTTGTTATTATACTCAAAACAGTGAACAATAATGACAAGAATCTCTATCTGTACAAAATCGAGGAAAACATTCATGACAAAATCAAAAATTGCCTTAAATCCCAATCCACTGGTTCAGTATCTGCAGAAACCGGCAGTCTCATTCACAAAAAAAGATATCATAAATTACATTGAAAACAATGGAATCAAGATGCTTAACTTCAGATACGTCGGCGGAGACGGCAGACTCAAAACTCTCAACTTCGTCATTACCAGCAGAGAACACCTTGATAACCTTCTCACATCAGGAGAAAGAGTCGACGGATCAAGCCTTTTTTCATACATAGAGGCCGGATCAAGTGACCTCTATGTATTGCCCAGATACAGAAGCGCTTTTCTGAATCCTTTCACCGAAGTACCGACTCTCGATATCCTGTGTTCATACTATGACAAAGACGGTAAGCCCCTTGCAAGCGCACCTGAGAATATTCTCAAAAAATCACTTGAAGAGCTCAAAAAGAATACCGGTTTCGATCTCGAGGCAATGGGCGAGCTCGAATATTATGTAATGAGCAACAGAGACGAAAACTATGAAGCAACAGATCAGAAAGGTTATCACGAATCATCCCCTTTCGTGAAATGGGACAACCTGAGAACCGAAGCAATGCAGGCAATAGCCCAATGCGGAGGCCTTATCAAATATGCTCACTCAGAGGTTGGTAACTTTACAAAAGATGAAGCATATTACGAACAAAACGAGATAGAGTTTCTTCCTACTGCTGCAGAAGATGCAGCAGACCAGCTCATCATTGCAAAATGGATTATCAGAATGCTCGGATACAAACACGGAGTAACCATCAGCTTTGCTCCGAAAATTACAGTAGGCAAGGCAGGAAGCGGTCTCCACATCCACATGAGGCTCATGAAGGATGGCAAGACAGCTACAGTTGAGAACGGCAGGCTGAGTGATACTGCAAAAAAAGCAATCGCAGGGATACTCGACCTTTCTCCTTCTCTTACTGCGTTTGGAAACACCATTCCTGTTTCATACCTCAGGCTTGTACCTCACCAGGAAGCTCCAACCAACATCTGCTGGGGAGACAGAAACAGGTCAGTTCTTGTAAGAGTTCCTCTTGGATGGATCGGAGTTGATGGAATGATAAAAGACCTTAACCCCAATTATGACGAAGAGCTTAAAGATTATTCTGACAAACAAACCTTTGAGTTCAGGTGTCCTGACGGTTCAGCAAACATATATCTTCTCATTGCAGGACTCGCAGTTGGAATACGACACGGACTCGAAATGGATAATGCACTCGAAATTGCTGAACAGCTGTACGTTGATGTAAACATCTTCCATGATGAGCACAAGGCAACACTCGAAAGACTCAAGTGCCTTCCAGAATCATGTTTTGAGTCAGCAGACTGTCTTTTCAGTCAAAAAGATATACTCACCAAATACGATGTGTTTACTGAAGGAATAATAAAGGGTATTGCAAATGACCTGAAGAAGCACGACGACGAACAACTCAGCGAAAAGCTCTATGGAAAGAACGATGAGATAAAAACGCTGGTCGACAGATTTCTGCATCATGCATAAACTGAAGCATAAACTGAAGCTTTCAGCTTCAGTTTATGCTTTTTGCCAAACACCTCATAAAATCATACCAGACTATATTAAAACTCAGCAGTCTGAACTTTGTATTTCAAAACGAACAATCCGAACAGCCACACCCTGCATTTTTTTCACCAAACAACAGTAGACAAACGGGCAATCCAGCCGGTCAATAAATTTCCAGAATTAAATTATTTTGATTACTTTCAAACAAAGGTCTTGCACGAAATAACCGTATTATTGTTATGGTAAAAAAGGAGGATCAATATAGAATAAAATAAAAACAAAACACAGAGAATTTAATCACTCTGCAGAAAACATCACGGAGAATAACACATGCAGGAAAACCTTCAAAAAAACAATTACACCGATAATATCGAGAAATGCCTGGATGAAATAATCCCGCGTCTCAATAAAAAAATATGCGTAGGGATCGGATGCGGGGTTGGCAAACCGGTCAACTTTATGAACGCGCTTTATCTCCGGGCAAAAAAAGATCCGGATATCGAGCTAACAATCATAAGTGCATTAACACTTGAGAAACCAAAGGGCAGGAATGACCTTGAAAAAAGACTTCTTGACCCCATGATGTCGAGAATTTTCGGCGACTGGCCCGACTTTGAACATGTAACTGATTTAAGAAACAACCGCCTTCCTGACAATGTGAAACTGTACGAATGGATGCTTCCTCCGGGAGGATTCGTGATGCACGACACAGCTCAGAGACTGCATGTTGCAGGAAACTTCAGCATTTCACCAAGAGACATCATTGACAAAGACATAAACCTCCTCTGTCATCTTGGGAATTCAGCAGAAATCAACGGTAAAAAAGTTATTACCACTGGCGGAAATTCAGATGTTATTTCACCCCTCATTGACTGGATGCTGGAGCAAAGGCCCAAAACAGAAAGAATAATAATGGCGGAACTCAACTCCAATGTTCCATTTCTGTGGGGTGAGACGACCTATGAACCTGACATGTACGACTACATTTTGGAGAGCGATGCATTTAACCAGATGACATTCTGCCCCCCAAAGGAATCAATAAGCAATACTGATCACATGATCGGATTCTATTCAAGTCTTCTGGTTAAAGACGGGGGAACCCTTCAAATAGGGATAGGTTCGATGGGAGATGCTATCACCTATGGAATACTGATGCGGCACAGACATAATGATGTCTTTTCAAAACTTATGAAGAAATCTGACATACTTTCACAAAAAGCAAATCTGATAAAAAAATTTGGAGGCCATACTCCTTTTACAGATGGACTCTTCTGTGATTCGGAAATGTTCGTTGATTCATACCTGGATTTATATGATGCCGGTATTCTTTCAAGAAAGGTTTATGATGATTACCACATTCAGAAACTTATAAATGAAAAAAGAATCACTGAAGAAATAACAAGCAATACCATCAGGGAACTGCTCAATGCCGGAGCAATAGGTACACCGTTAAGGCAGAATGAATTTGACTACCTTGTAAAACACGGAATATTGAAAGACAGTGTTACCTACAGCAAAGACTTTCTGACATACGAAGGCAATAAAATATCAACAGACATTGAAGAGGTTATAGCCAAAGGATCTATTGATGATCTTCTGGGCGAAAAGCTTACAGGTGGAGAAGTGATCCATGCAACACTGATGATCGCGCCAAAGAAATTCTACCAGAGAATCAATGAGATGCCGTTAGATGAAAAGAAACTCTTTGCTCTTAAGAACATAGAGTTTGTCAACACCCTCAATGGAGAAGAAGACCTGAAAGCACAACAGAGGAAAGAAGCCCGTTTTATCAATTTCTCCCTTGTTACCACAGTAACAGGAGCAGCCGCTTCTGAAACAATCAAAAATCAGCAGGTAATAAGCGGAATTGGCGGGCAGCTCGACTTTGTAATAATGGCGAACGCTCTTGAGGATGCAAGATCAATCCTTGTTCTGAATTCCACAAGAGGAGACGGTAAAGAAGTTCAGTCCAATATTGTTTTCGAGTATACAGGATGTTCTGTTCCAAGACAGCTGCGCGATATTATTGTCACTGAATACGGCATTGCAGATCTCAGGGGATGCAGTGATGAAGAGTGTATCATTGAAATGATTAAAATTGCAGATTCGCGTTTTCAGGAAGAACTTCTGGCAGAGGCAAAAAAATACAAAAAAGTTGCAAAAGACTTTGTTCTGCCTGAAGAATACAGAAATAACACACCGGTTAAAATAGCCCAATACCTCGAAGAGTTTAAAAAAGACGGATTCTACGGTGCCTTTCCCTTTGGCGGTGATGTAACAGAGGAGGAATTCATTCTCGGCAGTTCTTTAAAAAACTTTGCAACCCTTGCCAGAGACAATAAGATAAAAACCATGACGGGTGTTATGCTGAAACTGTTTAAAAAGCCAGAGGCAAAACACAGGAAATACATAGAGAGAATGTCACTTGAAAAGGTCAGTAACTTTTCAGAGAGATTTCAGAGAGCGGTAGTCATGACCGCCCTTGATAAGAAGAAAGAGAATTGATATAAAAGAATCCCGCCGGAAGGCGGGATTCTTTTATATCTTATAGTATTCTTTATCGCGCCTGTTTATAAACTGTATTGTTGCATACTTGCCGCTGCTCTTTGCAGCATCGAGCATCCTGAATCCTTCATCCCTGCACCTGTCACACGCGCCTACGGGTATCTCAATTCCAAGGCTGAGAGGATTAACCGAAGAAGCGCTTTCAATCTTCAGCACACCCGAACATTCCCTGCATACCATTACAGACTCATTCTGTTTTTCCTGAATCCCGTCAGTATCATAGTATATATTCTTTCGTCTTGCAGAATAATTTCCAGGCGCAAGAATTTTATCCCTGGGCGGTACAAAATATGCTGCAAGAACGATATCCTTAAGCTTTTTAATATATTTGGTTACCTGAACATCCTGCTCGAGTTTCTTCCTGTCGTAATCAGGTTCATGTACATGAGAATAATCCACTCCTGCCATAGCGAGTATTATACCGAGATTCACATAGGGAAGAGCCCCCTGAATGGAATAACCTCCCTCTAGAACAGCAATGTCGGGATTGAGCTTTTCATTGAGAAGGGCATAACCCTGTGCAGAGAAATTCATGTTTGTAATAGGATCAGAGTAGTGATTGTCCTGCCCTGCTGAGTTTATTATGAGGTCGGGTTTGAAGTCCTCAAGTATGGGAAGAACCATATTATCAATTGCATAAATAAATCCTTCATCACATGTTTCAGGAGGAAGCGGTATATTTATGGTTCTGCCCAAAGCATTAGGCCCGCCGCTTTCCTCAGGAAAACCAGAGCCGGGATAGAGAGTTCTTCCATCCTGATGAATGGAAATATAGAGGACATCCCTGTCATGCCAGTATACATCCTGGGTCCCGTCACCATGATGACAGTCAGTATCGACTATGGCTATTCGTTTTATATCAGGATATTTATCCCTTATGTATTCTATCATTATGGCTTCATTGTTTATATTGCAGAACCCCCTGTTGCCGTGGACACACTTCATTGCATGGTGTCCCGGAGGTCTCACCAGGGCAAACGATTTATCAGCCTCTCCATCCAGAATAAGCTGTGCCGCCTTTATTGCCCCTCCTGCTGAAATCATGTGTGATTCGGTTACCACACTCTTTACATCAGGAAAACAAAAATGAGTTCTCAGCACATCCTCATCCCCAATAATATCCGGTTTGTATTCTTTTATGCCCTTAATATCAAAAATACCCTCTTCTCTTAGCTGGTCCTGGGTATACAAAAGCCTCTCTTCTCTTTCAGGATGCGATGGGGATATGGCCCAGTCATAAGCAGGGAAAAAAATCAATCCCATTCTGTTTGCTGCTTTAATCATAAATCCCCCCTTTAATCCTGACTCAAAGCACAGTCACAGAGACTCATTACAACTCCGGGTTTAATCTGGCACTTAACCCTGATATCCCTGCCTGTGCTGTAATAACCGGTTACCATTTTGAATGATGTCTCTTCAATTATCTCGATATCATCCGGCCCTGCATTGATTGCATGGTCTCGTATGTAATCGAGCATTGCAGATTTTATCTCTTTTTCTGCATCAGCAAGAGTAAAATCAGAATCTATCTTCTTTTTGATATTGAGGTTCGGGATCACAAGAAATCCCTTTGTTGTATCTGCAAACAATTCAGCCATAAACGTAGTCTTTGCAAGAGCTGCGCCTATTGCATTGGCCACCTCGAAATTAGCTGGCACATTTACATCAAGACCGAATTTATCAGAAAGAAGAGATGAGAATCCCTCAGCAGGCCCGCCCATAATGAATATTTTTTCTGGTTTGATAACTTCACCCTGAAACATCTCATGAATAGTATAAACCGGCTTTGAATTGAGTTCGTCAAGAAATGCATCAACCGCTGTTTTAATGGAATTGATTGCATAGTTTATTGCATCATCTGCCAGTGCATCAGTTCTCATTGCATTTTTAATTGCTGTTTCCTCAATACCTTTTCGGGAACTTTCAACATCTCCATACGAGATGATGCCCTTATAATTCAGGGCATCAATAAGAGTGGGTCCGGGACCTCCGTCAGCCATAGACGGCCCCTTTCTCTGAGGACCAACAAGAACCTTCCTGTGTTCAATATGAAGAAGGGAATCCCCGCCGATACCTATGGATCTCGTTTCAATGGATCTTACCAGGGTTGGTTTTCCATCCATTGATATACCTTCTCTTTCTATCAAAGGATGTCCTGCTATGAATATTGCAATGTCAGTGGTTGTACCGCCAATGTCGAGGATTATCGAATCCTCTGCAATGCTGCACAACCCGACAATACCCAGAACACTTGCAGCAGGACCCGAGAGTATTGACTCAACAGGATATGCCCTTGCAAGGTGAAAGGGCATTGTTCCGCCGTCAGCCTTAAGTATATTGATATTTTTATCGAGTTTCAGTTTTTTCAGACTGCTGTCAACCGCATCGGAAAATGTATTATACAGCCTCCACACTGCTGAATTATAATAGGCAGTATAAATCCTTCTTGGAAAATTAAGATGTCCTGACAACCTGTGTCCGTAGGTTATATAGTCAGCGTGGTCTTTTACACAATCACCAAACTGATTTTCATGATCCGGGTTTCGGGTGGAAAACTTCGAGGCTAAAGCGAATACAGAAAGATTTTTTGTTTTCTTTACAGCATGAGAGAGCTGTTTTTCATTAAGGGCCAGTATTACAGACCCCCTGTGGTCGATCGATCCCTCAACAGTATGAAAATGACTGCCGACCTCATACAGGGCAGGATCGATTCCCGGACCGGCTGAAACAATCACTCCCACATCCTCAAGCCTGTTTTCAATTATTGCATTTGTTGAAAGCGTGGTGCTGAGATTTACTTTAGTTATTTTATCCGTATCAACATTCCGAACAACCGCCTCAAGAGCAGCATTAATGGAATTAAGCATATTATTGTGGTCTGTCACGGTTTTGTGCGATGCTACAATCCCGGTTTCATCAACCAGAACCGCATCAGTGTGAGTGCCGCCAACATCCAGTCCAAGTATCATTAGATTAACCCTTCAGATGCAGAGGAACCAGTCCCCGGAGACAAGATCATGGATAAGCAAATTTCACTCATCCTGAACCTGAGTGACCGGTTTGAACAACCGGCCAGAACATAAACAAGTTTCTGTGTATATATTGATACTAATTATTGAGGTTAAAAGATGTCAAGGAAGATTATTAATTGTTCGCAGGTTCAATCCCTGTTCTGAAAGAAACACATGTGATTTTAATATGAACGGGCAAATACAGATAATACATGATTGTAGAGACGTAGCATGCTACGTCTCTACATCGTCTCTACGTCTCTACAATCTACAAAAATTACAATACTATCTCTTTTCCCACCCTTACATCCACGTATTTATCGCCAAACTCTTCCCTGAATCTCTTTACACTCCAGTCCGAGCTGTCGTGCTCTGAAAGAGCAACAATGGCAGGATTAACTTTTTTTATGGCTTTAATGGCGCTCTCCACATCCTTTTCACTCAGTCCCTTCCATGGAACCCTGTCAGAACCTACAATGGACTGAATATTGAAAGGACCTGCCATAATTCTGCCGCCGTTTACAGGGAAATGAAGACCTCCAATTATTGCATAAACAGGCTCATCAAACAGCGCAGCGCTTCGCTCGAGTATGCGCTCGATTGTCTGATGACCGCAACCAATAACAAGAACGATTCCTTTACCCTTGACATTGAATGCAAGACTCTGCTCCGGAGAAATTCCCATAAGAAACAGATACCTGTCTATAGCGCCAATGGTTGCAATGCCCTTCCCAAGAACCTCCGGGTCTTTTGTCACCCTTGTAACCGGGCCCGGATTCCAGTCGGACGCCTTTATCTCAACAGGAGCAAGAACCGGAATATCCCCCAGAGAGACAGATCCCTGGGAAACGCTGAAAGTTCCCTCCTTCTGCTCTTTCATGCCACCAACATGATCAAGGTGAAGATGACTGAAGTAGATCATATCAATCTCTTCAGGTGAGATTCCAAGTTCATTCATATTATGCAGAAGTGGTGAAGGATGTTCTTTACCCCTGTTAAGTCCCACATCGAGAAGAATCTTCTTACCATCAGCTTCGATGAGATACGATACTCCGGCTTCGGTTTTGAGCCTGTCATCGTCAGTATAGAAATCAATAAGAGGAAGTACTGACAGTTTTTTCAGCTCACCAATTGGCGAAAGCTTACCTGGTTTAGTGTTTCTGTATTCATTTTCAGCCTGTTCCCTGCCCTTTTTGACCTGGATGGATTTAATTATTAGAAAAAGTCCAATCAAACCAATCAAACATCCGATAATAATCAATATTACTAAAAATATCTGCAACTTAAGACCTCCTGTTGTTTATAGTTTTGAACAGTATTTTGATAGCATGACATATTTTAAATCCGTTATCAGTAATGTCATTAGAAAAATGAAATAAAATTATTCTCCCCGCCGCCGAAGGCGACGGGGAGAACAGAGTCTTTTCTTATGAATTAAAGTTCAGGAAAAATACTGAAAAATATTGAAAAATATTTGCAATATTAAAAAATTTATTTTTATTTAAACCATTTAAATAAAATATGGTATTAATAAGTAAGGCTTATTACTGAACTTTATTACAAATGAAGAAATTTATAATGGAACAGATACGGAAACCCCGTTTGAATAACACATTACAAAAAATCAAGGGAGACTGAAATTGAAATTCAGCAGACTTAAAGCAATAGTGATTCCTGTTCTTACGGCATGTTCTTTTTTGATAAGCGCATGCGCGGATTTCAGCAATGTAAGCCCTCCAATGGGACTTACCGCTACAGACAGCACTGAATACAATGACAGGGTTATTGTCACATGGGACAAGGTGGATGGTGCTGACTATTACCAGCTTTGGAGATCCGAGAGCCCTGAATCAACAAAGGGCCAGTTCAACAACTCCTTTGGTTCAGTTTCATCCGTTAATCCCTCTTCATCCTACATGAAGCCTGACAAGACAAAGGATGATTCTGAAGACGGGTATGAGATCATTGCGAAGAGGAATCTCATTAAAAATATATACACTGATGACACAATCGTGCCCGGGAAAACATACTACTACAAAGTAAGAGCAGTATCCAAACAGTTTGTCTTCAGCGAATTCAGCAATTATGACACAGGAAGCGCAGGAACCTTCCCTGATTCACCCGAAAATCTCATTGCAACAGACGGCTGGTACACAGACCAGGTTTTTATAACATGGGATTCGGTTGCAGATGCTGTTAAATACCGGGTAATGAGGTCTAAGTATGTAGATAAAGGCTATGAATGTATAAGCGGGGATATTCCTGCTGAAAGAGAGCCGGGAGTAATCCCTGACCCACCGGAGAACCTGCACTGTGAATTTGTTTCTGATGTGGATCTTTCCGGAGGTGTAAAAATCGGATGGAAGAATCCCAAACTGATAATTAAAATAGGAGACCAGGTAAATACGACTACATAATTTCCAGGTTCTTTTTTGGGAACAACATATTCTCAGACAGATGTGATAAACAAGATTAATGAAGCAGTAAGGGCAGCTCTTGGTGATGACACCATTACTGTTTGTACTCCATATGGAAACAAATACATAAAAATCGCAAGTGACATAGGATCAATTATCCTGGAGAATGAGAGTTATACTCCAGTTAAAACTTTTTTTACCAATGCAGACAGGGTTCAAATAGACCCCGTTCCATACACAAGTGAAGGTGAAACCTGGACAGCAGAGAACTACTTTAGTGATACAAATACTGTTGTTGCAACCATGTATTACTACAAGGTGATTGCAATTGATGAAGACGGGGAAGAGAGCATATGCCCGGAACCAAACAATGGTTTTGCGGTTTCACCCCTTGCGCCCAAAGCGCCTCCATCCGTAACAAGCAGTTCCGGAGCTGTTGGCGAGATCGATGTAATGTGGACACCGGCTGCCGGTGCTGAATATTACAGGGTTTACAGGGCGACATCGCCCCACGGGCTTTACACTCAGGTAGGGGCCGACATAAAGAATCCTTCAGCCCAGTTCAAGGACACCACCATTTTTATGGACAGCATCTATTACTACAGAGTTGTATCGATCGATGCGAACGGGCTAATGAGCCCATTCAGCAATTACAGCCAGGCTCAGGCAGAGATAACACCTCTCGATTTCGTCACAAGGGTTTACCGTGACTACTCACAGGCAAAGGCAAAGCTTGACTATATCGAGCCGAATCCTCTCGGATCAATAAATATTACCGTTAATGGAGACATCACAGGAACATGCAACTGGGTTATCAAGGTAAGCGGAACCACAGGGGACTCGACTCATACATTTACCGGATACCAGGACTCATGTATTGCACTCACAGGACAGCTCAAGAGCAGTTCGGGAATGTCAGGTAACGGGACTGTTCGCGGAACACTCACGGTTTCAGGACAGAACACAGGTTATGCAACATATGCTGTTGAATACAGGAACAGGGAAGACTGCGCAGGATATTTCCTGATTTCATATCCTGAGGGTTCTGAAGAACAGCGGATTGAATACTCAGACGTGAAAGCCAATCTCGACAATATAGACTAAAACAAGGGAGTTTACAATGAAAAAATATATTTCTGTTTTAATATCATTCATGCTGCTTTTTACTTCAGCGGCATTTGCAGTCCAGAAGGTCAACCTCAAGCTGGATAAAAAGGAGAATGTCCGTAAATCCGGTCCCAATCTTTCCGTAATAAAGAAGGGAGTTTTCTCACTCGAACTCGACGGCATAATCAATTACCTCCAGATGTTCGGAAAAATCAGCGATACTGACGGATACATTATGGGTACAAACAAAAACCCTGCTCTTTCGGTCAACTATTTCGTTCTTGAGGGACTGGCTCCGGGCATAAGCGCATCATACCAGATTTACAAGACCAAAATAGACGGTTATGTTTATGACGGTACATCATGGAGCCTTGGTCCAAAACTCTCCTATTACTATGATATATTTTCAAGTTGTCACGTGTTTGGAGGATTAAGTGTTCTGTATGAAAAGAAGAGCCAGGATGTAACAGGTGCATCTACAGCAAAGACCGAGACAATTGGCTTCGACCCCTTTGTTGGATTCAACTATATGCTTCTGGACAATGTTGGAGTATATTCTCAGGTCTCATATACATACCGTAAGATTCTCGAAAAAAAATCAACAGATGATGAGATTACATCAAAGCAGAGATCTGCACTTGTTACCTTTGGGTTGAAATTGTTTATATAAATATCCCATCGGGGCGGTTGGGGCGGTTGGGGCGTATTGCAATACGCCCCAACAAGCCCAACCGCCCCAACAAACCTCACAAAACAATATCCCCCCTGTGAGCTGATCAATGTTTGAGAGACTGTAATCTATTTTTTCTACGGTAAAACTTCATTTCACTACTCCTTAATCATAATCATAAACCTGTGTTCTGCCTCTTTTGGGAAAAAGGAAGCCCATCCTGACCACCTTTTTTTAATTTTAGAAAGATCAACAGCAAGGAAAGGCCCTTCTGAATCCTTTGCCTTCAGGGGAAAGGCAAAAATATCTTCAGGACAGGGAAAGGGATAGAAGCCCTGTTCAATAACCGGCATAAGCCTGTAGTCTGCTGCAATGGGCAGAGTAAAGAGTTCTTCTGTTTCATCAATGGGTTTCCACTCCCTGCAGAAAGGACAGTAGACGATAAGGGGCGAATTATTCAGGTAATGTGAAGTCCAGCAGCCGTCTGTCCACTGAACATAACCGTGTGTTGATGCTGAAAGATATGTATGCTGCGCAAAAATAACATTACAGTCAGGGCAGCGTCTTATTATATCATCACCAAATTCCACAGTCAGCCCTCCAGTCCCGGTGTTTTAAGAAGCTGTTCAAGCTCCTCATAACGCCCCTGGTCTTTGAGCATTGCAGCAAGGTAGACTGCCACTTCCCGGCTTTGATTATAAATATTGTTATAGTATTCATCAAGAAGGTCAAACGCCTCCTTTGAGTCTGATCCTTCGAGTATGTAATGGCAGATACCTTTCCTTGCCCCGGAGTTTCTTTGCTCGCCATTTTCAAGCGCCTGTTTATAACAGTTCATGGCTTCAGCGTAATTCCCAAGGGCCTCAAGGTATTACCCCAGAGATCCGTATATGTCATTGAATTCTCCGTTATACTCAAGCGCCTTCTCATAGTCGGCTGC